>NZ_JAZDCU010000002.1:0-516440 GCF_036324085.1 Pseudomonas auratipiscis
TTGTTCATCAGCATGCGCAGGGGCGCTTCGGTCAGCCAGCTTTTGGCGGTGAGCTTGTTGCCGCGTGCTGCGCGGATTTCGACGTCACGGAATTTTTTGAAGTTGTTGTCGGTCACGGAAATGGCTCCTAAGCAATCAGTCCAGAGCAACCCAGGCATTGGGTGTGTCATGGGGCTCATACAAACACATCTTTACTTGTATGTACAAGCATAGGCAATTGAAATGCCAACTCATCATCTCCGTGAGCTACGGGGCTGAAATGCCGGCGCCAGAGCCCCGCAGCGCTTGGCTTTGGCGGAATGAAAAAAATTCGGAGGAGATGGACGGTGAGCGGAAGCCGACCAGTGGCGTTGCACCACTTTGGGTCATTAGGTAACAGCCCCAGCCGAATAATTCGGCCGAGGCGTAACACGCTCAGTGCGCGGTAAGCTCGATCAGACAGCAGCGCCCTTGAACGTTCAAGGTCTGCAGATCGGTGTTGGCATCCAGATGCAGGCAGTCATAGCGCCCCAACATGTGATCGCCCTGCCCGGCCAGTGCCACTTCCACCTGCGAGGCGGCGGCGAACAGCAGCAGCGTCGAGGCCGAGCTGAACACTCGCTGACTGCCATCCAGCCACTGCAGGCGCGCACGGTAACGCTGCGGGGAGTAGATCAGGTTGAAGTCGCGAATCGAACTGCCAAGCAACGTGCAGCTCACCTGGCTTTCGCCGCTGAAGGCAAACGCATCGAAGGGCAATAATGGTCGCGTGGCCTGGCCATCAACCTGCAGACGCATGCCTTCACCTTCGAGCACGGTGATAATGCGCTGGTATCCGGCAAAGCTGGAAAATCCTCCGGACTCGGCGATATCGGCAATCGACAGTCGCCAGCCGAAACCTTCCAGACCTTCGCCCGCATCCCGGGTGATTTCTTCGGTGCTACCGCCGCCGTTTTTCCACGGCATGCGGGGGTAATCCTTGGCACGTAAAACCTGTAGCTGGCTCATTTGCTGAAGCGTCCTTCCAGACGGTGACGGGAACCTGGGTGAATCAGACGAGCGGCAGTCACTGGCTGGCGACCCGACCAGGTGCGGCGGCGAATCAACAAGCACGGCTCGCCTTGTTCAATGTGCAGAAGACGGCATTCTTCCGGCTCGGCCAATATCGCCTCGACCACATGCTCGCCCTCGGTCAATGGCGCGACCTGAGACAGGTAGGCATAGGGTGTTTGCCGGGTGAAGTCCTGCTTGAGGTAATCAGGCGCAATCTGAGCATTGACGAAGCGATCTTCGATTTGCACGGCAATGCCATTTTCGTAATGCACGATCAGCGAATGAAATACCCGCTGCCCTTCGCGCATATCCAGGGCCAAGGCACGCTCGGAACCGGCGGCTTCTTCGGCGAGGGTTATCACTTGGCACGTATGTTGATGACCACGGGCAGCGATTTCGTCGGCAATATTGTTCACTTCAAACAGCGCAGAGCGGGTCTTGGGCTCGGCCACGAAGGTGCCAACCCCTTGCATACGCACCAACAGCCCTTCGGCGGTAAGTTCTCGCAGGGCGCGATTGATGGTCATGCGACTGAAGCCCAATTGGCTGACCAGTTCGCTTTCCGATGGCACCCGGTGGTGCGGCGGCCAGCTGCCATTCTGGATCTGCTGGGCGATCATTTGCTTGACCCGGGCATACAGCGGCGCCGGACCCTCGCCCATCTGGGCAACCAGCGCGGAGACAGGAGGTGTCGGCACGGAAGATTTCCTTTGTTCGGTTGAATGAACGGTAGCTTGCCGGAGTTTACCCAGCAGGCAAACGTCTGTATATGTATATACAAATAATCACAATGAGGTGTTGCGCCGATGTCCGTCTTCTTCGCCGAGCGCGCTTTGCTCCCCACGGGCTGGGCCGAAAATGTCCGAATCGAGGTCGACGCTCATGGCCTGCTCGCAAGTGTTCAGGCCAATGGTTCGGCTGAGGGTGCCGAGCGCCTGGCAGGCCCGCTGTTGCCGGGCATGCCTAACCTGCACTCGCACGCGTTCCAGCGCGCCATGGCTGGGCTTGCCGAAGTCGCCGGCAACCCCAATGACAGTTTCTGGACCTGGCGTGAACTGATGTACCGCTTGGTGGGCAAGATCAGTCCCGAACAACTGCAAGTCATTGCCCGCCAGCTTTACATCGAGATGCTCAAGGCTGGTTACACTTCTGTTGCTGAATTCCATTATGTACATCACGACACACAGGGCCAGGCCTACGCCGATCCTGCTGAATTGTCACTGCGCATCAGCGAGGCGGCGCGTGCCAGCGGCATCGGCCTTACCTTGCTGCCAGTGCTGTATAGCCACTCCGGCTTCGGCGGCCAGGCCCCGAACGAAGGCCAGCGCCGCTTCATCAACAGCACCGAACAATACCTCAAGCTGCAACAGCAACTCGGTCCTGTACTGGCCAGGCAACCGGCGCAACAGGTGGGGCTGTGTTTCCACTCGCTGCGCGCGGTGACACCAGAGCAGATCGCCCAGGTACTGGCGGTCAGCGACAAAACCTGCCCGGTGCACATCCACATTGCCGAACAGCAAAAGGAAGTCGACGATTGCCTGGCCTGGAGCGGCCGTCGTCCGCTGCAATGGTTGTATGAAAACGCCGAAGTCGACCAGCGCTGGTGCCTGGTCCATGCCACCCATGCGCAAGCCGACGAAGTTACCCTCATGGCCCGTAGCGGCGCGATTGCCGGTTTGTGCCTGACCACCGAAGCCAACCTCGGCGACGGCATCTTCCCTGCTGTGGATTATCTGGCGCAGGGCGGTCGCTTGGGCATTGGTTCCGACAGCCACGTGTCACTGAGCGTGGTTGAAGAACTGCGCTGGCTGGAGTACGGCCAGCGCCTGCGTGATCAGCGGCGCAATCGACTCTATCGCGGCGATCAGCCAATGGTCGGACGGACCCTCTACGACGCAGCACTGAGCGGCGGCGCTCAGGCGCTGGGCCAGCCGATTGGCGAACTGGCTGTCGGCAAACGTGCAGACTGGTTGGTGCTCGACGGCAACGATCCTTACCTGGCAACCGCCAGCGAAGACGGCATTCTCAACCGCTGGCTGTTTGCCGGCGGGGATCGTCAGGTTCGCGATGTGATGGTCAATGGCCAGTGGGTGGTGCGTCAGGGGCGTCATGCTCACGAGGAAGAAAGCGCCCGCGCGTTTACCGAGGTGCTACGAACGTTGTTGGGCTGACGCGTTGGAGATGCCTTGTTCTTGTTAGCGAGCAAGGCATTTTCCGTCAATCGTTCTACGAGCGTGCAGTTTTCTTTGGCATGAGCATCGCAGGCGCAAATGCACCAATCAGCGCCGGCCAAAGAACAAGGGGATATTCATCAACCCAACTGGATACATCGCCAATAAAGAACAATTTTTCGCGCAAAACAAGACCAGAATGAAGCGCACCAAGAGACGAATTAAATATAAAACAAAAAAAAACGCCGCGACAACTCAAGTCTGGACCGGTAAAAAAAACCTTAAAGAAATAACCGAGCCAGATCCCAAGAACTAGAAATATCAAATAGAGCAGAAGCATCATCGCGCCAACTCACCTTGAATCGCCATCACGCTCTCCATGTTGGTCACACCTTCCGATTGGTCAACGCCTGCGCCAAGAGCGGTGATGATTTATCAATGTTTTTGGTGATAACGATCGGACCATGTGTGGTGCGCTTGATATTGCCGACATTTGTCATGCCGTGATTCATTGCCAATACCATTATTTCATCGGCATGCCCGGCTTGGCATTTGTTGCCAATCGACTCCTGACTTGAGCACCCGGCGGAAATAAGCCCTTGCGTCTTACCTGTGATGGTTATGTAGCCGTGACTAGCCATTGGCTTTACTCCCTGCGATCAGAGAGTGAAGCCTAATTCGTGGCTATTAGATGGTATGTAGGATGCTTCCGTAATTTGTTACGAGCGCAGGATTAATCAGCAATTGCAGGGCAAGCCTGCACCGGCCAACGATCAGAACCGGTGTAAATGGGCTTGCCCCGCACTAAGACCTCACTGCTTATGTGCAGCAATGTCCTTGTCCGCTACCCGCCAGATCAGGCGATTGGTGTCGTAGCCTTGTTGGCGCGCCTTGGCCAGGAGGCTTTCGCGCTGCCAGGCCGGAACGTTCGGCGTGCGGGAAAGAATCCACAGGTACTTTCGGTCCGGGTTACCGACCAACGCGATCTGGTAGTCGTCGCCGACGTACAGCACCCAGCACTCGCCCTTGGCCAGCCCCGGCACTTTCGAGAACCAGTTATCGAAGACAACCCAGAGCTTGTCGGTCTTGCCGGCGACCTGTGGCGAGGCGGTGCCGCTGGCTTCCTGCTATTCACCTTCAAGGGTCTGGCAGCGATTGAGCACGCCGACTGTACCATCGGGCCTCACGTTGTGGACCCTCTACGACGCAGCACTGAGCGGCGGCGCCCAGGCGCTGGGCCAGCCGATTGGCGAACTGGCTGTCGGCAAACGTGCAGACTGGTTGGTGCTCGACGGCAACGATCCTTACCTGGCAACCGCCAGCGAAGACGGCATCCTCAACCGCTGGCTGTTTGCCGGCGGGGATCGTCAGGTTCGCGATGTAATGGTCAATGGCCAGTGGGTGGTGCGTCAGGGGCGTCATGCTCACGAGGAAGAAAGCGCCCGGGCGTTTACCGAGGTGCTACGAACGTTGTTGGGCTGATGCGTTGGAGATGCCTTGTTCTTGTTAGCGAGCAAGGCATTTTCCGTCAATCGTTCTACGAATGCGTAGTTTTCTCCGGCATAAAAGTCGAGTGTAAAACTACACCAATTAGCGCTGGCCAAAGAACAAGGGGGTACTCATCCACCCAACTGGATACGTCACCAATAAACAGAAACCTTTCATTTTGCACGAGCCCAAAATGAATAGAACCCAAAAAAACATTAAACAAGATACAGAACCACGCTCCTGCATTGCTTAAATCAGGACCGGTAAAATAAGTCTTGAAAAATCGACCCAGCCATAACCCTAAAACAAGAGCAGACAAATATAGAAACAGCGTCATTTTTTCAGCTCTTCTCGAATCTGGTCGACGCTTTGTAGATTCGCCATTCCCTCTATTGTAAGAGATACATCTCCGGCAACTTTAAAGGATCGAACATAGTAATCGGCGACCTGCGCCCCGCCCAACTTGATGGTGAAAAACTTCTCTTGTGTGCCAAAGGCTGAGGTACGATAGAAGCTGATCGTGCAATCAATGGCTTCCCGATTGGTCAACGCCTACGCCAAGAGCGGTGATGATCTATCAATGTTTTTGGTGATAACGATCGGACCATGTGTGGTGCGCTTGATATTGCCAACATTTGTCATACCGTGATTCATTGCCAATACCATTATTTCATCGGCATGCCCGGCTTGGCATTTGTTACCAATAGACTCCTGACTTGAGCACCCGGCGGAGATAAGCCCTTGCGCCTTACCTGTGATGGTTATGTAGCCGTGACTAGCCATTCGCTTTACTCCCTGCGTTCAGAGAGTGAAGCCTAATTCGTTGGCATTAGATGGTATGTAGGATGCTTCCGTAAACTGTTACGAGCGCAGGCTAAAGCTGCAATTACAGGGCAAGCCTGCACCGGCCAACGATCAGAACCGGTGAAACCGGGCTTGCCCCGCGAAAAGACCTCACTGTTTATGTGCAGCAATGTCCTTGTCCGCTACTCGCCAGATCAGGCGATTGGTGTCGTAGCCTTGCTGGCGCGCCTTGGCCAGGAGGCTTTCGCGCTGCCAGGCCGGAACGTTCGGCGTGCGGGAAAGAATCCACAGGTATTTTCGGTCCGGGTTACCGACCAACGCGGTCTGGTAGTCGTCGCCGACGTACAGCACCCAGTACTCACCCTTGGCCAGCCCCGGCAGCACTTTCGAGAACCAGTTATCGAAGACAACCCAGAGCTTGTCGGTCTTGCCGGCGACCTGTGGCGAGGCGGTGCCGCTGGCTTCCTGCCATTCACCTTCAAGGGTCTGGCAGCGATTGAGCACGCCGACCGTACCATCGGGCCTCACGTTGTAATGGGCCTCCGACTGGGCGCAGTCGCGTTGAAAAAACATCGGCAAGCGCGCCAGTTCGAACCATTTGCCCTGATAGCGCTTGAGGTCGACACTCTCGACCGTCTTCGGCGGGATCGGCCCCGCACCCGAGTGAGCGCAGCCGCCCAGGATCAGGCCGGCACACAGTGCAAACAGCAGGTGTAAGCGTTTCATTTGAGTCCCTGTCCGGAGTACATCAGTACCTTGTCGGCGGCGTACTGCACACTGATAAAGCTCTTATCGTCACCCCAGGTGCAACTGGACATGCCCAGTGCGCCGGAGCAGTCCTTGGGCGCGCCCAACAGTTTTTCGACCTCGACCTTGGTCATGCCCGCTTGAAGCTTCGAATAGTTTTCCTGATTGATCTTGTTGCACGCGGTTAGAAACACGCACAAGGACAGCAGGGCGAGAGAACGCAACGACATGAAAGGTCACTCCTGGACATGGGGATGCAGGCGCAATGGCCTACCGACAGCTTAGAAGGGAAAAACCACCTCTGGTTCCCGAGCTACCGCGTATTACTGGCGCCATTTCACTGCCTTTGGTCGTATAGACCGCTTCTGGGCTCATCTTTTTCTTTGTGCAGACGACACAGATACGCGCTGCGACGTATTGCCGCGCCCTCCCCGTTGACCCGCCGTGTGCAGACAGACCTCGCAATGACAAAAAACCTGAAGTTCAGCCACAAGATACTGCTCGCCGCCGCCTTGGTGGTTGCAGTCGCCTTTACCTGTTTTGTCCTGTTCAACGACTATCGCCAGCGCCAGACGCTGCGCAGCAATACTGAAGCTTCGATGCAGGAGCTTGGCAGCCTCACCAGCAGCAACATCCAGACCTGGCTGCAAAGCCGCATCCAGATTCTGCACTCGTTGTCTCAGCAGGTAGCCGTCGATGGCGCCGACAAGGAGAGCCTGACCCGCAGCCTCAACCTGCCGGTGTACAGCAGCAACTTCGCCCTGACCTACTTCGGTGGCCAGGACGGCTACATGCAGTCGGTTCCACAAGGCAGCCGCGCTGCCGATTATGACCCACGTGTTCGCGGTTGGTATAAAGCCGCCACCAGTGCCGGCCAGACCATCGTCACCGAACCGTACATTTCGGCATCGATGAACAAACTGGTAATCACCCTGGCCACACCGGTTCTGCACCAAGGCCGCCTGATCGGCGTCAATGGTGCAGACACCGATCTGGACAGCATCAGCTCGATCATCAACGCACTGAACTTCGACGGCCACGGCCACGCATTTATCGTCAACGGCGATGGCAAGATTCTTGTGCACCCAGACGCCAAGCTGGCCCTGAAAAGCCTCAACGACGCCTATCCGCAGAACACCCCACAGATCGGCAGTGGTCTGAAAGAGCTCGAACAAGGTGAGCACAAACAGTTCATCACCTTCACCAAGGTCAATGGCGTGCCGTCCGCCGATTGGTACGTTGCCATGGTGCTCGATCAGGACTTTGCCTTCGCCATGCTCAGCGAACTGCGTACCTCGGCGATTTTTGCCACGGTCATTGCCGTGCTGATCATTATTGCCCTGCTTGGCCTACTGATCCGCGTATTGATGGAACCCCTGCACGTCATGGGCCGGGCAATGCACGACATTGCCGAGGGCGAAGGCGACCTTACCCGGCGCCTGCGCATCCACGGCCAGGACGAGTTCGGTAGCCTCGGTCAGTCGTTCAACCGTTTTGTCGAACGGATTCACGAGTCGATCCGTGAAGTTTCCTCGGCTACCGGCCAGGTCAACGAAGTGGCCCTGCGCGTAGTCAGCGCCTCAAATGCCTCGATTCACAACGCCGACCAGCAATCGAGCCGCACCAGCAGCGTTGCGGCCGCGATCAACCAACTCGGAGCCGCAGCGCAGGAAATCGCCCAGAACGCCGCACTCGCCTCGCAGCACTCCAGCGACGCGCGCAACCTGGCCGAAGAAGGCCAGCATGTGGTCGATCAAACCATCGACGTTATGAATCAGCTGTCGGCAAAGATCAGTGACTCCTGCAGCAACATCGAGACCTTGAACGCCAACACGGTGAACATCGGTCAGATCCTCGAGGTAATCAGCGGCATTTCCCAGCAAACCAACTTGCTGGCGCTCAATGCCGCCATCGAGGCAGCACGAGCAGGTGAAGCCGGCCGCGGCTTCGCCGTCGTCGCTGATGAGGTGCGCAACCTTGCCCACCGCACCCAGGACTCGGCGCAGCAGGTACAACGAATCATTGAAGAGCTGCAGGCCGGCGCGCAGGTGGCGGTCAGCACCATGACCGAAAGCCAGAGCCAGAGTCAGCACAGCGTCGGCATCGCCAACCAGGCAGGTGAACGACTGGGCAGTGTCACCCAGCGCATTGGTGAAATCGACGGCATGAACCAGTCAGTAGCCACCGCGACCGAAGAGCAGACGGCCGTGGTCGAGTCGATCAATGTCGACATCACCGAAATCAATACGCTGAATCAGGAAGGCGTGGAAAACCTGCAAGCGACCTTGCGTGCCTGCAAAGACCTGGAAAATCAGGCCAGTCGTCTGAAGCATCTGGTAGGCAGCTTCAGGATCTGAAGTAAAACTGTCACGGGGCAAGCCCGAACCCACCTGCGTCGGTGGGAGCGGACTGCCCCGCGATGAAAACCAACTCAGAACCTTGAGCCCGGCTCCAGTAGAAAGTCCATCTCTTCGTCGGTACTCGGCCGATTCAGGGTCAGATTACGATGTGGGAAACGGCCAAAACGGGCAATGACTCGCTGGTGCTGTTCGGCGTAATCGAGGAAGCCTTCGAACAATCGCCGATCACTTTCCGGCTGGGCATCGAGCAACAGTTGATAACGCTCGACACTGACGTTCTGCCAATCCAGCACTTCAGCATGCTCCAGCACCAGCAGGATGAACACCCGCTGGATCGGCAGCAATTGGTAGTCCCAATGCTTGCCCAACCCTTGCATCACCAGTACCTGCGCACGCCGGTCGCCATCGAAGGCGCGCGGAGTGTCACGGTAGATCATGCGCGGGAGCTGGTCGAGCAATAGCACCAGGCCAAGCCAGCCCTGTGGGCTTTGCAGCCACTCATCCAGACCACCCGCCAGGGCTAGCTCGACCAGGTCGCCGAAGTGCTCTTGCGCCTCGGCATCGTGGTGCTTGCCAAACCACAGCGTGCTCTTCTCGTCAGCGACGTCCTTGGGACTGGTGCCCCATCCGAACCACCACTCCAGTAACGGCTGCCAAGGTGCGAGCATGACTTACTCCTGGTGATAACCGGTAACGCGCTCGACTTCCTGCTTGGAGCCGAGGAACACTGCCACACGCTGGTGCAGGCTCTCGGGCTGGATGTCGAGGATGCGCTGTTTGCCGTCGGTGGAAGCACCGCCAGCCTGTTCGATGATGAACGACATCGGGTTGGCTTCGTACATCAGGCGCAGCTTGCCTGGCTTGGAAGGCTCGCGCGCGTCACGTGGATACATGAACAGGCCGCCGCGGGTGAGGATGCGATGTACATCGGCAACCATCGAGGCGATCCAGCGCATGTTGTAGTTCTTTTTCAGCGGGCCGGTTTCACCTGCCAGCAGCTCGCCAACATAGCGGGTCACCGGCTCTTCCCAGTGACGCTGGTTGGACATGTTGATAGCGAACTCGGCGGTGGTTTCTGGCACCTGGATGTTTTCATGAGTCAGTACGAAGCTGCCCAGTTCGCGGTCCAGGGTGAAGCCTTTGACGCCGTTGCCCAAGGTCAGGATCAGCATGGTCTGGGGGCCATAGATCGCGTAACCGGCAGCTACTTGCTTGGTGCCTGGTTGCAGGAAAGCCTGTTCGTTGAGGCTTTCGTTCTGACTCAGGTACTCGTTGGGGCAACGCAGTACCGAGAAGATGGTACCGACCGAAACGTTGACGTCGATGTTCGACGAACCGTCCAGCGGGTCGAATACCAGCAGGTAGGCGCCTTTCGGGTATTTGCCCGGAATCTGATAGGCATTGTCCATTTCTTCGGATGCCATGCCGGCCAGGTGGCCGCCCCACTCGTTGGCTTCGAGGAGGATATCGTTGGAAATCACGTCCAGTTTCTTCTGGACTTCGCCCTGCACGTTTTCGGTACCCATGCTGCCCAGAACACCGCCCAGGGCGCCCTTGGAAACGTTGTGGCTGATCTCCTTGCACGCACGCGCCACCACTTCGATCAGGAAGCGCAGATCGGCAGGAGTACTGTTGCTGCGGGTCTGCTCAATCAAATAGCGACTCAGGGTAACGCGGGACATGTAAGGCTCCGAAGAAGGGGGTAATAAAAACCCACGCAGTTTACAGGGAGAGTGAAGCGCTAGCGAGCTATCCGACACGCTTGCCCGATCAGACGGCACTTTGGCCCGAGAGTTCACCCCTCCCGGACCGTCCTGCACAGCTTAGTCGAGGGCTTTCCAGATTTGCGTGGCGTACTCGCGAATTGTCCGGTCCGAGGAAAACCAGCCCATCCGTGCGGTGTTGAGCACAGCTGTGCGCCACCACCGCTTGGGGTCGTGCCAGAGCGCTTCGACGCGCATCTGGGCGTCCCAATAGGCATCAAAATCGGCACACACCAGAAAGCGATCATGAGCCACCAATGAGTCCACCAATCCCACATATCGCGCGGGATCATCCGGAGAGAACACCCCACTGCGAATGGCCTGGAGCACGTCATTGAGCCGATGAGAGGCGCCTATCGCCGCATTGGCACCGAATTCGCCGCTGCGCTTGCGAGCCTCGACCTGCTGCGCGGTCAAGCCGAAGATAAACATGTTTTCCGCGCCCACTTCCTCACACATCTCGACGTTGGCGCCATCCAGGGTGCCGATGGTCAGGGCACCGTTGAGGCCGAATTTCATGTTGCTGGTCCCGGAAGCCTCATAACCGGCAGTGGAGATCTGCTCGGAAAGATCGGCCGCCGGGATGATGCTTTCAGCCAGACTGACGTTGTAGTTGGGCAAGAACACCACTTTGAGCAGGCCGCGGACCGTGGGGTCGTTGTTCACCACCCGAGCGATGTCGTTGCTCAATTTGATGATCAGTTTGGCTTGGTGGTAACTGGCGGCAGCCTTGCCAGCGAAAATTTTTACCCGCGGCGCCCATCCCGCTCCCGGTTCCGAGCGGATCGCCTGATGCAGGGCCACAGTGTGCAGCAGGTTGAGCAACTGGCGCTTGTACTCGTGGATGCGCTTGACCTGCACATCGAACATCGCCTCAGGGTTGACTGATATGCCCAGGCGCTCCTGGATCAAAGCGGCCAGTGCCCTCTTGCTGTGCAAACGCTGCTCGGCAAACTGGTTGCGAAACGCTGCCTTGTCGGCAAAGGGCTCAAGATCACGCAAGCGACCTTCCGGATCGTCGAGCAAACCATCGCCCAAGGCTTCAACCAGCATAGCGGTCAACTGTGGATTGGCCTGGTACAGCCATCTACGGAAGGTAATGCCATTGGTCTTGTTGTTGATCCGTTCGGGGTAGAGCTTGTGCAGCTCGGCAAACACCGTGCTGCGCATCAACTTGGTGTGCAATGCAGACACGCCATTGACGCTATGCGAACCAAGGAAGGCCAGGTTTCCCATCCGCACCCGCCGACCATTGTCTTCCTCGATCAGCGATACCGCGCGCAGTACGTCAAAGTCATGAATGCCCTTGGCCCGCAGCGCATCGATGTGAAAGGCATTGATCAGGTAGATGATCTGCATGTGCCGCGGCAACATGCGCTCCATCAGGCCGACGGGCCAGGTTTCCAGCGCTTCAGGCAACAGGGTGTGGTTGGTGTATGCAAGTGTATCGACAGTCAGTTGCCAGGCGGTGTCCCACGGCACCTCATGCTGGTCTACCAGTAGGCGCATCAATTCGGCCACGGCAATCGAGGGGTGAGTGTCATTGAGCTGGATCGCTGCCGACTCATGCAGGTTGAGCAGGCTGTCGTGCATGTTCAGGTGCCGGCGCAACAGGTCCTGCAGCGAGGCGCTGACGAAAAAGTACTCCTGACGCAGACGCAACTCCTGCCCGGCCTCGGTACTGTCGGCGGGGTAAAGCACCCGCGAAATACTTTCGGCGCGCGCCACTTCGGCCACGGCGCCCAAGTGATCCCCGGCATTGAATCGCTCCAGGTGCAGCTCCTCCAGGGCTCGCGCACGCCATAGACGCAAGGTATTGACGCTGGAACCGCGCCAGCCAACCACTGGCGTGTCATATGCCACAGCCCGTACCGTTTCGCCCGGCCACCACACCTGGCGCTGTTGGCCATCGGCGTCATGCACCGTCTCGACGCTGCCACCGAAGCTGATCGGATAGATCACCTCGGCGCGCTCGAACTCCCAGGGGTTGCCGAAATCCAGCCAGTTCTCGGTCTGTTCCTGCTGCCAACCATCGACCACTGCCTGACGAAACAGACCGTGCTCGTAGCGAATGCCATAACCGTGGGCGGCGATGCCCAGGGTCGACATGCTTTCCATGAAGCACGCCGCCAAGCGCCCAAGACCACCATTGCCCAGCGCCGCATCCGGCTCCAACAGGCGAATGCGCTCCAAATCGACATCGAGCCCCTCGAGCGCCTCACGGGCGACGTCCAGCAACCCCAGATTGCTCAAGCTGTCGTACAGCAAGCGACCGATGAGGAACTCCAGGGATAAGTAGTAAACGCGCTTCTGGCTCTTGCGATAGATCTGCCGCGTATGGTCCATCCAGTGATCGACCATGTGATCACGGGCTGCCAGGGCAATGGCCTCGAACCAGTCATGATCGAAAGCATGCTCCGGGTCCTTACCGACCGAATAGGTCAATTTATCCAGTACAGCGGTGCGAAAAGCAGCCACCTCTGCGTCACGAGCGAGTGGTTCCTGAGACATGCGACGTCCTCGGGCAAGTTGACGAATGCGGATGGAGATTTCTCAGCCTAGACCGTTCGACACAGAGCGTTGGCTCTGGTTCTTGGGTTTCTGTGCAAAAGCTCGCAGCACAGGAGCAAGAACCGGCAAATGGTTGTTCACATTTTGACCAACTCCGGTATGATCGCGCGCCTACTAGAACATCTAAAACCTGAGCCTGATGAAACCGACCCTGATTGCCGCCGCCGAAGTTGACCGGCTGGATACCTGGCAAAAATATGTCAGCCATATGTGCGGAGGCTGCAATTCCACCTGCTGCCAATTGCCAGTGGAAGTGAAGCTGAAAGACCTGATCCGCATTGGCGTGGTGGATGAATTCGAGCAAGGCGAGCCGCCAAAGTCGATTGCCAAGCGCTTGCAGAAAGAAGGCATCGTCGATCGTTTCAATCAGAAGTCGGGGATTTTCACCCTGGCGCAAATGAGTAACGACGACTGCTTGTACCTGGATCGTAAAAGCCGTCTGTGCACCATTTATGACAAGCGTCCGGACACCTGCCGTAACCATCCGCGCGTCGGGCCTCGTCCGGGCTACTGCGCCTATATTCCCAAGCCTGCGGCGCGTCGCTAAACCGCTGGGAATCGGTTTGCCCTGCGAGGAGCTATTGCTGCCAGTTGGCTAATCGCGGGGCAAGCCCGCTTCTACAGTACGCGGGCCAGACTGATTACAGCAGACAAACAAAAACGCCCCCGGCCTTTCGACCGGGGGCGTTTTCGTTTCAGCCTAACTTAGTTAGCTTTGGCTTTCTTGGCAGCGCGAGTACGCTCGCCTTCGTCGAGGATCTTCTTACGCAGACGGATCGACTTAGGTGTTACTTCGCACAGCTCGTCGTCCTGGATGAATTCCAGAGCCTGTTCCAGGGTGAAGCGAACAGGCGGAACCAGAGCGATGGTTTCGTCTTTACCCGAAGCGCGCATGTTGTCGAGCTTCTTGCCCTTGGTAGGGTTGACGCCCAGGTCGTTGTCACGGCTGTTCAGGCCAACGATTTGACCGTTGTAGATCTCCTGACCGTGCTCTACGAACAGCTTGCCGCGAGCCTGCAGAGTTTCCAGGGAGTAGGTCAGGGCCTTGCCGGTTTCAACCGAAACCAGTACGCCGTTCTGACGGCCGGACATGTGGCCGGACTTCATCGGAGCGTAGCGATCGAAGATCGAGGTCAGGATGCCTGCACCGTTGGTCAGGGTCAGGAACTGGTTACGGAAACCGATCAGACCACGGGCTGGGATGTTGTATTCCAGGCGTACACGGCCCTTGCCATCCGGAACCATGTTGGTCAGGTCGCCTTTACGCAGACCCATTTCTTCCATGACCTTGCCCTGCGAATCTTCAGGGATGTCGATGGTGACGTTTTCGAACGGCTCGTTCTTCACGCCGTCGACTTCACGGATGATTACTTCCGGACGACCAACACCCATTTCGAAGCCTTCGCGACGCATGGTTTCGATCAGTACCGACAGGTGCAGCTCACCACGGCCGGACACCTTGAACTTGTCAGCCGAGTCGCCTTCTTCAACGCGCAGTGCAACGTTATACAGCAGCTCTTTGTCCAGACGCTCTTTGATGTTACGGCTGGTGACGAACTTGCCTTCTTTACCGCAGAACGGCGAGTCGTTGACCTGGAAGGTCATCGAAACGGTTGGCTCGTCGACGGTCAGTGGCTTCATCGCCTCTACTGCGTCCGGGGAGCACAGGGTGTCGGAGATGAACAGCTCGTCGAAGCCGCTGATGCAGACGATGTCGCCGGCCAGCGCTTCTTCAACGTCGATGCGGTGCAGACCGTGGTGACCCATCAGCTTCAGGATACGGCCGTTACGCTTCTTGCCGTCGACATCGATAGCGACAACCGGAGTGTTCGGCTTGACGCGACCACGAGCGATACGGCCAACACCGATAACACCCAGGAAGCTGTTGTAGTCCAGTGCCGAGATTTGCATCTGGAACGGACCGTCACGGTCAACGGCAGGAGCCGGTACGTTGTCGATGATCGACTGGTACAGCGGGGTCATGTCTTCGGCCATTTCGGTGTGGTCCAGACCGGCAATACCGTTCAGGGCCGAGGCGTAGACGACTTTAAAGTCCAGCTGTTCTTCGGTAGCACCGAGGTTGTCGAACAGATCGAAGATCTGGTCCAGAACCCAGTCAGGACGTGCGCCTGGACGGTCAACCTTGTTGATCACCACGATTGGACGCAGGCCGGCTTCGAAAGCCTTCTTGGTCACGAAACGGGTTTGCGGCATAGGGCCGTCTTGGGCGTCGACCAGCAGCAGCACCGAGTCAACCATCGACATTACACGCTCAACCTCGCCACCGAAGTCGGCGTGGCCTGGGGTGTCGACGATGTTGATGTGGTAGCCGTTCCAGTTGATGGCGGTGTTTTTCGCCAGAATGGTAATACCGCGCTCTTTTTCCTGGTCGTTGGAGTCCATGACGCGCTCGTCGTTGAGCTCGTTACGCTCCAGAGTGCCGGATTGACGCAGGAGTTTGTCGACCAAAGTGGTTTTACCATGGTCAACGTGGGCGATGATGGCGATGTTACGTAGATTTTCGATCACTTGTGTATCTCGATCAGAGGATTCGGGTTGCCACTATTTTAAGTGGCGAATATGAATGAACGGCGCTCAGACTGCCCGGCGGTCGGGAGGGCGATGGCGGATACTGCCGCCATACAACCCCGGCGTCTTATGCCGGTCGATAAACACGCACATTGGCATGTCCCTCGCTCAGCAGGTGATGGGCATGCAGCCGACTCATCACGCCCTTGTCGCAATACAGCAAGTACTGGCGCGTAGGGTCCAGGTCCTTGAAGCGGCTATTGATCGCATAAAACGGCATCACTTTGACTTCGATGCCGTCCAGTTGCAGCGGTTCATCTTCTTGGGCATCCGGATGACGAATATCGATGACGACTTGACCGGCCAGCGCCTGCTCGACTTCCTCGACCTGGATATCCTGGCTCAGCTCATCGATCACATTGTCGATGGAAATCAGGCGGGCGCGCTCCAGGGCACGCTCCAGCACGGCCATGTCGAACTGTTTCTCTTCATGTTCCATGCGATGACGCTTGGCATGAGTGGTCGGGTTTACCGAGATCACGCCGCAATACTCAGGCATATGCTTGGCGAAGTCGGCGGTGCCGATTTCGTTGGCCTGGTCGATGATGTCCTGTTTGTGGCTAGCCAGCAGCGGGCGCAGTACCAGCTTGTCGGTCGCCGAATCGATGATCGCCAGGTTCGGCAGAGTTTGGCTGGAAACCTGGGAAATCGCCTCGCCGGTTACCAGTGCGTCGATTTCCAGACGATCGGCCATGTGCGCCGCCGCACGCAGCATCATGCGCTTGAGCGTGACGCCCATGTAACTGTTATCGACCTTGCCGAGGATCTCACCGACCACTTCTTCGAACGGCACGCTGATAAACAGAACGCGCTGGCTGCTACCGTACTTTTTCCACAGGAAGTGGGCGACTTCCATCACCCCCAGCTCGTGGGCACGGCCGCCCAGGTTAAAGAAGCAGAAGTGGGTCATCAGGCCGCGACGCATCATCTGATAAGCCGCAACGGTAGAGTCGAAACCACCGGACATCAGTACCAGGGTCTGCTCCAGGGCACCCAGCGGGTAGCCGCCAATGCCTTTGTGCTGGTTGTGAATCACATACAGACGCTTGTCACGCACCTCGATGCGCACTTCGACCTCAGGGTTGCGCAAGTCGATACCTGCAGCACCGCACTGCTGGCGCAATTGGCTGCCAACATAACGATCGACATCCATCGAGGTGAAATCGTGGTGACCGCCACGCTTGCAACGCACGGCGAAACGCTTGCCAGCCAGCAGGTGACCGAAGTGCGCCTTGCACTTGGCGACGATGTCGTCGAAGTCACCCAGCGGGTACTCGTCAACCTGCAGGAAATGGGCAATGCCGGGCATGCACGTGAGGCGCTCGGTCATCTCGCGCAGAACCTTTTCGTCCTCGACATGAGTGATCACTTCGAGGTTGTCCCAGACACCGTTGACCGCGAGCGCAGGATCGAGGTCCTTGAGCACGGTACGGATGTTGCGGCCCAGTTGACGAATGAAACGCTTGCGAACCGGGCGGCTCTTGATGGTGATCTCTGGGAAGACTTTTACGATTAGTTTCATGAAAAACTGCGCGCGAGCTACCGACTAAAAAAGTGGGGCGCGGATTATAGCGGAAATTGCTCAAGGTTTGACCAATTAATGTGCAGAAGGTTTTTCGTGCACCATATTGGGTCGTCAAAGGAAAATTACGCCTCGTTACAGTGCATAAACCGCCCGACATTTTGCTGGCAATGCCCGGAAACGCTTGGGAATGGGGCAAACTTTCCAAACCGGGGCACTGGCATGCAATTTGCTCCCTTGTGAGGCAGGTTGCCTTGGCCGACTATTCGCGCCCGGCATCACCCAAATTCAAGGGCTGCACAGGCAAGCTCTACCCCACCCGGAGGACACTATGTCGAAGTCGGTTCAACTCATCAAAGATCATGACGTTAAATGGATTGATCTGCGCTTCACTGATACCAAAGGCATTCAACATCACGTCACCATGCCATCGCGTGATGCGCTGGACGAAGATTTCTTCGAAGCCGGCAAGATGTTCGACGGTTCCTCCATTGCTGGCTGGAAAGGCATCGAAGCTTCCGACATGATCCTGATGCCGGACGACTCCTCCGCCGTACTCGACCCGTTCACCGAAGAGCCGACCCTGATTCTGGTCTGCGACATCATCGAACCTTCGACCATGCAAGGCTATGACCGCGACCCTCGCGCCATTGCCCGCCGCGCTGAAGAGTACCTGAAGACCACCGGTATCGGTGACACCGTATTCGTCGGTCCAGAGCCTGAGTTCTTCATCTTCGACGAAGTGAAGTTCAAGTCCGACATCTCCGGCTCGATGTTCAAAATCTACTCCGAGCAAGGCTCGTGGATGTCCGACCAGGACGTGGAAGGCGGTAACAAAGGCCACCGTCCAGGCGTCAAAGGCGGCTACTTCCCAGTGCCTCCATTCGACCACGACCACGAAATCCGTACTGCCATGTGCAACGCCATGGAAGAAATGGGCCTGGTCATCGAAGTTCACCACCACGAAGTGGCAACTGCCGGCCAGAACGAAATCGGCGTGCAGTTCAACACCCTGGTGAAGAAGGCTGACGAAGTTCAGACTCTCAAGTACTGCGTACACAACGTTGCCGACGCTTACGGTCGCACCGCTACCTTCATGCCTAAGCCGCTGTACGGCGACAACGGCTCGGGTATGCACGTACACATGTCCATCTCCAAAGAAGGTAAGAACACCTTCTCCGGCGAAGGCTATGCCGGCCTGTCCGATACTGCTCTGTACTTCATCGGCGGCATCATCAAGCACGGTAAGGCACTGAACGGCTTCACCAACCCGGCTACCAACTCCTACAAGCGTCTGGTACCAGGCTTCGAAGCCCCGGTAATGCTGGCCTACTCCGCTCGCAACCGTTCGGCATCGATCCGTATTCCATACGTTTCCAGCCCGAAAGCCCGTCGCATCGAAGCTCGCTTCCCGGACCCGGCTGCCAACCCATACCTGTGCTTCGCTGCACTGATGATGGCCGGCCTGGACGGTATCCAGAACAAGATCCACCCAGGCGATGCCGCTGATAAGAACCTGTACGACCTGCCGCCTGAAGAGGCGAAAGAGATTCCACAGGTTTGCGGCAGCCTGAAAGAAGCCCTGGAAGAGCTGGACAAGGGCCGTGCGTTCCTGACCAAAGGTGGCGTGTTCTCCGACGACTTCATCGATGCCTACATCGCTCTGAAGAGCGAAGAAGAAATCAAGGTTCGTACCTTCGTACACCCACTGGAATACGAGCTGTACTACAGCTGCTAATCCAGTAACGCACTAAAGAAAGGCCTCTTCGGAGGCCTTTTCTTTTTTTCTGACATCGTTGTACGAAACAACTGACAGGTACTGGAACCGGATAAAGGCAAACTGGCCTTTTTCTAACGAGGCCAGCCCACCATGCGCATACCGCTACTTGCCGCACTGACAGCCCCCTTGTTGTCAATTCAAGGTTGCACTCCGACAACACCAGCAGACACGGCACTGGTCCAGTTGCTGGACAGTATGGAGCAACGCCTGGACATATCCGAACAGGTTGCCTTGAGCAAATGGGATTCTGGCCAGCTGGTCCAGGCACCTCAGCGCGAACGCCAGGTCATTGCCCAGGCGCAATCAGAGGCACTCCGCTCCGGCGTCGATGCTCAGCGCGCAGGCGTATTTTTTTTCGATCAGATCGAAGCCAACAAACTGCTGCAATACAGCGCGTTATCGCGCTGGCATGCAGCAGGCAGCGCCCCACAGACACCACGCATCGACCTGGCAACGCAACTGCGCCCACAACTGGATCGCCTGCAGCAAGTCTTGCTCGATGAACTGGCCGAATTTGATCGTCATAGACCCGAGCCCTGCCCGTCAGCCTTGGCTCAAGCCATAGAAAAGCGGAAAAAGAGTCCCGAACGCTCCTTGGCGCTGATTCGTGCCACCGCCCATTTGTGTCCAGCACTATGAAACCTCCCCTATGCTCTATATTGGTGCACAGAACAGCGTTACCAGGAGCGGACCAGCCCAATTTGGTTCAAGCCAAGGGCTAATGTAGGGCTTTACAGCCATATTTAGCGCAAATTCAGGACTTTATCCGGCAGATCCGCTTCTTTTCGGAGCCTTGGTTTGTTTTTTGCATTTTCTTGTTACCAGCAGACAACCAGCGCCCGCGATCCCGGCACAGCCGGGGTCGTCATGAGCCAAAAGAGGTCAAAGACGCCCCATGACCATCAGCGATGCCCTGCACCGACTGCTACTGGACAACCTGACAACCGCGACCATATTGCTCAATGCCGATTTGCGCCTTGAGTACATGAACCCGGCAGCTGAAATGCTTCTGGCTATCAGTGGTCAACGCAGCCACGGGCAATTCATCAGTGAGTTGTTCACCGAATCACCGGAAGCGCTCAATTCATTGCGCCAGGCGGTCGAGCACGCGCATCCATTCACCAAGCGCGAAGCCCTGCTGACCTCTTTGACCGGACAAACCCAGACTGTCGACTATGCGGTAACGCCGATTCTGAGTGGCGGGCGAACCTTGTTGCTGCTTGAAGTACACCCCCGCGACCGACTGCTGCGGATCACCAAGGAGGAGGCCCAACTGTCCAAGCAGGAAACCACCAAATTGCTGGTGCGTGGCCTGGCCCATGAGATCAAGAACCCACTCGGGGGCATCCGTGGAGCCGCACAGCTGCTTTCCAGGGAGTTGCCCGAGGAAGGCCTCAAGGATTACACCAATGTGATCATTGAAGAGGCCGACCGCCTGCGTAACCTGGTCGACCGCATGCTCGGCTCGAACAAACTGCCGTCGCTGGCGATGACCAATATTCATGAAGTCCTCGAGCGGGTGTGCAGCCTGGTCGAGGCCGAAACCCAGGGCGGAATTACCCTGGTACGCGACTACGACCCGAGCCTGCCGGACGTGCTGATCGACCGCGAGCAAATGATCCAGGCCGTACTCAACATCGTGCGTAATGCCATGCAAGCCATCAGTGGCCAGAACGAACTTCGCCTGGGGCGAATCAGTCTGCGCACCCGGGCCATGCGCCAGTTCACCATTGGCCACACACGCCATCGCCTGGTGGCCAAGGTCGAGATCATCGACAACGGCCCAGGTGTTCCGGCCGAGCTGCAAGAAACCATCTTTTACCCAATGGTCAGCGGCCGTCCGGACGGTACCGGGCTGGGCTTGGCCATCACCCAGAACATCATCAGCCAGCACCAGGGCCTGATCGAATGTGACAGCCATCCAGGCCACACCATCTTTTCGATTTTCCTGCCGCTGGAACAAGGAGCCAACGCCTCATGAGCCGAAGTGAAACCGTCTGGATCGTCGACGATGATCGTTCCATCCGCTGGGTCCTGGAAAAAGCCCTGCAACAGGAAGGCATGACCACCCAGAGCTTCGACAGTGCCGACGGGGTCATGAGTCGCCTGGCCCGCCAGCAGCCGGATGTGATCATCTCCGATATCCGCATGCCCGGCGCCAGCGGCCTGGACCTGCTCGCACAGATTCGCGAACAGCATCCGCGCCTGCCAGTGATCATCATGACCGCCCATTCGGACCTCGACAGCGCGGTGGCCTCCTATCAAGGTGGTGCCTTCGAATACCTGCCCAAACCGTTCGACGTCGATGAGGCAGTGTCATTGGTCAAACGGGCCAATCAGCACGCTCAGGAGCAGCAAGGACTGGATGCCGCTCCAACCCTGACCCGCACCCCGGAAATCATTGGCGAAGCGCCAGCGATGCAGGAGGTGTTCCGCGCCATTGGCCGCCTGAGCCACTCCAACATCACCGTGCTCATCAACGGCGAGTCAGGCACCGGCAAAGAGCTGGTAGCCCATGCCCTGCACCGCCACAGCCCCCGTGCGGCTTCACCGTTCATCGCCTTGAACATGGCAGCCATTCCCAAGGACCTGATGGAATCCGAGCTGTTCGGTCACGAAAAAGGCGCGTTTACCGGTGCCGCCAACCTGCGTCGAGGGCGATTCGAGCAGGCCGACGGCGGCACGCTGTTCCTCGACGAGATCGGCGATATGCCGGCCGATACCCAAACCCGACTGCTGCGTGTACTGGCTGATGGCGAATTCTATCGGGTTGGCGGTCATGTGCCGGTCAAGGTCGATGTGCGGATTATCGCGGCGACTCACCAAAACTTGGAAACCCTGGTACAAGCCGGCAAGTTCCGCGAAGACTTGTTCCATCGCTTGAACGTTATTCGTATTCATATTCCACGCCTGGCCGATCGTCGCGAGGACATCCCGACACTGGCGCGACACTTCCTCGGCCGTGCCGCTCAGGAACTCGCGGTCGAGCCCAAGCTGCTCAAGCCGGAAACCGAAGAGTTCATGCGCAATCTGCCGTGGCCAGGCAACGTCCGCCAGCTGGAAAACACTTGTCGCTGGATCACGGTGATGGCGTCGGGTCGGGAAGTGCATGTTGGTGACTTGCCGCCTGAACTGCTCAACCTGCCTCAGGACACCGCTCCGGTGACCAACTGGGAACAGGCATTGCGTCAGTGGGCAGACCAGGCTTTATCCCGTGGCCAATCGAGCCTGCTCGACAGCGCCGTGCCAAGTTTCGAACGCATCATGATCGAGACGGCCCTCAAGCACACTGCTGGCCGACGGCGCGATGCTGCGGTGCTGCTCGGCTGGGGGCGCAACACCTTGACGCGCAAAATCAAGGAACTGGGAATGAAAGTGGCCGGCGGTGAAGAGGACGGCGAGGACGAAGCCTGACTCATCAATGGCTCACCTGCTGGAGGAGCGGTAGGTGCGGGCTTGCCCCGCAACCTGCCTTCTGGCAGCAGTTTCTCTACATGCACCGAACCAGTGCTCGATGCACCGCAGCAAAGCAGAAATCCCCGGGAGAAGCCCGATATAGACGCCAAAACCCGCTAATTTGAGGGTTGAAACAAAACTGGCACACACCCTGCATTAGTATCGGTACTTCCAGTTTCGGGGGCCTTGGTACAGGCAGGCCGGGGATTCCCCTCTTTTATTCGTGCAGGCGAACCTGCACTCGCCAGCGTCCATCTTGCTCCGCTCCGACCCAGTTGCCGTGCAGCGGTCGGGCCGCGATCAAGGTTACCAGCAACCCGCCATCGCTTTTCTGAATCCGCCAACTGACAGGCTTGCCCTGCTGTTCAAGCTGGCCTCGAGCCGCTTTGCCCTGCGCCTCGAACAGCAAGGCCACCGTGCCATCGACCTCTTCGCCATGGAGCTTGGGCTCCTCGTTGAACCACAGGTCCAAGCCGCCTTCGACTATCTGTACCTGTTGCAACTCGCGAGGCTCGGGGGTGGTCAGCCGACCGATCATCAGTCCGACCAGCATGCCGACAATCGCCAGCGAAAACAGCACTCGTGGCCATTGCTGCGAACGCCGGTCCGGTTCAGGAGTAGAATGCTCACTATCTTTATGTTCGGAGCCGTGCATGTTTCACGTCATCCTCTTTCAACCAGAGATTCCGCCGAATACCGGCAACATTATCAGGCTGTGTGCCAACAGCGGCTGCCACTTGCACCTGATCGAGCCCATTGGCTTCGAACTGGACGACAAGCGTCTGCGTCGCGCCGGGCTGGACTACCACGAGTATGCCACTCTCAAACGTCATGCCGATTTGTCCAGTTGCCTGGAAAGCCTCGGCCAGCCACGACTGTTCGCCTTCACTACCAAGGCCTCGCACCCCTACCACGAAACGGCGTTCCAGCCTGGTGATGCCTTTTTGTTCGGCCCGGAAAGCCGGGGCCTGCCTGCCGAGGTACTCGACAACCTGCCTGCGCAGCAGCGCCTGCGGCTGCCCATGCGCCCGGGGTGCCGGAGCCTGAACCTTTCCAATACGGTGGCAGTGACAGTGTATGAGGCTTGGCGTCAGCAGGGTTTTGCCTGACGGTTATCGCCCGATTCCTCGACAGCCCCATGAAAAAAGCGCCCATCAGGGCGCTTTTTCGGCACATTGCAACAAGCTTATTGCAGCGAGGGGGCTTCGCCAGCTTCCTGCATGCGTTGCATTTCTTGTGCGTACAGCGCATCGAAGTTGACTGGCGATAGCATCAGGGCCGGGAACGAACCGCGGGTCACCAGGCTGTCCAGCGCTTCACGCGCATACGGGAACAGGATGTTCGGGCAGAACGCACCCAGGGTGTGGCTCATCGAAGCCGGGTCCAGGTTCTTGATCAGGAAGATACCGGCCTGTTGGACTTCAGCGATGAAGGCCACTTCGTCACCGTTCTTGACGGTAACCGACAGGGTCAGCACGACTTCGTGGAAATCACCTTCCAGACCTTTCTGCTTGGTGTTCAGGTCCAGGGCAACACTTGGTTCCCACTGCTGACGGAAGATCGCCGGGCTTTTCGGCGCTTCGAACGACAGGTCACGCACATAGATGCGCTGCAGGGAGAATTGTGGAGCGCTTTCGTCAGCAGCGGCCGCTTCGTTGTTCTGTTGATCAGTCATGACAGATCCTTCTTTGCAGGGTCTTTAATAGGGGTTCTTGGTCAAGCCTTGAGCAAACCATCGAGCTTGCCGGAGCGCTCAAGGGCATACAGGTCGTCGCAACCGCCGACATGGGTACTGCCGATCCATATCTGCGGTACCGAGGTACGGCCGGCCTTCTGGACCATTTCAGCACGCACCTGCGGCTTGCCATCGACCTTGATCTCTTCGAAAGCCACACCTTTGCTCTGCAACAGGTGCTTGGCCCGCGAGCAGTAAGGGCAGTAGTCGCTGGAGTAGACGATGACGTTGTTCATATCACTTCACCAGAGGCAGGTTGTCGGCTTTCCAGCTCGACACACCACCGGACAGCTTGGCAGCGGTAAAACCGGCCTTGAGCAATTCACGGGCGGTGGTGCCGGCATGCTGGCCCATCGCATCGACCACGATCAGGGTCTTGGCCTTGTGCTTTTCCAGCTCGCCGATACGGGCAGCGAACTTGTCTTGCGGAATATTCAGAGCGCCAACAATGTGGCCAGCCGCGTAATCCTTGGTCGAACGGATGTCGATAACCAGGCCTTTCTCGCTGTTGACCAGTGCCGTCAGCTCGCCGGTACTCAGGCTACGACCACCTTTGCGGGCTTCAGTAACGATCAGCAGAATCAGCAGAACGACGAAGATACCAACCAGCAGATAGTGATTTGTTGCGAATTCAATCAGGTGAGCAACCATCGGAGGGTGTTCCAGGCCATTAAAAATGTTGGCCAGTATACACAGCCCCCTAGGTCGGCCAAAGCCCGCCCGAGCGGCTAGCTGCCAGTAATTCTCATCTATGCCTGCTGTCCGTCGGCCAACGCTGGGCGGCGGGCAAGGTAAATTCGTCATTCATGGCCAATTTGCCCTAAAATGCGTGTCTTTATCATCTGAACAACCGTGAGTGCGATTGATGACGAGCACGCCAAAACCTTTGGTCCTGATCATCCTGGATGGTTTCGGTCATAGCGAAAGCCACGAATACAACGCCATCTACTCGGCCAACACGCCGGTCTACGATCGCCTGCGCGCCACCCAGCCGCATGGCTTGATCTCGGGCTCGGGCATGGACGTCGGCCTGCCTGACGGACAGATGGGCAACTCGGAAGTGGGTCATATGAACCTTGGCGCTGGCCGCGTGGTTTACCAGGACTTCACTCGGGTGACCAAATCCATCAAAGATGGCGACTTTTTCGAAAATGCCGTGCTGTGCGGCGCGGTCGACAAAGCCGCATCAGCCGGCAAAGCCGTCCACATTCTCGGTCTGCTTTCCGATGGTGGCGTGCACAGCCACCAGGACCACTTGATCGCCATGGCCGAACTGGCCGCACAGCGTGGCGCCGAGAATATCTACCTGCACGCCTTCCTTGACGGCCGTGACACGCCCCCCAAAAGCGCACAGTCGTCCATCGAGCTGCTCGACGCCACGTTCGCCAAGCTCGGCAAGGGCCGCATCGCCAGCCTGATCGGTCGCTACTACGCTATGGACCGCGATAATCGCTGGGACCGTGTTGCAGCTGCCTATAACCTCATCGTCGACAGCGCCGCCGAATTTACCGCCGACAACGCCAAGGCTGGCCTCGAAGCTGCCTACGCCCGTGGCGAGAGCGACGAGTTCGTCAAAGCCACACGCGTTGGCGCAGCAGTCAAGGTCGAAGACGGCGACGCGGTAATCTTCATGAATTTTCGCGCCGACCGCGCCCGCGAACTGTCGCGCGTGTTCGTCGAAGCCGATTTCAACGAATTCCCACGAGCACGCCTGCCGAAATTGGCGGCCTATATCGGCCTGACCCAGTATTCGGCAAAAATCCCGGCCCCTGCCGCTTTTGCCCCTGGCAGCTTGGACAACGTGCTGGGCGAATACCTGGCCAAGAACGGCAAGACTCAGCTACGCATTGCCGAAACCGAGAAGTACGCGCACGTCACCTTCTTCTTCTCCGGCGGTCGCGAAGAACCGTTCGAAGGCGAAGAGCGCATCCTGATTCCATCGCCAAAGGTCGCTACCTATGACCTGCAGCCGGAAATGAGCGCTCCGGAAGTGACCGACCGCATCGTTGAAGCCATCGAGCAGCAGCGTTACGACGTGATCGTGGTCAACTATGCCAACGGCGACATGGTCGGCCATAGCGGTGTATTCGAAGCGGCGGTCAAGGCAGTTGAGGCACTGGACCTGTGTGTCGGGCGCATCGTCCAAGCTCTCGACAAGGTTGGCGGCGAAGCCTTGATCACGGCTGACCATGGCAACGTCGAGCAAATGGAAGATGCCTGTACTGGTCAGGCGCACACCGCGCATACCACCGAGCCGGTGCCTTTCATCTATGTCGGCAAACGCAACGTCAAGGTCCGCGAAGGCGGTGTTCTGGCTGACGTCGCGCCAACCATGCTCAAACTGCTGGGCCTTGAAAAACCAGCAGAAATGACCGGCGAGTCGATTCTCGTAGAGGGCTGAAGCTAAAAGTCATCAGCACCAAGGGGCAAGAAAAGGCGCAATCGCGCGCGATCTTCTTGCCGCTTGATGCGTGCAACTTGAAGCTTTAGCCGACCAACGCCTCAACGCAGTTGCCTTGAGGCGTTTTTTTTGCGGCCTGCGGCGGGCATACTAGGCCAGTCTCCATCCCTGGTGTCGCTCACTCCATGTTCCGCGTCCTGATCGTTCTAGCCATGTCTTGCTTGCTCAGCCCGGCGTTTGCCGATGAGCGCGCGCAAACCCAGCAGCAACTGGACGCCACGCGTCAGGACATTGCCGAGCTGAAAAAAATGCTTGGCCAGTTGCAGCAGGAAAAATCCGGTGTGCAGAAAGACCTGCGCAATACCGAAACCGATATCGGCAAGCTGGAAAAGCAGGTGGAGGCCCTGCAACAGGAACTAAAAAAGACCGAGGGCGAGCTGGAGCGCCTTGATCAAGAGAAAAAAAAACTCCAGAGCGCCCGCGTTGAACAACAACGGCTGATTGCCATCCAGGCCCGTTCGGCTTACCAGAACGGCCGCGAGGAATACCTCAAGCTGCTGCTCAACCAGCAGAACCCGGAAAAATTCGCTCGCACCCTGACCTATTACGACTACCTCAGCCAGGCGCGCCTGGCGCAGTTGCGCAGTTTCAATGAAACCTTGCGCCAGTTGGCCAACGTCGAACAGGACATCAGCCTGCAGCAAGCCCAGCTACTGGCCCAGCAAGGCAACCTGGACGCTCAGCGCCAGGAACTCGAAAAAGTACGCAGCGAACGCCAGCAAGTACTGGCCAAGCTCAATACCGACGTCAAAGCCCGCGACCAGAAACTGCAGGCTCGTGAGCAGGATCAGGCCGACCTGAGCAAAGTTCTCAAAACCATTGAAGAAACCCTGGCCCGACAGGCCCGTGAAGCCGAAGCAGCCCGTCAAAAGGCGCTGCTCGCGGCCCAGGAAGCGCAAAAGCAGCGTCAGCGCGACGCCCTGGCAGCAAGCAGCAGCGCGACGCCAAGCAAACCCAAGGCCCTTCCCGGCCCCCTGGTTTCCAGCAGCGGCGAAACCTTCGGCGGCGCTTTTTCTTCGGCTCGAGGAAAACTTCCATGGCCGGTCAATGGTCGATTGCTCGCGCGGTTTGGCGAAGCCCGTGGCGGTGACTCACGGGCAAAATGGGACGGGGTAATGATCAGTGCCTCTGCCGGCAGCCAAGTACGTGCTGTGCATGGCGGTCGAGTCGTGTTCGCCGACTGGTTGCGCGGCGCTGGACTTCTGGTCATTCTCGACCATGGTAATGGTTACCTGAGCCTGTACGGCCACAACCAGAGCCTGCTCAAGAGTGCCGGAGACGTGGTCAAGGCCGGTGAGGCCATTTCCACCGTCGGCGACAGCGGTGGCCAGAACAGCTCGGGGCTGTATTTCGCCATCCGCCAGCAAGGTCGCCCCAGCGACCCCGCACAATGGTGCCGTGCCCAAGGATAGGCCCACCCCTTATTTGACGGCCTAGCGTGAGATCACGCTGTGCCGAAGCTCCAGCCGGAGCGCTACCAGGATCAGGAGTTCGTTCGACATGCTGCATTCGCCTCGCCTCACCTCGCTGGCCCTGACCATCGCCATGGTCCTTGGCGCGCCCCTGGCCCGCGCGGCCGAGCCGACCAAGCCCACCGCGGTGCCGGCCACGACGGTATCGGCTGCCGCTTCCGCCAAGGCACCGTTGCCTCTGGACGAGCTGCGCACCTTTGCCGAGGTCATGGACAGGATCAAAGCCGCTTATGTCGAACCTGTAGACGACAAGACCCTGCTGGAAAACGCCATCAAAGGCATGCTCAGCAACCTCGATCCGCACTCCGCCTACCTGGGGCCGGAAGATTTCCAGGAACTGCAGGAAAGCACCAGCGGCGAATTCGGCGGCCTGGGCATCGAAGTCGGTATGGAAGATGGCTTCGTCAAAGTGGTATCGCCAATTGACGACACGCCGGCCTCACGTGCCGGAATCGAAGCCGGCGACCTGATCGTCAAGATCAATGGCCAACCAACTCGCGGCCAGACCATGACTGAAGCGGTCGACAAGATGCGCGGCAAGATCGGTGAGAAAATTACCCTGACGCTGGTACGCGACGGCGGCACGCCATTCGACGTAACCCTTGCCCGCGCAGTCATTCAGGTCAAGAGCGTGAAGAGCCAACTGCTCGAAGACGGCTACGGCTATATCCGTATTACCCAGTTCCAGGTCAAGACCGGTGAAGAAGTCGGCAAGGCCCTGGCCAAGCTGCGCAAAGACAACGGTAAGAAGCTGCGCGGTCTGGTCCTGGACCTGCGCAACAACCCCGGAGGTGTACTGCAATCGGCGGTTGAAGTGGCAGACCACTTCTTGACCAAAGGCTTGATCGTCTACACCAAGGGACGGATTGCCAACTCCGAGCTGCGCTTCTCTGCCGATCCAGCCGACGCCAGTGAAGCAGTACCGCTTGTGGTACTGATCAACGGTGGCAGCGCCTCGGCGTCGGAAATTGTCGCTGGCGCACTGCAAGACCAGAAGCGCGGCGTGCTGATGGGGACCGACAGCTTCGGCAAGGGCTCGGTGCAAACCGTATTGCCGTTGAACAATGATCGTGCGCTCAAGCTCACCACAGCGCTGTATTACACCCCCAATGGCCGTTCGATTCAGGCCCAGGGCATTGTTCCGGACATCGAGGTGCGCCAGGCGAAGTTGACCGCCGAGCAAGACACCGAGAACTTCAAGGAAGCCGACCTGCAAGGCCACTTGGGCAACGGTAATGGTGGTGCCGACCGGCCAACCAGCAACGCCAAGCGCAAAGAGCGGCCACAAGACAACGACTTCCAGCTCAGCCAGGCCCTCAGCCTGCTCAAGGGCTTGAGCATCACCCACAGCAAGTGACGCTCTGCATGCGCTACCTGTTGTGCACCCTTCTGTATCTGTTGAGCAGCGCCGCTTTTGCGGCGCCTGCCCATCAGGGCAAAGCCTACCTGAGCCTGATCATCGATGACCTGGGCCAGAACAGCGCTCGCGACAGCCGTACCTTGGCCCTACCCGGCCCGGTAACACTGGCGATCATGCCCGACACCCCTCATGCCACAGACTTCGCCCGCCAGGCCCACAAGGCTGGAAAGACGGTGATTCTGCACATGCCCATGGACCCGGCAACCGGTCCTTACGCCTGGCATCCGGGTACGCCACTGCCCGAGCTGGCGCAGCGCCTGGCTGCGGCCCTGGACAAGGTGCCTTATGCCGCTGGGATCAACAATCACATGGGCAGTCGCATGACGTCGCAAGCCGAGCCGATGGCCTGGCTTATGGCTGAACTGCAACGCCGTCACCTGTACTTCATCGACAGCCGCACCAGCGCGGCCACCGTGGCCGCGGCCAAGGCTCAAGCACTCGATCTCGCGCATGTGTCGCGGGATGTGTTCCTTGATGATGTACGCACCCCAGAAGCCATTGCCGCGCAACTACAGCAAGGGATCGACTTGGCGCGCAAGCAGGGGTCGGCGGTGCTGATCGGCCACCCCTACCCGCAGACCCTCGAAGTGCTCGAACGCGAACTGCCCCGGCTCAAAAGCCAGGGCATCGAGTGGATCACCATCGGCCAAATGATTGCCCAACGTGGCAACCTGGCCATGCCAGCCCATGGCAAACACGGCCTGTACCAGAACCGCTAGCTGGTCACTCGAAGGGAATAATGCCCTCCACATCAGCCAAGCGCAGTTTGCCCCGATAGATATCCAGCACGTCGTTGTTTTGGGCCGCGCGCATTTGCGCCTCCCGCCCAAGTTTGCGTTGTGCCCAGATTTTCAGATGCCCCTGGGTGAAGCTACGGTCATCGGCGTCCTCGCTGGAGTAGTGGAAGTGCGCCTCCCAAAGGCCCACTCCCCGGTCTTGTCCCAACTCGGGAAGCCGCCTGATTTCATAAACATCCAAATAGTCATGGGCTGCCAATCTCCTGCGCGACACACTACGAGCTATCGTTACCTGTCTTTCCTGGAACAGATACTTCAGGCCATTTGCCGAAGGATGGCTGGTGGTCAAATACAACGACTTGAGCAGATCCCGCTGGTTCGACTCCAGGCGTTGGATGCCGCTGCGCAGCTCTTCGTACAGCGGGGCGTCCACTGAACTCCGCGCTATGCCAGCCATGACTTCCTGCAACTTCTGCGTGTGCTGCTCCATGACCGTCGTCAACCCCAGCGGCTCCTTGGAGTTGCTGTAACGCCGCGCAAGATCAACCACCGAGTTGATTTCATCGAGTAATTTACGCGCACGTTTTCTGATACCGCGCATGTTGTCTGGCGTCGAAGGCGAGGTAGGAGCGAGTGGGTCGCGGGCCGGTGCAACCTCTTCAACCCCCCGCGGGTCGAAGGTTTTCAGGACATTGCCCTGACTGTCCTTCTGTTGGATGACCGGAGCGCCGTCGACCTCCAACTCTTCACCCAGTACGCTCCTACCCTTTTGCGTCAGAACCACGCGCCGTTTACCGCCCCGGGAGTGCTGCGAGTACGTACGAACAGGACGCGGCTCAGCAAGCTCTTGCTCTCGTACCGCCGAAGTCATTTCCTTTCTAGCCGAGTCCTGAAGCTTCTTCAGCGATGCCCGGTACAGCTTGAGTTTCTCACTTCGGATAGCAGGACCGCCCAGACTTGCCAGATAATCAGCCATACAGGCTGCTTCTTCGTACGACTCCAGTACGCCATTGAGGACGTCGATGCGTTCTGCCAGGGTCAGCTCACTTCCGGCCAGTTCACCATGGGCTGCGCCGGCGCTCTTTAACGCAGGGCCGTCCAAATACCCTTCGTACTCTTGCAGCACCTGCTCGTCAGTGCCCTGCAGCCGATCCAGACTGAGCTCGGCAAGGTCTTCCAGCAGGTGAAATTCCAGATCGACCGCGTTGAGTTGTCTCAGCTTGATCATTTTCTTCAGTATCGAATCCCTGTTTACTTTCTCACCGTCTGCATCCTTGAAGAAAATCGACTGATCCTTGAGCGTATCTTCGAGCAGGTTATCCATATGGCTCGACACTTCAATAAGGTTTTCCCCCCATCCCTGAACCTTTTCCAATACCGCAACAAAGTGCCTGTACTCCTGCTTCTCTGCCTCGGTTTCTGGTAGAACCGCAATTCGATCCTTGAGCTTGTCGACGTTTTCTTCATTGAGTATTTTCGCCACCTCGTTGAAGTAAGCCTCTGCGTACTCCAAAAAGCTCTGGCGCACGTAACTCCGCTGCTGAGTAAGCACATCGACAAAACCCGGCTCCATGAAGCTCATCTGGTTCAATGCGCTCAGTATGTTGTCGTGTTCAAGGTTGTTGTCGATAACCTGCTTCAGCTCGGCAACGACTCGCTCATTGATCCGTTTGTGCAAGCCTATGAGCAAATTGAGCTTGTCTTTCTCTACGTCGTTGGGCTCAGGCAGGGCCCGCAACGCTTCAATCTGCCCCTGGTTTTCGATCAATTGATCGCGGTGCCGATTGAACGTCTCACGGATCGGTTCGCTTTTGCTGATGATCTGCGCTTCTTCTGCCCTGAGCGCCACCATTCGCTTCTGGTTCTCCTCCCGCAGCCGCTGCACACGGCTTTTGGGCATTCCGCCACGCAAACGCAGCCCATCATCAATGCGCCAGACGCCATGCTTACTAACAATCCATGGGCCGAGACGCCCTGACGGGTCAGCTATGCGCACTTGACCATCGGCAAGCGATAGCAGGTACACATCTCCCGCCAGGCTCACGTAATAATGACCGGCTATCAGATAGAGTCCTGCAGTGTCCCCAGTCGCCAATGGCTCGTGCTCATTCACGGAAACGTCGGTGCGCATGGCCAGTAACGCCTCCCGCTGCCCGGCGGTGAGCATGTTGAAACCTTGCCTTCCACGCCAGGACAGATCCAGCTGCAGTTGGCCCTGCGCGGCAAGCGCACTTGGGAGGAACGTTTCTCCCTGGCGTACAACGGTTGTTGAATGGCTCCCCTGCGGCGCCTGCACAGGTAAGCCATCGAATGTAGTCGGGTGAGGTCGCGGGACGACATCGGGAATGCTCTTCGCAGGCAACCTTGCATGCAAAAGCACCATCGCAGTATTGAAAATCAGGTCCACCGCAGCTGCACTACGCTCACTTCGCGATCCCTTTTGCAACGCATTGATGTCATTGCTAAGTGACATCAGAAGCTGAACCATCCAGGCGAATACGGCAACCGGACCTTTGAGTGGAAGTGAAACCACCTGAAAGAGCAGCCAAGCACCCTCACTTAGAATGGCCCAGCGACTTTCCTGGTTGGAAACCGACTGACGATCCGCGAGCTCGACAAGCAGATCACGGTTTGACTCGTAGAGTTTCAGATCGACATCTGTCCTCCAGAACCGTGGGGCAAAAGTCGGTGGTTTGGGGGCTTCGGGCAATAATCCAGTATCAATAATTGGCCTGTTCCAATGCGGTTCGCTGAAGCCACCCAAGTCATAGAGGGGTCGGGCCTGCGGCAACATCCATTCAAGAATGCTCTGTTGCAGCGACTCAGAGGCACGAATCGAAGCCAACATTGCTTCGATACTGGCGAACTCCAGTATCGTCTGGGTGGGGTACAAAGGGCGGAAGAGGATCACTGTCGCAGGCTGCGCCGAGAACAGAACATACATGCCTCGAACCAGATCATAATCACTGCCTTGCGCATCAGGTGTGAAAGCCAATGGCATCAACTGCATGCTTGGCTGCATTTCATCTACTTGGTATCGGCAATAGCTCGCGACAACCTGTAATCCAGTCTCGCTTAGCGTTTCGTTCAACCTTGCTTTAAGCGCACTGAACAGCAGCGAACACCGCCACTCCCTGGCAAAACGAATCACCCGCTGGGGCTTGGCGCTCGGATCATCGAGCATTCGGGCCACGTAAGCCGGATAGCTGCCACCGATGTCGACACGCTGGACCAGGGACTGAACATAGGCGGGTGTCATCCACGGCATGATCAACTGCGCTTCACGGTGAGTGATCGCTGTAATCGTGGCACCGCCTAGCGAACTCAAATTACCTATGGCGAAATCGCTCAGGGTTTCAGTGCGCGTTTCGATACTTGAGTCGCCCACCCCTGCACCTGCCCCCCCGGCAGCGCCAGCGACCGTTGTCAGCGTCAGCTTCAAATCATCGGGAAAGTAATTTGCCTCCGTTGGAAAGTCACTCAGTAACTGCGCTCTCAAACGGTTGCGGGTGTAGCTATAAAGATCAGCAACACCATCCAGCGCCGCGACGCCAGCGGACTCGAGCTGCGCCAATGCAAGATCGAACAGACCGCATTGAAAAGCGAAGCTGTCATTGGCCTCCCTTCGCATCAGACCAGGCGGAACGTGCACATTCGAATCGGCAATCGGTACATAGCCTTTTATAAACCAGGCCGATGGATCACTGAGCGCCGCGAAAAACTGCTCCATCGCTGCCACATCCACGCAGCTTAGGTACTCTCCTCGAACGAAGGGCTGGAACAGTGCATCGACCAACAACGCAGTTTGATGGGCGAAAATATCTCCCTCAAGCTCGTAGCGATGCCACGTCATCGAGTCGAAGTACAACATCGCGCCCAGTGTTTCGCGCAGCGCAAGCGTGAAGTCATCAAGCGATTCAAATGCCCGGACCACACCTGACGGTGCGACCCACACCACCAACTGCCGTTCGTCCAATTCGGTCGAGATAAGCAGGTTCGGCAGCGTCTGAGCGAACGATAGGCCATAGCGTTCGAGCTGAACCTGGACCACGAACACCTGCGGCTGCTCCTTTCCTCCCTTGAGCACCCCCTGAATGCAAAACCGCTCCTGGGCATCGAGACCTTGCAGAGGCAGGTTTTGCAACAGCGTCGACTTGAGCACCTGCTGCAGCCAGCAATCACGGCTCACGCCTTGGCTGCCGACGGCAGCCCAGTAATCAAGTTGCGCCTGGCAAAAAAGCTCGGCCAGCAGTTGACGCAACTCGTCGAGCTCACCGAGCGCCTTGTTCACTGACACCGTAGCGTGCTCCAGCTTGTTCCCTTCAGCGTCGTGCAGATAATGGGGTGCCGTTACCGACACCAGAAATTCGCCCCCTGCCGCTGCCATTGATTGCAGGCTTCGGTTCGCGAGCATCGCCTCAAGAAGCACATCTACCAACGAACGCGGTGTCCAGGATTGATAGGGCGTGGCCATTTGTGAGTTGTCGTCTGGGATCTGCAGCACCAACGGCCCACCATCAGGCAGCTGGGCCGCGGCAACGACCGGGTAGTGCGTCGCCAGAATTTCCAGGGCCTTGTGCCCGGCCAACTGGCGCAAGGTGGGACGATCAGCGAATTCGGCGGCCACGGCAGCATGGAAGTCCGCTGAAAGAGTTGAATTGCTGGGCATGTGGGATAGCTCCTGTGGGCAAGAGCATCGCAGGGTATTTCGGCGTCACCTTGCGCCTGCGGTACATATGGCTGGCCAATCACAGCACTGTGCAAAGGCGGCCAAAACGACAAAGGCCCGATTCTCACGAACCGGGCCTTTGTCGGACCTCTATAACTTGTTAGCTGTACACTCGTCCCAGCAACTGGCGATGGCTCTCGAACTGATCAAGCACATCACGGGTGATCTGATCAGGTGTAAAGCCCATCAGGTCATACTCCTGGCTACCGTTATGCAGGTACACCTCGGCTCGGTAGAAGCGCTGACGCACCTCACTCTCACCTTCGACCGGCGCTTCGCTCGGAGCAGCCAGATAGCCGTCCAGGCTTACTTCATAAACGAAAGGATTGCCCTCTTCCATCATCACTCGCAGACCTATGGTCGAACGCGACTGGCCGATGCGGGTTTCTACCTCCACGCCTAAGTTCTGCAACTGTAGCGCAGCGTCCTTCAAGGCCGGGCTGATCTGCTTATCCATGAAGCGCTGGACCATCGCCTGGGTCGGCTGTAGATCCAACTGACTAAGACGCTCGCTGAAGCCGCGACGACCACGAGCTGCCAGCTCCGCTTGCTCCTGCTCGATCTGGCTATCCTGCTTCATGGCCTTGTACAAGCCGAACATGAACAACACCAATACCACCGAGAACGGCAGACCAGCCAGCACCACCATGGTTTGCATGGCTTCGAAGTTACCCGCGAACAGCAAACCTACGGTGACTACGGTGATGATTGCCGACCACAGAATACGCAGCCAATGCGGCGCATCTTCGTCAACGTTGCCACCTTTGCACGAAAGGTTGGCCATCATTACCGCACCGGAGTCAGCCGGCGTCAGGAACAACACGAAGCCGACGAAGATGGCCACGCCAACAACGATCTTGGCTGCCGGGAAGTGTTCAAGCAGTTGGTAGATCGACATCGAGGGCTGTTCCAGCGCTGTTCGCCCCAGCTCTACCGCGCCCTGGTTGATCACCAGGTCCAGAGCCGTGTTGCCGAATATCGAAAGCCAGGCCAGGGTAAAGCCCAACGGAATCAGCAGCACACCAGCGACCAGTTCACGAACAGTACGGCCACGAGAGATGCGGGCAATGAACATACCGACAAATGGACCCCAGGAAATCCACCAGGCCCAATAGAACACGGTCCACAAGCCCAACCAGCGTTCGGACTTGGCGCCGTCGCCTTCATAGACATAAAGATCAAAGGTCTTGAGCACCGCGCCATTGAGGTAGTCACCGATGTTCTGCACGAAGCTATTGAGCAAATGCAGGGTTGGACCATTGAGCAACACGAACAGCAACAGGCCGCTGAACAGAATGATGTTCAGGTTGGACAAGCGACGAATGCCATTTTCCACACCCGACACCGCCGCAATGGTCGCCACGGTGCTCATCACCAGAATCACGATCAGCAGGTTGGTTTTGCTGTGATCCATGCCAAACAAGTATTCCAGGCCCGAGGACACCTGCATCGAGCCGATACCAAGGTTGGTCACCAGGCCCAGCAAGGTTACGAACATGCCGAAGATGTCCACGGTGTGGCCCGCAGCACCCTTGACCCAACGCTCGCCGACCAGCGGATAGAGCGCCGAACGCAACGCCAATGGTTGGTTGTGGCGATAAGCGAAGTAGGCCACGGCCAGACCAACCAGGGCATAGATTGCCCAGCCGTGCAGGCCCCAGTGCAGGAAGGTCAACTGCAACCCTTCACGGGCGGCCTGGAGGCTGGCCGGCGAACCTTGTGGCGGGTTGAAGTAGTGGTCCAGCGGCTCGGAAGCACCGAAGTACAGCAGCGAAATACCGATACCGGAAGAAAACAGCATGCCGGCCCAGGCACCGTAACTGAAGTCCGGCTTGTCATCCTTGCCGCCAAGCTTGAGCTTGCCGAAGTTGGAGAAGGCCAGAACGATGACGAACAGCAGATAACCGCCAATCACCAGCATGTAGTACCAGCCAAAGCTGCGCGACAGCCAGGCCTGGGCCTGGCCGAGCACGCGGCCAGCTGTTTCGGGAACCGCAATAAGCAAGGCAGTCAAAAGCAGGATCAGTAGCGTCGAGGTGTAGAACACCACGCTATTGACCCGGACCCTCTCGGCAGGGGTCTTGATAAGTGAGGAACTCATTGCACGTAGGCTCCGGGCAGTGCGAGAGAAACGAAACGACCTTTGCCTGAGCAAATGGTGCAATAGCCCCACTGCGTCAGGTGTTATAAAAGCACCTTGAAAAACCGTGATCCCGAATCGATTGCGTTGAAAAAAACAGAACCGATACCCCGCTCCGAGGGTAGCGCCGCGCGATGTGTTACCGCTCGGCAGATCTGTTCAACGCGCCGCCTGCGCCCGTCAACGCCTTGTATTCCTGGGGTTACACGTCTTTTTGGGGTGCCAATTTGTGTCGCTGAACAGTGGAAAATTCCTGTCAATGGCACAGATTGTCGCAGAGCTTATTCTTTGTTGATTGAACGTTCAATCAAAACAAAATAGACTGGCCTTCGCCGAGGCAGCCGCTCGTCGTCTGCTCGCAGGCCTGAGGAGATTTGCAAAATGCCCAAGGTCGGTATGCAACCTATTCGCCGCCAGCAGTTAATCGAAGCCACATTGCTGGCTATCGACCAGGTCGGCATGGGAGACGCCAGCATTGCGCTGATCGCCCGTTTGGCCGGTGTGTCGAATGGCATCATCAGTCACTACTTTCAGGACAAGAACGGCCTGATCGCAGCGACTATGCAGTACTTGATGAGCGTGCTGAGCGAGAACGTCGTCGCCAACCGGCAGGCGCTCAAGAACAACAGCCCGCGTGCCCACCTGCAGGTGATCATCGAAGGCAACTTCGACGCCAGTCAGGTCAACGGCCCGGCAATGAAAACCTGGTTGGCCTTCTGGGCCTCCAGCATGCACCAGCCGTCTTTGCACAGGTTGCAGCGGATCAACGATCACCGCTTGTATTCCAACCTGTGCTGCCAGTTCCGCCGCGTCCTGCCGCTGCCTGAGGCACGCACTGCGGCGCGTGGGCTGGCAGCGTTGATCGATGGTCTGTGGCTGCGCGGTGCGCTGTCCGGAGAAGCTTTCGACACCGACCAGGCGAAACAAATCGCTTACGAATACATGGATCTACAACTGGCGAAGCAGACGAGTCCGAACACACAAACCCGGACCTCTGAACCACTACGCGCCGCAATTGCCAAACAGGCAGGAGCGTCGCTCGGATAGCCAAACCACAATGCACTTGCGAGGACACTATGGCCCGTTTCGAACTGCAAAAACTTTACATTGATGGTGGTTATGTCGACGCTTCCAGCGACGCTACCTTTGAAGCCATCAACCCGGCCAACGGCGAAGTCCTCGCCCAGGTGCAACGCGCCACCGAAGCAGACGTCGAGCGCGCAGTAGAAAGCGCCGAGCGCGGCCAGAAGGTCTGGGCGGCCATGACCGCCATGCAGCGTTCGCGCATCCTGCGTCGCGCCGTCGACATTCTGCGTGAGCGCAACGATGAGCTGGCCGCCCTGGAAACCCTGGACACCGGCAAGTCGTACTCCGAAACCCGCTACGTCGACATCGTCACCGGCGCCGACGTGCTGGAATACTACGCAGGCCTGGTACCGGCCATCGAAGGCGAGCAGATCCCGCTGCGCGACAGCTCGTTCGTCTACACCCGCCGCGAGCCGCTCGGTGTGACAGTGGGTATCGGCGCCTGGAACTACCCGATCCAGATTGCGCTGTGGAAATCCGCTCCAGCCCTGGCCGCCGGCAACGCGATGATCTTCAAGCCAAGCGAAGTCACCTCGCTGACGACCCTGAAACTGGCCGAAATCTACACCGAAGCTGGCCTCCCAGACGGCGTGTTCAACGTTCTGACCGGTAGCGGCCGCGAAGTCGGCACCTGGCTGACCGAGCACCCGCGCATCGAAAAAATCTCCTTCACCGGCGGCACCACGACCGGCAAGAAGGTCATGGCCAGCGCCTCGAGCTCGACGCTCAAGGAAGTCACCATGGAACTGGGCGGCAAGTCGCCGCTGATCATCTGTGAAGACGCTGATCTCGATCGCGCCGCCGATATCGCCATGATGGCCAACTTCTACAGTTCGGGCCAGGTCTGCACCAACGGCACCCGCGTATTCGTCCCTGCTTCGATGAAAGCAGCCTTCGAGGCCAAGATTGCCGAGCGCGTTGCGCGAATCCGTGTTGGTAACCCAGAAGACGAAAATACCAACTTCGGTCCACTGGTCAGCTTCGCTCACATGGAAAGCGTGCTGAGCTACATCGCCAAGGGCAAGGAAGAAGGTGCGCGCGTACTGTGCGGTGGCGAACGTCTGACCGATGGCGAGTTCGCCAAAGGTGCTTTCGTGGCCCCCACTGTGTTTACCGATTGCCAAGACGACATGACCATCGTCAAAGAAGAAATCTTTGGCCCAGTGATGAGCATCCTCTCCTACGAGAGCGAAGAAGAAGTCATTCGTCGTGCCAACGACACCGAATACGGCCTGGCCGCCGGCGTCTGCACCAACGACATCAGCCGCGCCCACCGCATCATCCATCAACTGGAAGCCGGTATCTGCTGGATCAACGCTTGGGGCGAATCGCCAGCTGAAATGCCGGTTGGCGGCTACAAGCAGTCCGGTGTCGGCCGCGAAAACGGCGTGAGCTCGCTGGCTCAGTACACCCGTATCAAATCGGTACAGGTTGAACTGGGTGGGTACACCTCGGTTTTCTGAGGCGACACGCCTCTGAAGCAACAGCTTCAAGCGGCAAGTTGCAAGTACCTGGCGGCGCGCGCTACGCCGACGCGTACTTGCAACTCCCACTAATTTGCGAGCCTCGCGCAACCGCTGTTTCTAGCGGCTTGGAGCTTGAGGCTTGCAGCTGCTTTCGGAGAAAGCCATGGAATTTGACTACATCATCGTCGGTGCCGGCTCGGCTGGTAACACCCTGGCGACGCGCCTGACCGAAGACAAAGACGTTACTGTCCTGCTGCTGGAGGCCGGTGGCCCTGACTACCGCCTGGATTTTCGCACCCAGATGCCAGCCGCCCTGGCCTTCCCGCTGCAAGGCCGTCGCTACAACTGGGCCTATGAGACCGATCCCGAGCCACATATGGACGGCCGCCGAATGGAATGCGGTCGCGGCAAAGGCCTCGGTGGCTCCTCGCTGATCAACGGCATGTGCTATATCCGCGGCAACGCCATGGACTTCGACGGCTGGGCTGAATTGCCAGGCCTGGAAGACTGGACCTACCTGGACTGCCTACCGTACTTCCGCAAGGCGGAAACCCGTGACATCGGTCCGAACGACTACCACGGCGGCGAAGGCCCGGTCAGCGTGACCACGCCTAAAGCCGGGAATAATCCGCTGTTCCATGCCATGGTCGAAGCCGGTGTACAGGCCGGTTACCCGCGCACCGAAGACCTCAACGGCTATCAGCAGGAAGGTTTCGGCCCTATGGACCGCACCGTAACGCCGAAGGGCCGTCGCTCCAGCACCGCTCGCGGTTACCTGGACACCGCCAAGAAGCGTTCGACCCTGACCATCGTCACTCACGCTCTGACCGATCGAATCCTGTTCGACGGCAAGCGCGCCGTGGGCGTGACCTACCTGGTCGGCGCTGGCGAAGAGCGCGTTGAAGCCCGTGCCCGCAAGGAAGTCATCGTTTGCAGCGGCGCCATCGCCTCGCCGCAGTTGCTGCAACGTTCTGGCGTCGGCCCGGCTGAACTTCTGAAAAGCCTCGACATTCCAGTGGTCCATGACCTGCCGGGTGTCGGTGAGAACCTGCAGGACCACCTGGAACTCTACCTGCAGTATGCATGCACCCAGCCTGTGTCCCTCTATCCTTCGCTGCTCTGGTACAACCAGCCGGCCATCGGTGCCGAGTGGCTGTTCAACGGCACCGGTATCGGCGCCAGCAACCAGTTCGAAGCGGGTGGTTTCATCCGTACTCGCGAAGAGTTCAAGTGGCCGAACATCCAGTACCACTTCCTGCCGGTTGCGATTAACTACAACGGCAGCAATGGTGTACAGGAACACGGTTTCCAGGCGCACATGGGTTCGATGCGCTCGCCAAGCCGCGGTCGCATCCAGGCCAAGTCCAAAGACCCACGCCAACATCCAAGCATTTTGTTCAACTACATGGCCACCGAGCAGGACTGGCAGGAATTTCGTGACGGCATTCGCCTGACTCGCGAAATCATGGCTCAGCCTGCACTGGACGCTTACCGGGGTCGCGAAATCAGCCCTGGCGCCGACGTGCAGACCGACGAGGAACTGGACAAATTCATCCGTGAGCACGCCGAAACCGCGTTCCACCCTTCCTGCTCGTGCAAGATGGGTATCGACGACATGGCCGTGGTAGATGGACAGGGCCGTGTGCACGGCATGCAGGGCCTGCGTGTTGTCGATGCCTCGATCATGCCGATCATCATCACCGGCAACCTCAACGCCACCACGATCATGATCGCCGAGAAAATCTCCGACAAGATCCGTGGCCGCCAATCGTTGCCGCGCAGCACAGCCAAGTATTACGTGGCCAACGAGGCGCCGGTCAAAGGCAAGCCGATGCGTGAAGTGAAACAGGCTTAACGTCTGCGTTACGACCAAAAGGCACTCGCGAGAGTGCCTTTTTGCTAATACCCGCCTGCCGTCAGCGACTCATGTCGGCAACGGAAAAAATCGCCTCATCAATGAGTCATCGTCAGCAGCACCCAATCGCTGCGTCATTGCCATGCGATCGAACTGCTCGCCGCTGTGCATGTCGTACACGATTGCGCTGTCAGGCGCTTCGGCCAACGCTTTCAACCGCACCTCCATGAAGCGATAAGCCTTTCCTTGCACAGCTGTCACCTGCTCAATCTGCAGATATCGCCCGGGCATCATCAGCGACTCCACTTCATCCGGTCTGGTGGAGAACGGTGCCACTGGCGTCACTTGCGCTGATTCGCCTGGTTCCAGGCTATAAATCACCGCACTGTCATCGAATATCACAGCACCACTGACCTGCGCTAGTGGGTTATTGAAAACCTCCCAAAGCGCATAAGGGTTATCGGTGAACGAGCAAAAATCCGTGGTGACCAGCACATCACCTACCCCCAGCCGGCCTTCGCGAAAAGCCAAGGTGCCAGTTCCTCGTATGCTCGACGCCGCTCGGTACATCCGCACATTGTTGTGCACGCCGACCTGCTCTAACGCCTCCGCCAAGCGGTGACTGCGCCGAATGCTGTCGACCAGATCATCCTCCAGCGGCAATCCACGCCATAGGTTGTTGTAACGCGCTGGGGAGTGGCTGTATTCATAGATCGCGGGCGACCCGAAGCCAAGCTCGTCGCGGTATACCGCCAAAGGCTCGCTGAATGCATCAAGGTATTCGCCCGCTGCACCCACCGCCTCAGCATCGGCCAACGGCACTGCAGCCAGCAGTGACTCCTGGCGGGCAAGCGCTTGGTCCGAAGAGGCCAGCAGTTCGTTTGCTGCCGGGCGCATGTAAATCTCCCACTGCGGACTGCTCACGGCACCTACCTGCCCAGCGACACGAGTAGGCACAGGAGAGCGTGCAAACAGCTCGCTGGAACGGATCATGCCGGCGTCGAGCAGAATGAACAGCATGTCCATCAGCACAGCCCACCAAGCGTTCGCTCGCCAGGCCGCCTTGCCGTTGATCGCCATGTCCAGGTGTAGCGCCAACATGCTAACGCCGATGCCCAGCGATGTCAGCGCCAGCGGCCAACCCAATGGTGTCATCGGCGCGATGATCAACGCCGTTGCCTGCAGGCTGGACAGCCAGGAGGCCTTGCGCAACTGGGCATTGGACGTCAGCCGTTCATGAGCATTACTGACCAATTCATCCATGACCTGCTCGCGCAGGTGCACGATTAAATCACCAGACACGCGCTGAGAGCCGATGCGCACGTAATCCGGCTCGCTAACCATTACCTGGAAGTATTTGCGCAATTGCCCGCGCAAGGCCTGCGCCAGCACATCACCACCGACAAAGTGCAGCATCATCCGCTCGCGACCTTCCTGCGTCGTGACCTGGTCCTGCAGCCAAGCCTTTAGGTCTCGTTGACGCTCGAATACAACCAGGGCGCCGCGGTCATCTGCACGATAGAGGCAACGTCTCCCCGTCCTCAGCGGCAGCACAAAGAGGGTGCGGGCGGCGATTCCACCGAGAGTCAATGCGGCCCAACCGCCCTGCACAGAACCCGTTGCTGAAGCCTGCAATGCAGACACAGCCAACGGCAGTTGGGTTTCCGGCAGCAGGCTGGCCAATACCTGCTCCCGCTCAGCTTCGGTAAGTGGCGCTGGGACGAGTGCGGCAAGCAACCGCGCTCTTGCCAGGGTACAGAAATCGTCGCCACGTTCGCGGCGAAACCTCCCCAGCAAACGCGTGTATTGCCCGGAAAAGTCCAGTTCCCAAAGCCTCTCGAGAACCCACTGGGGAGCAAGACGCAGTTCATTACGTTCGTCGTACACGCCATGGCTGTTATCGACCCGGTAGAAGCCACCATAGACCGACAGTGCATCAGTATCGCTCTGCTGCGCCGGGCTGAAGCGTTGCATGACCAGTTCGGTGAAGGTCAGTGATCGGTGCGGCGGCCGCGAATGCCGCCATCCGGTGAAGCTCAACGAGCTGGAAGCCGCCGAGTCGAATTCGTGCCAATAGACGCTGTCGGGATCAAGCCAATAACCTGAATGACGCCTCAACAGGTGGCCTGCGGCCTGACGGGCCAGGCCCTGCAAGTCAGGAAACTGCCCGATGTATCGCCGGGCGATATGTTCAAGGGGTTCATCGATGGGTGTAGTCAAAGTCTGCTGCCTTCCATGAGTGCTTAAAACACTACTTCAACCCATGACAAGCCCCTGAATGTGGTAACACTTTACAGCCCGCGCCGGCATCGGGTTAGAATCAGAGCGCATGCAGCCTGCCTGTTCAGCACCACCCCTCCCGCCTGTTTTACCCTGGAGTACTGCCTTTGGATGCGTCCACCATCAATAGCCTGTTCTTGATCGGCGCATTGCTGGTAGGTGCAAGTATTCTGGTCAGCTCACTGTCATCCCGGCTGGGCATCCCGATTCTGGTCATCATTCTCGCAGTCGGCATGGCCGCAGGCGTAGATGGCGGCGGCATCATCTTTAACAACTACCCGACCGCCTACCTGGTGGGCAACCTGGCATTGGCCGTAATCCTCCTCGATGGTGGTTTACGCACGCGCGTGGCCAGTTTCCGCGTGGCGCTGTGGCCAGCGCTGTCTCTGGCCACCGTAGGCGTGCTGATCACCACCGGGCTGACCGGTATGGTAGCCGCCTGGCTGTTCGACCTGAGTCTGATTCAGGGCCTGTTGATTGGCGCTATCGTAGGCTCCACCGACGCTGCAGCGGTATTCTCGCTGCTGGGCGGCAAAGGCCTGAACGAGCGGGTCACCGCGACGCTGGAAATCGAATCGGGCAGTAATGACCCGATGGCGGTGTTTCTCACCGTCACGCTTATCGACATGATCGCCAGCGGCCAGACCGGCTTGCACTGGAGCCTGCTCACTCACCTGCTGCGCGAATTCGGTATTGGCGGCCTGCTGGGTCTTGGCGGAGGCTGGCTGATGCTGCAAATGGTCAATCGCATCAATTTGGCGGGTGGCCTCTACCCGATTCTGGTCGTGGCCGGTGGCCTGGTGGTGTTCTCCCTGACCAACGCCCTGCACGGCAGTGGTTTCCTCGCCGTTTATCTGTGCGGCCTGGTGTTGGGCAACCGGCCAATTCGTAGCCGCCACGGCATTCTGCATATGCTCGATGGTATGGCCTGGCTCGCACAGATCGGTATGTTCCTGGTCCTCGGCTTGCTGGTAACCCCCCACGACTTACTGCCCATAGCCCTGCCCGCCTTGGGCCTGGCGCTGTGGATGATTATTTTCGCCCGGCCCTTGTCGGTGGTTGCCAGCCTGTTGCCGTTCAAGGCCTTCCATGGTCGCGAAAAAGCCTTTATTTCCTGGGTGGGCCTGCGCGGCGCGGTGCCGATCATTCTTGCAGTGTTCCCGCTGATGGCCGGCTTGCCCGACGCCCAGCTGTTCTTCAACCTGGCGTTCTTTATTGTTCTGGTCTCGCTGTTGGTACAAGGCACCAGCCTGCCGTGGATGGCCAAGCTGCTCAAGGTGACTGTGCCGCCAGACCCGGCACCGATCTCCCGCTCAGCCCTGGAGGTGCATATCACCAGCGAGTGGGAGCTGTTCGTCTACCGCCTCAGTGCGGAAAAGTGGTGTATCGGTGCAGCCCTGCGCGAGCTGAAAATGCCTGAAGGCACGCGTATCGCTGCCCTTTTTCGCGGTCAACAACTGCTCCATCCGTCGGGAAGTACCACCCTGGAAACCGACGATCTGCTCTGTGTAATCGGCCACGAACACAACCTGCCGGCCCTTGGCAAGCTGTTCAGTCAGGCGCCACAACGCGGGCTCGATTTACGTTTCTTCGGTGACTTCGTTCTCGAAGGTGACGCAGAACTGGGGGCTGTAGCGACGTTGTACGGTTTGCAGCTCGACGGACAAGACCCGCATATGCCGCTCAGCCGCTTCATTGCCCAGAAGGTTGGCGGTGCACCCGTGGTCGGCGACCAGATCGAATGGAACAACACACTATGGACAGTGGCGGTGATGGAGGGGAACAAGATCCTCAAAGTGGGCGTCAAATTCCCCGAAGGTACTCGACCCGGCCCCGGGTTGTTCCTTTAAACTCAAACTTCGCCCCTGGTTGTAAGAACTTTCTGCCTATGTCCCTGCGCACTTCCCTATGCGCAGCCCTGCTCGGGCTGTGCCTGTCACTCTCCTTCGCCTGGGCCGCAGAGCCGCCAACCCGTGCGTCCATTCAACACAGTCTGGACAAAATCGCTGAACGAAAGCTGCCCGAAGCCGAACAGAAGGCCGTGCAACAGGTGCTCGAGAACACCCTGGCTTTCCTCAGCACCAAGGAAGACAGCGAGAAAAAGCTCCAGGCACTCAAGCAACAATTGAGTGAAGCGCCTCGGCGTACCAGCGAGAATCAACGAGAGCTGGCCAAGCTCAATGAAAGCAAGGTAGTTCCTGCCGCCCAACGCTATGCCACGCAGACCTTGCCGCAACTGGAACAGCTGCTGGCCGAACGTACCACCGAGCAAGGGGAGCTGCAAAAGGCGTTGTCTGAAGCCAACAGCCTGACCATCACCTCGCAAACCCGACCGGAGCGCTCACAGGCAGAAATCAGTGCCAACCAGACCCGCTCCCAGCAGATCAACAACATCCTTAAACTCGGCAAGGATGGCGGCAAACCGCTGACAGCCGACCTGCGCAACCAGCTCAATGCCGAGCTGGCCGCACTCAATGCGGTAACCGTGTTGCGTCGTCAGGAATTGGCCGGCAACAGCCTGTTGCAAGACTTGGGCAACAGCCAGCATGACCTGCTGATCGAGCGCGCCGCACGTCTTGAACAAGAAATCCAGGACCTGCAGACGCTGGTCAACCAAAAGCGCCTGGCGCAATCCCAACAGACCGTTACCGAACAGTCCCTGGAAGCGCAGAAAGCCGGCGGCAGCACCCTGCTTGCCACTGAAAGCGCAGCGAACCTCAAACTCTCGGATTACTTGCTGCGCAGCACCGACCGCCTCAACGAGCTGACCCAGCAGAATCTCAAGACCAAGCAACAATTGGACAGCCTGACCCAGGCCGACCAGGCCCTGGAAGAACAGATCAGTGTGCTCAAGGGCAGCCTGCTGCTGTCGAAGATTCTCTACAAGCAAAAGCAGGCACTGCCGCACCTGAAAGTCGACCGCAACCTGGCTGACCAGATCGCCGATATCCGCCTCTATCAGTTTGAGATCAACCAACAGCGCGAACAGATCACCAGTCCTAGCAGCTATGTCGACAAACTGCTCGTCAACCAGCCCAACGAAAACGTTACCCCACAACTGCGCAAAGCCTTGCTGGAAGTGGTGATTACGCGCAGCGACCTGCTGGAACGCCTGAATCGCGAACTGAGTGCCCTGCTCAATGAATCCATCACCCTGCAATTGAACGAAAAGCAGTTGCTCAGCACCTCTCAGAGCTTGCGCACCACGCTCGACGAGCAGATGTTCTGGATTCCGAGTAACAAACCCCTCGACCTCGAGTGGCTGCAGACCGTCCCCGAACGCCTGCAGAAGCAACTGGTAAGCCTGCCCTGGGGCTCCGGGCTCAAGGAGTTGGGCGACGGCCTGACCCAGCGTCCGCTGCTATTCCTGCCGTTGTTGCTGTTGATCGGTGCCCTGCTGTGGCGACGTAAATACCTGTATCAGCGCCTCAACAAAGTTCATCAGGACGTCGGTCACTTCAAGCGCGACAGTCAATGGCACACCCCTCAGGCGATTCTGATCAACATTCTCCTGGCCTTGCCGGTGAGCCTCGGCCTGGCGTTGTGCGGTTTTGCCCTGCAGATCGATGCCCGTGGTCAGAACGCCAACCTCGGCGCGGCGCTGTGGCAGATCGCCCAGGCCTGGCTGGTGTTCTACACCGCCTACAGAGTGCTTGCCCCGGGCGGTGTGGCCGAGTTGCACTTCCGATGGGACAAGCCACAAGTGGAGTTCCTGCGTCGCTGGATTCGCCGCCTTGGCGCCGTGGTCCTGGCCTTGGTCGGTGTCGTGGCAGTGGCCGAGCACCAACCTTCGGCACTGGCGGACGACGTGCTGGGTATCGGCGTGGTCTTGACCTGTTATGCCCTGATGGCATGGCTGCTTAGCCGGCTGCTGCTCAGCAGTCCTGCCCACCGCAACACATCGCTGTTCCGCCAGGCCGTGGGCGTAGCGTTCACCGCCCTGCCGATCGCCTTGTTCATCGCCGTTTGCTTCGGCTATTACTACACCGCGTTGAAGCTTACCGATCGCCTCATCGATACCCTCTATCTGCTGATGTTCTGGCTGGTGATCGAAGCGGCCTTCGTGCGCGGTCTGGCGGTGGCGGCGCGACGCCTGGCCTACCAGCGGGCATTGAGCAAACGCCAGCAGACCACCAAGGAAGGCCTGGACGGCGAAGTGATTGTCGAAGAACCGACCCTGGACATCGAACAGGTCAACCAGCAATCCTTGCGCCTCATCCGCCTGGCCTTGCTGGGTGGTTTCATCGGTGCGCTGTACTGGGTCTGGTCCGATCTGATCAGCGTGGTTGCCTACCTCGACAACATCACCCTATACGAATACACCAGCGGCACCGGCGCAACCATGAGCATGGTGCCGATCAGCCTAAGCGACCTGCTCGGTGCCCTGGTGATCATCGGTATTACCATTGCCTTGGCTGGCAACTTGCCTGGCCTGCTTGAAGTGCTGGTGCTGTCGCGCCTGAATCTGGCGCAAGGCAGTGCTTACGCCACCACTACCCTACTGTCCTACGTGATTGCCGGTGTCGGCTTTGTCTCGACCCTTTCCGCCCTCGGGGTCAGCTGGGACAAATTGCAGTGGCTGGTGGCTGCGTTGTCGGTGGGTCTGGGCTTCGGCATGCAGGAGATTTTCGCCAACTTCATCTCCGGCATCATGATCTTGTTCGAGCGTCCCGTGCGTATCGGTGACACCATCACCATCGGCAACTTGTCTGGTACGGTCAGTAAAATCCGTATCCGTGCCACGACCATTACCGACTTCGATCGCAAAGACATCATTGTCCCGAATAAAACCTTCATTACCGGGCAACTGATCAACTGGTCGCTGACCGACACCATCACTCGAGTCACACTCAAGCTTGGTGTCGACTACGGTTCGGACCTGGACCTGGTACGCACCCTGTTGCTCAAGGCTGCCAGCGAAAACCCGCGGGTACTCAAAGAGCCAGAACCGATTGTCTACTTCCTGAACTTCGGCGAAAGCACCCTGGACCACGAACTGCGCATGCATGTACGTGACCTGGGTGACCGCAACCCGGTGCTGGACGAGATCAACCGCTTCATCAACAAGGAATTCAAGAAGCAAAAGATCAATATCTCGTTTCGACAGATGGAGATCTACCTGAAGAACATGCAGGGCCAGGAATACAAAATGGTACCCGTTGAGAGCATGGACAAGACCGTCACGGTGAACACTGCGCTGGACCTCGACAAAAAGCCGGACGACGAGGCCACCGGCAAACCGACCTGACTGGACGCCGACGGCCATACCCTTGCAGAATGATCGGATATTCTGCAGGAGATGGCCGTTGAAAGCCCTCGACGAACTGAACTTCGACAACCGCTTTGCCCGCCTGGGCGATGCATTCTCAACCTCGGTGCTGCCCGAACCGATTGCCGAGCCGCGCTTGGTGGTGGCAAGCGATGCCGCCATGGCCCTGCTGGATCTGGAGCCTACCGAGGCGCATTCACCCGTGTTTGCCGAACTCTTCAGCGGCCACAAATTGTGGAGCGAAGCCGAGCCGCGGGCGATGGTCTATTCCGGCCATCAATTCGGTGGCTACAGCCCACGCCTGGGCGACGGTCGCGGTTTGCTGCTGGGCGAGGTGTACAACGACGCTGGCGAGCATTGGGACCTACACCTCAAGGGCGCTGGCCTGACGCCCTATTCGCGCATGGGCGACGGCCGTGCAGTGCTGCGTTCCTCGATCCGCGAGTTCCTCGCCAGCGAAGCCCTGCATGCCTTGGGCATCCCCAGCAGCCGAGCCTTGTGCGTAATCGGTTCGAGCACGCCGGTATGGCGCGAAACCCAGGAACGCGCGGCAATGCTGCTACGCCTGGCGCCCAGCCATATTCGCTTCGGGCATTTCGAGTACTTCTACTACACGCGCCAGCCCGAGCAGCAACGCATTCTGGCCGAGCACGTGCTGAGCCTGCACTTTCCCGAATGCCAGACCGAGCCTGAGCCTTACCTGGCGATGTTTCGCAGCATCGTCGAGCGCAACGCCGAAATGATCGCCCTGTGGCAGGCCTATGGCTTCTGTCATGGGGTGATGAACACCGACAACATGTCGATTCTGGGCATCACCTTCGACTTCGGCCCGTTCGCGTTCCTGGATGACTTCGACGCCAACTTCATCTGCAATCACTCAGACGATCAAGGCCGCTACAGCTATAGCAATCAGGTACCCATCGCCCACTGGAACCTGAGCGCCCTGGCCCAGGCGCTGACGCCGTTCATCAGTGTCGAGGCATTGCAGGACACCCTGACGTTGTTCCTGCCACTGTACGAAGCTCACTACTTGCACCTGATGCGCCGACGCCTGGGTTTGCAGCAGGCCGAAGACGGCGACAAGGCGCTGATCGAGCGCCTGCTGAAATTGATGCAGCCGGGCGCAGTCGACTACACCCTGTTCTTCCGCGGGCTCGGCGAGCAGCCTGCCGACGCAGCGGTACGCGTTGTGCGCGACGACTTTATCGACCTCGAAGGTTTCGACCGCTGGGCCGAAGACTACCTTGCACGCCTGCAGCGCGAGCCCGGCAACGCTGACGGACGCCGAGAGCGCATGCACGCCGTCAATCCGCTGTACATCCTGCGTAATTACCTGGCGCAACGCGCCATTGAGGCAGCGGAAGGTGGCGACTACACCGAAGTGAGACGACTGCACCAGGTGCTGACCAAGCCGTTCGAAGAGCAGCCGGGCATGCAGGCCTATGCCCAACGGCCTCCCGAGTGGGGCAAGCACCTGGAGATCAGTTGCTCGTCTTGACCCTACAGAACCCTAGATTCCTGGAGTATCGATGACCGACCCGCTAGTGATTCCCTGCCCTCACTGCAACGGCCTGAACCGCCTTCCTGCCGATCGCCTGGGCGATGCGCCCAAGTGTGGTCGCTGCAAGTATCCAGTCTTGTTGACCAGACCCTTTGAGCTCAAGCAAGGCGACTACGCCAGCCAGATCAAGGGCGATCTGCCGCTGTTGATCGACGTCTGGGCCGATTGGTGTGGGCCGTGCAAGTCCTTCGCGCCGATTTTCGAGCAAGCAGCCAGTCAGCTGAGTGGACGCTGCCGGCTGGCCAAGCTCGACAGCGAGGCCAACCAGCAATTGGCGGGGCAATTGGCGATTCGCTCGATCCCCAGCCTGATCCTGTTCAAGAATGGCCGGGAAGTGGCGCGTCAGAGCGGTGCGTTCCCACTCCAGCAATTGCTCGAATGGCTGCGTAGCCAGGGTATCTAGGCGTTTTCTTCGAGCAGCGAGTGCAGTTCGACAAACTGCTGAGTCAGCTTGTGCCGCGGCTCCAGATGAATCAAAGGCAAGCTGGCTTGATGCGACTCACGCATTTTCACCGAGCTGTTGAGGTACACCGGCAGTACCGGCAAGCCCTCGGCCAGCAGTTCATCTAGCATCTGCTGGGGTAGACTGGCGCGCGCCTGGAACTGATTGACCACGATGCCTTCAACCTGCAGGTCTTCGTTATGGTCTTCCTTGAGTTCCTCGATTTCGGCCAGCAGGCCGTACAGCGCTTGGCGTGAAAAGCTATCGCAGTCAAAAGGGATCAACACGCGATCAGCAGCGATCAACGCAGAAACTGCGTAAAAGTTCAGCGCTGGCGGGGTATCCAGATAGATCCGGTCGTAATCCTCGTCCAGCTCGTCGAGCAATTTGCGCAGCTTGTTGATCTTGTGTTTGGCCTCGAGCTTGGGCTGCAGATCAGCCAACTCGGCAGTGGCGGTCACCACGTGCAGGTTGTCGAAGGGGGTCTCGTAGATATCCACCTTGTTCTTCTTGGCAAACGGCCCGGACGACAGGGTTTGCTTGAAGAAGTCGGCAATGCCCATGGGAATGTCCTCGCCGGTCAAACCGGTGAGGTACTGGGTCGAGTTAGCCTGAGCATCCAGGTCGATCAGCAAGGTTCGATAGCCTTCATTGGCACTCACCGCCGCAAGGTTGCAAGCGATGCTCGATTTGCCCACACCACCTTTCTGATTGAACACCACGCGCCGCATGGAAAGACCTCCGTGTATCTGGGAATGACCGAGTATGTCGGCGCAGCGTCGGTTTAGCCAGCACCATCCAGCCCTTCAAATCAATGAAGTTGCTCGTCACACAAAAGGCTCGCAAAGGCATCGGCCATCGTCGTCGAAGAGGCTCGTCGCTGTACCAGCCAGACCGCCGTGTCCGCGCCTTCATCCAGGAGCTGGCGGTACACCACGCCATCGATACGCATACGCTGGAATGAAGCCGGCAACACCGACACACCCAGCCCCGCCGACACCAATCCGATGATCGTCATCACCTCACTCGCCTCTTGGGCAAAGTGCGGACTGAATCCGGCCTGGCGTGCCAGATTGAGCAACTGTGCGTACAAGCCACTGCCATAGCTGCGCGGGAAGAACACGAACGGCTCATCGGCCAGCGCGGCCAAATGCACGCCCGCTTCGTTGCCCTGGGCCAGCGGATGAGCGGCGTTGATCACCGCCACCAGTGGCTCGCGAAACAGCTCCTTTGCAACCAGGCTCTCGGGCAGGGCCAGCGGGCGCATCAACCCGACTTCGATGGACTCGTCGAGCAAGGCGTCGGCGACCGCCTGACTGCTCATTTCGCTGAGATTCAAGTGCACCGCCGGAAAACGCTGGCGAAAGGCGTAGATGGCCTTGGGGATGCTGGAGTTGAACGGCGCTGACGAGGTAAAGCCGATTTTCATTTCACCCAGTTCGCCTAACTGCGCGCGACGGGCGACATCCGCCGCTTTGTCGACCTGTGCCAGGACCAAGCGTGCCTCCTCGAGAAACAGCCGCCCCGCCTCGCTGAGCGCGACCCGACGATTGGTACGTTCAAACAGGCGCGCTCCCAGCTCTTGCTCCAGCGCTTGAATCTGCTGGCTCAGCGGCGGCTGGGAAATTCCCAGATTCTGCGCCGCCCGGCCAAAATGCAGCTCTTGGGCAACGGCAATGAAGTAGCGCAGGTGGCGCAATTCCATGAACACCTCAATAGGTCGTAAAACCTCTTAAACAGGTCGAACAATATATTGGAAATGATCATTAGCCAGCTATATGCTTTTTTCACTGCCTGACAGGCCGTAGCGCCCCCGAGGTCACCCGTGAAAACTGCTGTTGCTTCACCTGTCCACAAACTGTCCCCTGCTCCGCTCGACGAAATCGTCGCCAACCTCAACGAGAACTGGATTGAAAAGGGCACACCGGCCTTCCTGCGTACGGTGCTGGCGCTGTTCTGCGGTGGCTTTGCCACCTTCGCCCTGCTCTATTGCGTACAGCCCATGATGCCGCTGTTGTCCCAGGAGTTTTCCATCAGCGCGGCCCAAAGCAGCCTGATTCTCTCGGTATCGACGGCTACTCTGGCGATCGGCTTGCTGATCACCGGACCAATCTCCGACCGCTTCGGGCGCAAGCCGGTGATGGTCTTTGCATTGTTCTGCGCAGCGTTGTGCACCATCGTCAGCGCCCTGATGCCAAGTTGGCACGGCGTATTGCTGAGCCGCGCCCTGCTTGGGCTGTCGCTGAGCGGCCTGGCGGCAGTGGCGATGACTTATCTGAGTGAAGAGATTCACCCCCAGCACATCGGTCTGGCCATGGGGTTATACATCGGCGGAAACGCTATCGGCGGCATGAGTGGTCGTCTGATCACCGGCGTACTGATCGATTTTGTAAGCTGGCACACAGCGCTGCTGGTAATCGGTAGCCTGGCACTGATTGCAGCGGCCGTATTCTGGAAGATTCTTCCCGAGTCCCGTAACTTCCGCCCACGCTCGTTGGGCCCGCGCAGCCTACTCGAAGGCTTCACCCTGCAATTTCGCGATGCCGGATTGCCTTGGCTGTTCCTCGAGGCATTCCTGCTGATGGGCGCGTTCGTTACGCTGTTCAACTACATTGGCTACCGCCTGCTGGCCGAGCCTTACCACATGAGCCAGGCGTTGGTCGGCTTGCTCTCGGTGGTGTACTTGTCTGGTATCTACAGCTCGGCGCAAATTGGCGCCCTGGCGGACAGACTAGGTCGGCGCAGGGTGTTCTGGGGCACTATCGTGCTGATGCTTGGTGGTCTGCTGCTGACCTTGTTCAGCCCCTTGCTGCTGGTGATCATCGGCATGTTGGCGTTCACCTTCGGCTTCTTCGGCGCGCACTCGGTGGCCAGCAGCTGGATTGGACGGCGTGCGACCAAAGCCAAGGGCCAGGCGTCGTCGCTATACCTGTTCAGTTACTACGCGGGGTCGAGTGTGGCCGGTACAGCCGGTGGCGTGTTCTGGCATGAAGCAGGATGGAACGGGATCGGCCTGTTCATTGGCAGTTTGCTGGTGGTGGCACTGTTGGTGGCGTTGCATCTGAGCAAGTTGCCAGCCAAGGCCTGAATGCAACCAAGGCCGCCCCCACATTGCAGTGGACGGCGGCCTTGTCGGCAATCGGCTAAGGAACAGCCCCTAGCAGTCAGTTGATCACTTCAACCAGATCGACATCAATTTCACGGCTCATCAGTTTCTTCTCGACTTCACCGGTCAGCTTGACCTTGGTCTTGTCGTTGAAAGGCACTGCCGGCATGTCTTCATTGTCGATTTCGACAGTGATGGTGCCCGTATTGTCCTTGAACTCGAACTTGTCGTCGTTGTTCAGCTTCTTGATCACAAAGCCCTGCAGGACCACTGGGGTGTCGTCAGCAGCATCGTTGGCTGCGGCAACCGTGGTCACCGGCTGAGCGCCTGGACCGGTATAGCCGGCGGCCAGGGCGGCGGTGCTGAACAGAGGGGCAAGCAGCAGAGCGAGATAACGAGTTTTCATGGTTCAGATCCTGTCTGGGTTTCGATGGAGCCAGATTACCCAGACAGGCTGAATTCAAGCTTAAAACTCGGTGGCAGCGGCCAGACTTACTGGTGGTACTGCGCCGACAGTTCGTGCACGGCGTTGATGAACGCACCTGCATGCTCCGGATCAACTTCCGGGGTGATCCCGTGGCCAAGGTTGAAGACATGCCCGGTGCCATGACCATAGCTGGCCAGGATACGACCGACTTCGGCGCGGATGGCCTCAGGCTTGGCGTACAACACTGTCGGATCCATGTTGCCTTGCAGGGCAACCTTGTTGCCCACGCGCTGGCGGGCTTCTCCGATATCGCACGTCCAGTCCAGACCCAGCGCATCGGCGCCGGCGTCGGCGATGCTTTCCAGCCACAGGCCACCGTTCTTGGTGAAGAGGATCACCGGCACCTTGCGACCTTCGTGTTCGCGGATCAGGCCGCTGACGATTTTGCGCATGTAGGCCAGCGAGAACTCCTGATAGGCCGCCGCCGACAGGTTGCCGCCCCAGGTGTCGAAGATCTGCACCGCTTGCGCACCGGCCATGATCTGACCATTGAGGTAGCTGATAACCGACTGGGCCAGTTTATCGAGCAGCAGGTGCATGGCCTGCGGATTGTCGTAAAGCATGGCTTTGGTCTTGCGGAAGTCTTTCGACGAGCCGCCTTCGACCATGTAGGTCGCCAGGGTCCACGGGCTGCCGGAAAAACCAATCAGCGGTACGCGGCCATTGAGCTCGCGGCGAATGGTGCTGACAGCGTCCATCACATAGCCGAGGTCTTTCTGTGGATCAGGGATCGGCAGGGCTTCGATATCGGCCAGGGTGCTGACGACCTTCTTGAAACGCGGGCCTTCGCCGGTCTCGAAATACAGGCCCTGGCCCATGGCATCGGGAATGGTGAGGATGTCCGAGAACAGAATCGCCGCGTCCAGCGGATAGCGGTCCAGCGGCTGCATGGTGACCTCGCAGGCAAACTGCGGGTTCATGCACAGGCTCATGAAGTCACCAGCCTTGGCGCGGCTGGCGCGGTACTCCGGCAGGTAGCGGCCGGCCTGGCGCATCATCCACACAGGGGTGACGTCTACAGGTTGCTTGAGCAGGGCGCGCAGAAAACGATCGTTCTTCAAGGCAGTCATGTCGGCATCCGGAAAAAAAGTGCGGGCATTTTCTCAGACACCAACGGAAAAGGCACGGTAAGTACCGTGCCTTTTGTCTATCGACTTGTGACAGATCAATAGATTTGCTGCATTTGTCGCGAGTTAAGCCTGCTCCCCCTGGATGGGAGCGCAATTACCCCGCGACCGGACACGTCAGACTTCCAGGTAATCCAGGATGCCTTCGGCAGCATTGCGTCCTTCGAAGATCGCCGTCACCACCAGGTCAGAACCGCGAACCATATCGCCACCGGCGAAGATCTTCGGGTTGCTGGTCTGGTGCTTGAAGGTGTTCTTCTCTGGTGCCACAACACGCCCCTGGCTGTCGGTCTGAATGTCGAACTGCTGGAACCACGGTGCCGGGCTCGGGCGGAAACCGAAAGCGATGACCACGGCGTCAGCCGGGATGATCTCTTCGGAACCCGGGATCGGCTCAGGGCTGCGGCGGCCGCGGGCATCTGGCTCGCCGAGACGGGTCTCGACAACCTTGACGCCTTCAACCTTGTCTTCACCGACGATGGCAATTGGCTGGCGGTTGTAGAGGAACTTCACGCCCTCCTCCTTGGCGTTCTTCACCTCTTTGCGCGAACCGGGCATGTTGGCTTCGTCACGACGGTAGGCACAGGTCACCGCCTTGGCACCCTGGCGGATGGATGTGCGGTTGCAATCCATCGCGGTATCGCCGCCGCCAAGCACCACAACCTTCTTGCCTTTCATGTCGACGAAGTCTTCCGGCGATTTTTCGAAGCCCAGGTTGCGGTTGACGTTGGCCACCAGGAAATCCAGGGCATCATGTACACCCGGCAGGTCTTCACCCGGGAAGCCGCCCTTCATGTAGGTGTAGGTACCCATGCCCATGAACACTGCATCGTACTCTTCGAGCAGTTGTTCCATGCTGATGTCCTTGCCCACCTCGGTGTTGAGACGGAACTCGATACCCATGCCCGTGAAGACTTCGCGACGATTGCTCAGCACGGTCTTTTCCAGCTTGAATTCGGGAATGCCGAAGGTCAGCAGGCCACCGATTTCCGGGTTGCGATCGAACACCACCGGGGTTACACCGCCGCGCACCAGTACGTCGGCACAGCCAAGGCCCGCGGGGCCGGCACCGATAATTGCGACACGTTTATCGGTCGGTTTGACCTTGGACATGTCTGGGCGCCAGCCCATGGCGAAGGCGGTGTCGGTGATGTACTTCTCCACCGAACCGATAGTCACCGCACCAAAACCGTCATTGAGGGTGCACGCGCCCTCGCACAGACGATCCTGAGGGCACACCCGGCCGCACACTTCCGGCAAGGTGTTGGTTTGGTGCGACAGCTCCGCAGCAGCGAGGATGTTGCCTTCGGAGACCAGCTTCAACCAGTTAGGGATGAAGTTGTGCACCGGGCACTTCCACTCGCAGTACGGGTTGCCACAGCCCAGACAGCGGTGAGCCTGTTCAGCCGACTGCTGGGGTTTGAAGGGTTCGTAGATTTCCACGAACTCCTTCTTGCGTTGACGCAACAGTTTCTTCTTCGGATCTTTGCGCCCGACCTCGATGAACTGGAAGTCATTACTTAGACGTTCAGCCATGTTCAAAACCTCATTACCGCAGTTGCAAGCCTCAAGCCGCAAGCTGCAAGACGATCACTTAAGCCGGGCAAACTTCGTACTGCGCTCACGTGCAGCTTGAAGCTTGCCACTTGCAGCTGTTGTTTACTGTGGGTTGGCGCGGGTGCTGGACAGCAGGTTCTTCAGGTTTGCCGCCTTCGGCTTGACCAGCCAGAAGCGACGCACGTAGTCGTCCAGGTTTTCCCAGAGCTCACGCCCCCATTCGCTGCCGGTTTCTTCGACGTATTCGCCCAGCACGCGCGAAAGGTGGCTACGGTAGGCCTCCATCGCTTCGCCACTGATGCGCTGGATTTCCACCAGTTCATGGTTGAGCTTGTCTACGAAGCTGTTGTCCATGTCCAGTACGTAGGCGAAACCGCCCGTCATACCAGAGCCGAAGTTGTAACCGGTCTTGCCCAAAACGCAGACAAAACCACCGGTCATGTATTCACAGCAGTGATCGCCTGTACCCTCGACAATCGCGTGGGCACCGGAGTTACGCACGGCAAAGCGCTCGCCCGCGGTGCCAGCAGCGAACAGCTTGCCGCCAGTGGCGCCGTACAGACAGGTGTTGCCGACAATGGCACTGTGCTGGGTGGCGAACGGGCTGCCTGCAGGCGGCACGATAACCAGCTTGCCGCCGGTCATGCCTTTACCGACGTAGTCGTTGGCATCACCTTCGAGGTACATGTTCAGGCCGCCGGCGTTCCACACACCAAAGCTCTGACCAGCCGTTCCTTTGAAGCGGAAGGTGATCGGCGCGTTGGCCATGCCCTGGTTGCCGTGCAAACGGGCGATTTCGCCAGAGATGCGTGCACCGATGGAACGGTCGCAGTTGCAGATATCCAGTTCGAACTGGGCACCGGCCAGGTCGCGAATAGCCGGCAGGGCCATTTCGACCATCTTCTCGGCCAGCACACCCTTGTCGAAGGGCGGGTTACGGTCGACTTCGCAGAACTGCGGTTTGTCGGCCGACACGTGCGGGCTGCCCAACAGCGGGCTGAGGTCCAGGTGCTTCTGCTTCTCGGTCTCGCCGGGGAGCATTTCCAGCAGATCGGTACGCCCGATCAACTCGCCGAGGCTGCGAACACCCAGCTTGGCCAGCCACTCACGGGTCTCTTCGGCCACGTAGGTGAAGAAATTCACCACCATATCGACGGTGCCGATGTAGTGATCCTTTCGCAGCTTGTCGTTCTGAGTGGCGACGCCGGTGGCGCAGTTGTTCAGGTGACAGATACGCAGGTATTTGCAGCCCAGGGCGATCATGGGCGCGGTACCGAAGCCAAAGCTTTCGGCGCCGAGAATGGCTGCCTTGATGACGTCCAGGCCGGTTTTCAGACCACCGTCGGTCTGTACCCGGACCTTGCCACGCAGGTCATTGCCGCGCAGGGTCTGATGCGTTTCAGCCAGGCCCAGCTCCCACGGTGCACCGGCGTACTTGATCGAGGTCAGCGGCGAGGCACCAGTACCACCGTCATAGCCGGAGATGGTGATCAGGTCTGCATAAGCCTTGGCTACACCGGCAGCGATCGTGCCGACACCCGCCTCGGCCACCAGCTTGACCGATACCAGCGCCTGAGGGTTGACCTGCTTGAGGTCGAAAATCAGCTGCGACAAGTCTTCAATCGAATAGATGTCGTGATGCGGTGGTGGCGAAATCAGGGTTACGCCAGGTACGGCATAGCGCAGCTTGGCAATCAGGCCGTTGACCTTGCCGCCAGGCAGTTGGCCGCCCTCTCCGGGCTTGGCGCCCTGGGCAACCTTGATCTGCAGCACTTCGGCGTTGACCAGGTATTCAGGCGTAACGCCGAAACGACCGGTAGCAACCTGCTTGATCTTGGAGCTGCGGATCGTGCCGTAACGCGCCGGATCTTCACCGCCTTCACCGGAGTTGGAGCGTGCCCCAAGGCGGTTCATGGCTTCGGCCAGCGCTTCATGCGCCTCAGGCGACAACGCGCCGAGGGAGATGCCAGCAGAATCGAAGCGTTTGAGAATTGCGTCCAGCGGCTCGACTTCTTCCAGGGCCAACGGCTGATCGGCGACCTTGACCTTGAGCAGGTCACGGATCATCGACACCGGACGGGTGTCGACCAACGCGGTGTATTCCTTGAATTTGGCGTAGTCGCCCTGTTGTACAGCAGCTTGCAGTGTGTTGACCACATCCGGGTTGTAGGCGTGGTATTCGCCGCCGTGAACGAACTTCAGCAGGCCACCCTGCTGGATCGGCTTGCGCGCGCTCCAGGCTTCGGCAGCAAGCAGCTTCTGTTCATTCTCGATGTCGACGAAGCGTGCGCCCTTGAGACGGCTGGCAACGCCCTTGAAGCTCAGGCCCACCACTTCTTCGGACAGACCGACGGCTTCGAACAATTGAGCGCCGCGGTAGGAACCGATGGTCGAAATACCCATCTTCGAGAGAATCTTCAACAGACCCTTGGAGATGCCCTTGCGGTAGTACTTGAACACTTCGTCCAGGTCGCCGAGCACTTCGCCGGTACGGATCAAGTCAGCCAGTACTTCATAGGCCAGGTACGGGTAAACCGCCGAGGCGCCGAAACCGAGCAGCACGGCAAAGTGATGCGGGTCACGGGCGGTAGCCGTTTCTACCAATATGTTGCTGTCGCAACGCAGGCCCAGCTCGGTCAGGCGATGGTGAACAGCGCCCACGGCCAGCGAGGCATGCGCCGGCAGCTTGCCCGGAGCGATATGACGGTCGCTCAGCACCAGTTGGGTCTTGCCGCTGCGCACCGCTTCTTCAGCCTGGTCGGCGATGTTGCGCACCGCAGCTTCCAGGCCAATGCTTTCCTCATAGTTGAGGTCGATCAGCTGGCGCTCGAAGCCCGGGCGATCAAGATTCATCAGCGAACGCCACTTGGCGGGCGAAATCACTGGCGAGCTGAGAATCACCCGTGAGGCATGCTCAGGGGATTCCTGGAAAATGTTGCGCTCGGCACCGAGGCAGATCTCCAACGACATGACGATTGCTTCACGCAGCGGGTCGATCGGCGGGTTGGTCACCTGCGCGAACTGCTGGCGGAAATAGTCATAGGTCGAGCGCACGCGCTGGGACAGAATCGCCATCGGCGTATCGTCGCCCATCGAGCCGACGGCTTCCTGGCCTTGCTCGCCAAGCGGACGCAGCACCTGGTCACGCTCTTCGAAGGTGACCTGGAACATTTTCATGTATTGCTTGAGCTGATCAGTGTCGTAGCTGGCCACGCCCTGGTCATCGCTCAAGTCAGCCTGGATGCGCAAGGCATTCTGGCGCAGCCAGCGCTTGTACGGATGGCGCGACTTGAGACGATTGTCGATGGCGTCCGTGTCGAGGATCTGACCGGTTTCGGTGTCCACGGCAAAGATCTGGCCTGGGCCGACCCGGCCTTTGGCGATCACGTCTTCAGGCTTGTAGTCCCACACGCCGATTTCCGACGCCAGGGTGATGTAGCCGTTCTTGGTGGTGACCCAGCGCGCCGGACGCAGGCCGTTGCGGTCGAGCAGGCAGACTGCATGGCGACCTTCGGTCAGTACCACGCCCGCCGGGCCGTCCCACGCTTCCATGTGCATGGAGTTGTATTCGTAGAAGGCACGCAGGTCGGCGTCCATGGTCTCGACGTTCTGCCACGCTGGCGGAATGATCATGCGCACGCCACGGAACAGATCGATGCCACCGGTGACCATCAGCTCGAGCATGTTGTCCATGCTCGAGGAGTCGGAGCCGACACGGTTCACCAATGGGCCGAGTTCTTCCAGATCAGGGATCAGTTCGTTTTCGAACTTGGTCCGCCGAGCCTGGGCCCAGTTGCGGTTACCGGTAATAGTGTTGATCTCGCCGTTGTGGGCGAGGAAGCGGAACGGCTGCGCCAGCGGCCATTTCGGCAAGGTATTGGTGGAGAAACGCTGGTGGAACACGCAGATAGCGGTTTGTAGGCGCTCATCACCCAGGTCTGGATAGAAGGCGACGAGATCCGCCGGCATCATCAGGCCTTTATAGATAATGGTCTTGTGCGAAAAACTGCAGATGTAGTGGTCGGTGTCGGCGGCGTTGGCCACCGACGAGCGACGACGAGCGCTGAACAGCTTGATGGCGAAATCTTGATCGCTCAGGCCTTCGGCACCGATGAACACTTGCTCGATCTGCGGCAGGCGCTCCAAGGCCAGTCGACCCAGAACGCTGGTATCGATCGGCACTTTGCGCCAGCCCACCAGTTGCAGGCCCGCTGCGAGAATCTCGCGATTCATGTTTTCGCGTGCCGCTTCAGCCTTGGTGGCGTCTTGATTGAAGAACACCATGCCAACGGCATATTGCTTGGGCAGCTCGGCGCCGAAATGTTCCAGGGCGACAGCCCGCAGAAACTGATCCGGCTTTTGCATTAACAGACCACAACCGTCACCGGTCTTGCCGTCGGCGTTGATGCCACCGCGGTGGGTCATGCAAGTCAGCGCCTGAACGGCTGTTTGCAGTAGGTGGTGGCTGGGTTCACCCGTCATATGGGCGATCAGGCCGAAACCACAGTTATCCTTGAATTCTTCGGGATGGTACAGACCTGTTTTCATAGACACTTTCTCACCAGGTTCGCCTCTCACCAAGGCAAATCTTTTTTTAGTACAACCACTTACCATCCACGCCGAACGAATGCCAGCTTTGCGGGGGCAATAGAGGAGCCATTGTTGCACAGCGACAGGGAAGCCCACAAATTTACGACGAATATTCGTAAATCCATGTCGCGTTTTTGAATGTTTTTAAGCGCGCACCGTGGTAACGGAATAGCTTGAGTCTGAAGCGTTTCAGCCTGGACTGCAAGATGGGCTTGTGGCCGGCAGTCTGGGACAGAAAAGCCTGCCGCGTATCACGCAGCAGGCTTGACCGTAAATCAGGAGTCGCTCAGCAGGTGGCGGGGGTAGTGCCACCAAGCTTTATCAACGGGTCGCAGCGAGTTCTTGTTGAACGCTGGCGACGGTACGAGGCCAAGGTTTACCAGCCTGAACCTTGGCTGGCAAGGCTTTGATTGCTGCCAGGGCTGCATCACGGCTGGAGAAGCTACCGTAAGTGATGACGTACAGCGGCTTGCCCTGCAAGGTTTTCTTGAAGTAGCGATAGTCGCCACCCTGAGCTTTCACGTATGCCTGGGCAGACGCCTCGGAGCTGGTACCGAGGATTTGCACAACGTAATTGCCTGGCTTCTGCCCAGCATACCAGCTACCGCCTGCAGCAGGCTTGGCGGCCGGCTTCTCTGCTGGCTTCGGCGCGGGCTTGGCGGTTGCAACCTGAGTCGGCGCAGGCTTGGCCACAGGCGCTACCGGCTTACTGGCAACAGGTGCAACCGGCTGCGGTACAGCTGCTGGCTGAGCCTGACTTACCGGCTGTGCGGGCGCGGGTGCAGGACCTGCGCTAACTCCGGCAGGCGGGGCAATGGTGGTGACCGTCGGTGGCTGCAGGGCGGTATCGGCGGCCGGGCCACCATCTTCGCCATCACCCATGCCAGTGGATTCAGCCAGCGGGCCACGCATGACCGGCTGTGACTGGCCGACCAGCGGCAATGGCATTGGCTGTGAGTTACCAGCAAATTCGATCGCCGGGCTGCCGTTGTTCGATTGCGCATTCCCCGGCTGACCTTGGCCCAGCGGCAATTGAGCCTGCTCTGCGGGGGCGCTGGGCGCTTGATCGCCTTTCTTTGGCATCAGCACGGCCGCAGCAACAGCGACCACTACGACAGCAGACAGCGCCAGCACGTGTTTTTTAGGCATATTGAACCCCATTGATGGTCGCTTCGCCGTGGTTCGGCTAGCGATCATGGCTTCGATCAAGGTATCGCGGGCAACCTGGTTGATGTTTCCAGGCCAGCCGTCCGAGTTTTGGTGAATATCGGCGATCTGATCATTGGTGAAAACCTCGATCCCTCGTCCGGCACCTTCCAGGCGCTGTTCGAGGTATTCCCGGGTTTCTTCTTCGCTATAGGGTGCAAGCTCGATGACATGGAAGCGCTCCAGGTCAGCATTGAGTTCTTCCAGCCCAGCGATCAACGACGGTTCGCCGAAAAGGAACACGTGCGGGCGTCCCTCCGGTGTGCCCGCAGCCAATTCCAGCAAGGCTTGGAGTGCCGACTCGTCAAGTTGTTCCGCATCGTCCACCAATAGGTAGACCTCTTGCCCGGTCAGTGCCAGTTGCACGACCTGAGCCAGCAATTCGGGAACTTCAGGCTGGGCGACACCCAAGGCCTGAGCGACCTGGCCGAGCACACTGGCAGCGTCAGTGGCGCCACGGGCGGAAACCACCACGCTTTGCACTGACTGCTTGTTGGTACTGGCAACCAGGGCTTGGCGCAGCAGCGTCTTGCCGCTGCCCTGCGGGCCGGTTACAACCAGCAGCAACTGACTGTAACGTGCCAGGTGATGCAACTGGCCAAGCACTGGCTTGCGCTGGGCCGGGAAGAATTTGAAACCAGGCACCCTTGCTGCGAAGGGATCGTGGTTCAACTGATAATGGCCGAGAAAGGCCTCGTCGGCATGCAAACTAGTCATCGGACGCTCATCAACCTCAAAGCTGGGCCACTATCGCGCGGTAATCCGCGGCGAGGGTGGCCTGAAGAATCTCTTTCGGATAGTCGTCGGTGACCACTGCCTCGCCCATGCGGCTGAGCAGGACCAGACGCAAACGACCGTCGAGTACCTTTTTATCTACTGCCATGTGTTCCATGAACTGGGCTGGCGTCATGTCCTGCGGCGGCACTACCGGCAAACCGGCGCTTTGCAACAAGCGAATACCACGATCGCGATCCTGCTGGCTGATCCAGCCCAGGCGCATGGACATCTCCAAGGCCATCACCGTACCCGCAGCCACCGCCTCACCGTGCAGCCAGACACCGTAACCCATTTGGGTTTCGATAGCGTGGCCGAAGGTATGGCCGAGATTGAGGGTGGCACGCACACCGGACTCGCGCTCATCGGCGCCGACAACTGCAGCCTTGGCCGCACAGGAGCGACGAATCGCCTCCGTCAGGGCAGCCTGATCCAGTTTGCGCATCGCCGCCACATTCGCTTCGAGCCATCCCAGGAACGGTTCGTCACAAATCAGACCGTACTTGATCACTTCGGCAAGGCCCGCCGACAGCTCACGCGGTGGCAGGGAGTTGAGACTGGCAGTATCAATGAGCACGGCATTGGGCTGATAGAAGGCGCCGACCATGTTCTTGCCCAGCGGATGATTGATGCCGGTCTTGCCGCCCACCGACGAATCGACCTGGGACAGCAAGGTGGTAGGCACCTGGATAAAATCCACGCCGCGCTGATAACAGGCAGCTGCAAAGCCTGCCATGTCACCGATGACACCGCCACCCAAGGCAACCACGGTGGTCCGCCGGTCGTGACGGGCAGTCAGCAAGGCATCGAAAATCAGTTGCAGGGTTTCCCAGTTCTTGTAGGACTCACCATCAGGCAGGACCACCGGAAGTACCGAATAGGCACCCAGGGTCTTGCTCAGTCGTTCGAGATACAGGGGCGCGACAGTCTCATTGGATACGATAGCGACTTGTCTGCCAGCGATATGCGGCGCCAGCAGCTCGGCCTGATCCAGCAGGCCCTCGCCAATGTAGATCGGGTAACTACGCTCGCCCAATTCGACCTTAAGTGTCTGCATGTGTCCCCACAATGAACAAGGCGCGACCTCGATAACTCGATCCGCGCAATAAACGGTGTGCCCTGTCACGGCATGACTGGTCGCCGAGGATAAGCCTGGCTTAACGGGGCGGCAACTTCTGCAAGCGTTCGAGAATATCCTGCACGACCATTCGTGGTGGCCGTTCGTCGGTTTCCACTATAAGGTCGGCAATCTCGCGATAGAGCGGATCACGGACCTCCAGCAGGGCACGCAACGTCGCCTCCGGATTGGCCGTGCGCAACAGCGGTCGGTTGCGATCACGCGAAGTGCGCCCAACCTGCTGCTCTACCGAAGCATGCAAGTACACCACACGCCCTCCGGCGTGCAGAGCCTGACGATTGGCATCGCGCATCACCGCACCTCCGCCGGTAGCCAGAACCACGCCATCGAACGCGCATAGCTCGGCGATCATCGCCTGCTCACGGTCTCGAAAGCCCGGTTCGCCTTCCTTATCGAAGATCCACGGGATATTGGCGCCGGTGCGCAGTTCAATTTCCTTGTCGGAATCCTTGAACGGCAGGCGCAGCTCTTTGGCTAACAGGCGACCGATGGTGCTTTTACCAGCACCCATGGGCCCCACAAGTATCAAATTTCGCACAGAATCAACGACTCACAGCAATCGCCTGGTCACTCATGATACGCGGAGTCAGGAAGACCAGCAGCTCGGATTTTTTCTCTTGTAGAACATCGCGACGAAACAGCCGCCCAACATACGGCACATCGCCGAAAAATGGCACCTTGTCGACAACTTTACTTTGCACAGTGGAGTACACGCCGCCAATCACGATAGTTTCCCCATCGCGTACACGAACCTTGGCATTGACCTCGTTTTTGCGGATTGCCGGCACCTGAGCAAGGGCGTTGAGGTAGTCGGGTTCGTCCTTGGTGACCTTCACCGCCATGATTACCCGATTGTCCGGGGTAATCTGCGGAGTCACTTCCAGCGATAGCGAGGCTTCGCGAAAAGTCACCGAAGTAGCGCCGCTGCCGCTGGTTTCCTGGTAGGGCACTTCGGTGCCCTTGAGAATCCGGGCGGTCTCCTTGTCGGCCGTGACCACCTTGGGCTGGGAGATGATTTCACCATTGCCGGACTTCTCCATGGCACTGAGCTGCAAGTCCAGCACCAGGTTATCTCGCACAAGGCCCAGGCCAATGGCTGAGGTAGCCCGCTCCACGCCCAAATCGACAAACGTGTCGCCAGCCGCGGAGCCAAGGCCACTGCCTGAACTTGCTTGCGCGCCCCAGCGCATGCCAAGACTTTTTTCGAAATCGACATTGGCTTCGACAATTCGCGCCTCGATCATCACCTGGCGCACCGGCACATCCAGGCGAGTGATCATTTCCTTTAGTTCTTCGAGCCGCTCGGGGGGCTGATGAGCGATCAGGGTGTTGGTTCGTTCATCGACACTCAGCGCCCCCTGCCCGGAAGCCATTGGATCAGTCGGCGCAAGTGTCTGGAATACTGCGGCAATATCTTTCGCCTGGGCATAATGAATCGGCAGCAACTCACGGCGCATCGGCGCCAGCCCAGCCACCCGCTGACGCCCTTCGAGCAGCTGTTTTTCGTACCCCGCAAGCTCCGCGATCGGCGCTATCAGCAAGACATTGCCTTCGGCGCGTTTTTCCAGGCCTTTGCTGCGCAGTACCAGATCCAGCGCCTGCTCCCAGGGCACCTCCTGCAAACGCAAGGTAACCCGACCCTGCACGGCATCACTGGCAACCAGATTTACCCCACTGAAGTCGGCCAGCACCTGCAGTACCGCGCGCACCTCAACATCCTGAAAATTCAACGACAACGCTCGGTCACGCTCGACGCTGCCAACGGCCATCGGGTTCACTAGCCCCCACGCAACCAGCCAGGCGATTGCTGCCCCGCTCCACTTTGTCTTCACCTGCGACCTCCCTGGTTCGCTCCCTTATCCGGTGTTTGCCGGCAATTTCAGGCCAAGCGTTCGGGTTCTCTCGACCCAGCCTTCGCCCTGCACGAAAACTTCTTCGGTGATTTCCACCTCGCGTTCATCGATACGCACAACCCGGCCGTTATTACGTCCCAGCCGATCACCCAATTGCAGGCGATGAACGAAGCCCGCAGCCCGCAGCAACGCAAAACGAACCTGATTGCGCGCAAGACTGCCGACCATTTCGAACTGTTCGAGCGGTAACGTCCGCAGGTACTCACGCGGCAGCGTCTGTGGCGAAGACTGAAAAGGGTTGCGCAACGAATCTGGCACAGGCCCAACCAGCCCGGGCTCAGCAACCGGCACTTCAGGCCATGCGCTTGCCTCTAGGCTGCGATAAGCGCTGACACGCACCTGCATGCGCAGCCCATTCGGGGCGTTCTCCTCATCCGCCAACAGGGAAAAGTCCTGCGCGGTAAGTAGCCGGGGCAACTGGGCCAAACCATGGAAAAAAGCCGCCAACCCAGAGTAAGAGCCACGCAAGTGAAGCTGCATGGGCAGCTCAATGTGCTGGTCATGCAGCACCTGCGCCAGCACCTCCAAGTGTTCGACAAACACCCCGTGCGCATGCCCTCGAAGCGCAACCACCTCAAGCAGATCAGCCAACTCACCGCCTGCTTCCAAGCGCCAGCGCGATACATTCAGGCTTTCATTGGCTGCAGCCAGTTGCGCTTCTGCGGATGCAAGCGCCTGCGCTCGACTGGCCCTGTCGATGCGTTCGATATTCATGCGCCGAGTCTGCTCATGGGCGGCTTCAACCCCTGAAAAAAGCACTCGCAAGTGCAACGCGTAAGCCAGCCCGAGCAGCAGCACCAGACAACACAACAGAAAAAACACTTGCCTGATGCCAGAGGCACTCGCCAGCTGTTGCCATCGAAACATCATCGACACACTCAAGGCTTGGCCCCCAGTGCGACGCTCACGTCGAATGCTTCGCCCTCATTGACCGCCTTGACCTGATGTACATGAGTGCCCCCGAAAACGTCGGACAAGTTGCGCAACAGCTGTGCAACCAATGACGCCGATTGTGCGACCCCGAGAATCTGCAAGCGCGAACCTTCTCGGGTCACCGTAGTGAGCCGAACGCCGAGTGGAACCGCATGCTCAAGCTGCTGAAAAAGATCGACCAGGAGCAAGCGCTGCTCGTGCAGGGCGTCCAGCACTTCTCGGCGACGATGAACCTGCGCATGCATATCCTCGTACCGTGCCACCTGTAGCAGCTGGCTATCGAAATGCTCAATGTCTTGGCGAATTGAAGCCTGCTCGAGCGCTTGGCCTTGCCGCTCGCGTCGCCCCAGGTAGTCCATCATCCAGGTTGCCAGTACTGCCGTCAGCCCCACGCCTAGCAGCAGTGCTTGCAGGCGTCGAATTGCAGCCTGACGTCGCTGCTCGCGCCAAGGCAGCAGGTTCAATTCAAGCATCGATCCCCCTCACGCATGGCCAGGCCGCAAGCAACTGCCAGGTATTTGGCCTGATCCCTGGAGGGCAGCGTATCCAGTCCGGGGGCTGGGACCACGGACTGGAAGGGGTCTGCATGCCGCACCTCGATGCCAAGACGCTGCTCGAGCTGCTCGGCGAAGCTCTGATCGCGTGCGCCACCGCCGGTAAGAAATACCTGCGCAGGGAGCGCCCTGTCGGGGCGGGACAGTAAGTAGTTATCCACAGCTGCGACCACCACCGGCACAGATCCCTGGCACTCATACAGAGGCACTTCCCGGCGCTGCGCTACAGGCCCTGCCGCACACTCGTGAATCACCAGGGCACCGACCTCCAGCTGTAGCAGTAGGGCATCCTGCATCCCGCCCACCTGCACTGCGCGGCGCAAGGCATGAGCGTCAGGCTCTACGGCACAAATAAACAGGTCAGCACATTCGGCGCTGGCCTGTAGTGCATCCAGCAAGGCCAGATGGCAAACGGCAACAACTACTTGCTGGTGCAGCGGGTTGCCTGGGTACGGTCCGACAGACTGGAAGTCGATTGCCGCCTCCTCGAGGGCAAAAGGAACAAACTCGCCGACGTCACTGGATAGGCGCTCATCCATAAGGTGATCTTCAAGGTCGGCAGGCAGTGAAAGGACTTTCTCGATGACCAGCCCACCAGGTAGCGCCACCGCTCCACGCCGGCCTTGTCCGGCGCAACGCAAGACGGCCTCACGCAACACCACACCGACCTGTTCTGGCTCAGTAATCCAGCCCTGGTGCATTACACCTGTCGGCAAGGGTTCGAGTGCCCAGCCCTGAAGGTGATAAAGACCTCGGCGCCGGCACAACCGCACCAGCCTGATGAACGGAGGGGTAATTTCTACGCCCAAAAGTGAACTGGCATCCCTGCCCATGCGTCCAAGCATCGGTTTTCCCCTGATCTGGACAGGCGTATTGAGGTCAGCCCTCAACAACCTGCTGCCTTCCTGACGGTCGCACCAATAACGCGCCCGCGTGAAAAATGCTTATAATGCCCAGCGTTTTTCCTTGTCCGCTGGCCCTGCGCGCAACCCACTCTTTTATCTGGACGCCCAAAAGCCTTGATACGCCTGCTGAAGTTCTTCTGGTGGTCTTTCGTCGCAGTCATTTGCGCCATCGTGCTCGGTCTGAGCGGCGCGTTTCTGTATCTTAGCCCCAGCTTGCCCTCGGTAGAGGCCCTCAGAAGCATCCAGTTGCAGATCCCTTTACGGGTCTACAGCAGTGACGGAAAACTCATCGCCGAGTTCGGCGAGATGCGTCGCTCCCCCATCCGTTTCGCCGACATTCCGCCCCATTTCATCCAGGCTTTGCTCTCGGCAGAAGACGACAATTTCGCCAATCACTACGGGGTCGACCCGGCTAGTTTGATGCGTGCTGCAACACAATTGCTGAAGTCCGGGCACATTCAAACCGGCGGCAGCACTATCACCATGCAGGTGGCAAAGAACTTCTTCCTCAGCAGTGAGCGCAGCTTCTCGCGCAAGACCACCGAAATTCTCCTGGCCTTGCAGATCGAACGCGAGCTGACCAAGGACGAGATTCTCGAGCTGTACGTCAACAAGATTTACCTGGGTAACCGCGCTTACGGCATCGAAGCCGCAGCACAGGTTTACTATGGCAAATCGATCCGCGACATCAGTTTGGCGCAGATGGCGATGATCGCCGGCCTGCCGAAGGCACCGTCGCGCTTCAACCCGCTTGCCAACCCGGTCCGCGCCAAAGAGCGTCGCGACTGGATTCTTGGGCGCATGTACAAACTCGGCAAAATCGACCAGGCCGCCTATCAAGCCGCGCTGGCCGAGCCAATCAACGCCAGCTACCACGTACCAACGCCTGAAGTCAGCGCCCCTTACATCGCCGAAATGGCGCGGGCGGAGATGGTCGGCCGTTATGGTAGCGATGCCTACACCGAAGGCTTCCGGGTTACCACCACCGTACCGAGCGACCTGCAGGAAATCGCCAACAAGGCGGTTCTCGACGGCCTCAGTGCCTATGACGAGCGCCATGGCTATCGCGGTCCCGAAGCCCGCTTTGCGGGCAAGTCCCATGTTGATTGGCTTCAGGAGCTGAGTAAACAGCGCCCATTGGGTGGCCTGGAGCCAGTCATTGTCACTCACGTCGATAAGACCGGCCTGCAGGTACTGACACGCAGTGACACAGTGGAAACTGTGGCCTGGGAAACCATGAAGTGGGCTCGCCCGTTCCTCAATACCAATAGCCAGGGTCGAGCGCCGCAACAGCCTGCCGATGTTGCTCAGGTCGGCGACCTGATCCGCGTCCAGCGCCTGGACGACGGCACGCTGAAGTTCAGCCAGGTACCCAATGCCCAAAGCGCGCTGGTTTCGCTGGACCCGAACACCGGTGCCATCCGTGCCTTGGTCGGCGGTTTCTCCTTCGAGCAGAGCAACTACAACCGCGCCATGCAGGCCAAGCGCCAACCCGGCTCGAGCTTCAAGCCCTTTGTCTACAGCGCAGCACTGGACAACGGCTACACAGCCGCCAGCCTGGTCAACGACGCGCCTATCGTGTTTGTCGACGAGTATCTGGATAAAGTCTGGCGACCAAAAAACGACACCAACACCTTCCTCGGTCCGATCCGCATGCGTGAAGCGCTGTACAAGTCGCGCAACCTGGTGTCGATCCGCCTGTTGCAAGCGATGGGGGTTGGTCGCACCATCGACTACATCAGCAAGTTCGGCTTCAACAAGCAGGACCTGCCACCCAACCTGTCTCTGGCCCTGGGTACCGCGACGCTGACGCCAATGGAAATTGCCACCGGCTGGAGCACCTTCGCCAACGGTGGCTACAAAATCACCCCGTACCTGATCGAACGCATCGAAAGCCGCAACGGTGAAACCCTGTTTACCGCCAACCCGCCACGGGTGCCGCAAGCCGATCAAGTCGCAGCAGGCATTGCTGCGCCAGAAGCCCCGATCAGCACCCAACTGCCCGGTGAGGCGGCTCCCGCACCTGCAGGCAATGAAGCGGCGGCAGACCAGCCTCCAGCCGTCGCTGAACGGATTGTCGATGGCCGCACCACCTACATCCTTACCAGCATGCTCCAGGATGTAATCAAGCGCGGTACCGGACGCCGCGCCCTGGCCTTGGGCCGCACGGACCTTGCGGGCAAGACCGGCACCACCAACGAGTCCAAGGATGCCTGGTTCTCCGGCTACAACGCCGACCTGGTAACCACAGTGTGGAGCGGCTTCGATCAACCTGAAACCTTGGGCCGCCGTGAGTATGGTGGCACCGTGGCGCTGCCAATCTGGATGAACTTCATGGGTGCCGCTCTCAAGGACAAACCCAACCACGCGCCGGCAGAGCCGGAGGGCATCCTCAGCCTGCGGATCGATCCTGTCAGTGGCCGAGCAGCGACACCTAGTACGCCCAATGCCTACTTTGAGTTGTTCAAGGCAGAAGACACCCCCCCATCGGTGAACGAGCTGGGCGGTTCGGCCCCAGGCAGCCCACTACCGGCTGATGAAGCGGCGCCGATAGACCTGTTCTAAGCGATCGCGGGGCAAACCCGCTCCCACCGGTCATGCATGGCCCAGCCTGGGGGCGGGCTTGCCCCGCGATGAGACGCACAGACAGCAGCCCAACAAAAAGCCCCGACTCTTGCGAGCCGGGGCTTTTTGCTACAACGCTACAACAGCTTAGCCGTTGAACACGTCATCCACGCTTTTCAGCGGGTAGTTGGCCGGATATGGCAGGGTCGCCACACCAGTCTCCAGCGCTGCCTTGGCTACGGCATCGGAAACGACGGTGATCAAACGTGCATCCATTGGCTTCGGAATGATGTACTCACGACCGAATTCCAGGGCATCAACGCCGTAGGCTGCACAAACTTCCTTTGGAACCGGCAGCTTGGCCAGGTCTTTCAGGGCGTTGGCCGCAGCGATTTTCATTTCTTCGTTGATGCGCTTGGCGCGAACATCCAAGGCGCCACGGAAGATGAACGGGAAGCCCAGTACGTTGTTGACCTGGTTCGGGTAGTCGGAACGACCCGTGGCCATGATCACGTCGCTACGGGTAGCGTGAGCCAACTCCGGCGAAATTTCCGGATCAGGGTTGGAGCAAGCGAAGACGATTGGGTTTGGCGCCATCGACTTCAGGCCTTCAGCGCTCAGCAGGTTCGGACCGGACAGGCCAACGAACACATCAGCGCCGTCCAGGGCATCAGCCAGGGTACGCTTGTCGGTAGCGTGAGCGAAGACCGCTTTGTACTGGTTCAGGTCGTCACGGCCAGCGTGGATCACGCCAGTACGGTCAACCATGAAGATGTTCTCGATCTGCGCACCCATGCTGACCAGCAGCTTCATGCAAGAGATGGCAGCAGCACCGGCGCCCAGGCAGACGATCTTGGCTTCAGCCAGAGTTTTGCCAGCGATTTCCAGGGCGTTGATCATACCCGCCGCGGTCACGATAGCGGTGCCGTGCTGGTCATCGTGGAACACCGGAATGTCGCACTGTTCGATCAGGGCGCGCTCGATTTCGAAGCACTCAGGTGCCTTGATATCTTCCAGATTGATGCCACCGAAGGTGATGGAGATGCGTTTTACGGTGTCGATGAAGGCTTGCGGGCTTTCGGAGTCGACTTCGATGTCGAATACGTCGATGCCAGCGAAACGCTTGAACAGAACACCCTTGCCTTCCATGACAGGCTTGGACGCCAGCGGGCCGAGGTTGCCCAGGCCAAGAATGGCGGTACCGTCGGAAATGACTGCTACCAGGTTACCCTTGCCGGTGTACTTGTAGGCCAGCTCCGGGTCGCGACCAATTTCGCGCACCGGCTCGGCCACGCCAGGGCTGTAGGCCAGCGCCAGGTCGCGAGCAGTCGCGGTAGGTTTGGTGAGCTCTACGCTCAGTTTCCCCGGACGAGGCTGAGCATGATATTCGAGAGCGGCAGTTTTCAGGTCTGACATGGTGGGCATTCCGCTATTTACTGTTCTGACGGACCGCCGAGGATACGCAAAGAGCCAAGGCCCGACAAGACTGGTCGGTCACTTGTGTCAAGGCCTTTAACCTACGACTTTCCGCCAAGAGCCGCGGCCCGCAAGGGTTTCGATGTGTACAATCGAAATAAAAAATGTAGACAATTTTTTATCTTTCGACCCTTTCCAGCATCGTTGGATCGGTCAATGGCAACATCCAGCGCCGCTGCCCGGGTTTCAAGCCACCTTTGCGGGAACGATCCAGCACCCAACCGCGAACTTCGACGGATCGCCCTTTTAGATCAGTCAGGAAGGACGGCGGGAAGTTACGCTGCAACCGCGAGGACACCTGCAGAACCAATGAATCGTCAATTTCGATCCAGATACCGCCGCGATTGCGCTCGATACTGCGTACCTTGCCGCTGATCAACGCAAAGCCCGACTTTCGGATCTGGCTCGACGGGGTCACCGGGGACTGGCGCCACAGGCCTTTTCCAGCCCGACGAGCAGCCTGCTCGGCCTGCTGCTGACACTCGCTCAACGAGACGTTGGGCGCGACCGCCACGCGATAGCCAAGGCCTTCACTGAGCAGTTGTGCCTCGAAATTGTCGCCAGAGTGGCCATAGACGTGCGCCAGCGTGCGACCGTATTTGTCGCGCGCCTCAGCGCCGGGAACCAGGCTCACCCGGTCGCCACTGGCCTCTACCAGCGCCCGCAGGCGTTGGCGTGCGGCCTCGGCAAAGGCCTCACTGGTTCGCCCCTTACGACCGATCTCCGGCGCATTGATACCAATCAGGCGCACGCTTCGACCATCTTTCAGACGCAAGGTATCGCCGTCGACTACCTGGCGCACGCTGACCCACTGCGGATCGACGGGCATCGGACAGAAGGCCAGCGCCGTCAGTTGCCAAGTTGCGCCCACAAAAAAGGCGCCCACAAGGGACGCCTTTTTCAGCAGCGATGCCAAGCCCAGCGGGCCAGCTACGCGCAATCTTACTTCTTGCCGAACGCAGCGAAGCGATCTTCGAAGCGCTTGACGCGACCGCCGGTGTCCAGAGTCTTCTGCTTACCGGTGTAGAACGGGTGGCACTCGTTGCATACGTCGGTACCCAGTGGAGCGCACAGGGTCGAACGAGTTTCGAACTTGTTACCGCAGCTGCAGGTGACTGCGACTACTTCGTAATTCGGGTGAATTTCTGGCTTCATGGTCACTTCCTCGACTGCGTGCCGCCACCCAACACCATTGTTGAATACCGCACGTAATTAGGCGGCGAATAATACCAGAGCATGCTGTCAACGCAAGTTGTCGCTTGCACCGGCTGTCGTCTGCTAGGCTCGCCAGGTCTTGGAACCCCTTCAGAGAACTCACTGCGTGTCCGACGTCATTCTGCGCCTCGCCCTACCCTCGCCGCTGCGGCGACTGTTCGACTACAGGGCCACGGCAAGCATGGCGCGCCACACGCTAACCCCTGGCATGCGTATTCGCGTGCCCTTCGGGCGCCGGGAAATGATCGGCATCCTGGTCGAAGTCACCGACAAGAGCGAAGTACCGGCCGACAAGCTGAAACCGGCAATCGCCCTGCTCGACCCGGTTTCGCCCCTGCCCCCGGCGCTGTTCAAACTGTGCCTGTGGACAGCCCAGTACTATCAACACAGCCTTGGCGACACCCTGAGCTGGGCCTTGCCCGTGCTACTGCGCCAGGGCGAACCCGCCGAAGCACGCCAGGAACGCTTCTGGCAGGTGGCCCCAGGGGCACGCCAGGATGACCCTCGTATCGCCCGCGCCCCTCGCCAGCGCGAAGCCCTGGCGACGCTGGCACAGCACCCTCACGGTGTCGCACACACGCTGTTGAGCAAACTGATGTTGAGCAAAGACAGCCTCGACCTGCTGCTAGCCAAAGAGCTGGTACAGGTTGAAGTACGCCGCCACTTGCCACAGGAGCGTCATGAGCACTGGCTGGCCCAGCCTGAGCTGCCACTGAACGACGAACAGCGCGCCGCCTTCAACGCCGTACGCTCGGGATTCGACAGTTTTCATGCCTTCCTGCTCGCCGGGGTTACCGGCAGCGGTAAGACCGAGGTGTACCTGCAACTGATACGCGAAACCCTGGAAGCCGGCAAACAAGCGCTGATTCTGATTCCGGAAATCAACCTCGGGCCACAGACCCTGGCGCGCTTCGAGCAGCGGTTCAACGCCCGCATCGCCCTCCTGCACTCCGCCGTCAATGACCGCGAACGCCTGGATGCCTGGCTTGCGGCCCGCGACGGCGAGGCCGATATCATCATCGGGACTCGTTCGGCCCTGTTCACTCCGATGAAACATCCCGGCCTGATCATCATCGACGAGGAGCACGACGGCTCCTATAAACAGCAAGAAGGTCTGCGCTACCACGCCCGCGACCTCGCCCTGGTGCGCGCGCGGCAGGAGAACATCCCGATCCTGCTCGGCTCGGCAACACCGTCACTGGAAAGCCTGCACAACGCGCACAGCGGGCGCTACGGCCTGCTGCGCCTCAATCAGCGCGCCGGCGGCGCCCAGCAACCGCGCTTCCTGCGCCTGGACGTCAAGAGCCGGCCGCTGGACAGCGGTATCAGCGGTCCGATGCAGCAGGCTATCGGCCAGACCCTGGCCGCCGGCCAACAGGTGTTGGTGTTCCTCAATCGCCGCGGTTTCGCGCCCACTTTGCTCTGCCACGATTGCGGCTGGATGTCCGAGTGCCCGCGCTGCGATGCGCGCATGACCGTTCACCAGCGCTCCAATGAATTGCGCTGCCATCACTGTGGCTACGATGAGCGAGTGCCGCGCCAGTGCCCTCAGTGCAACAAGGTTGACCTGCGCCCCGTTGGTGCGGGCACCGAGCGAGCGGAAGAGCGCCTGAGCATTCTGTTCCCTGACTTCCCGGTTTTGCGCGTGGACCGCGACAGCACCTCGCGCAAGGACGCCATGAACCAGCTGTTCGCCACGATCCAGCGCGGCCAGCCGTGTATCCTGGTCGGCACCCAGATGCTCGCCAAAGGGCACCACTTCCCGCGCGTAACCCTGGTGGCAATTCTCGACGCAGACGGCGGGTTGTTCTCCGGAGACTTTCGCGCCAGCGAGCGTATGGCCCAACTGATCGTCCAGGTCGCAGGGCGTGCAGGACGCGCTGAGGAGCCCGGCAAGGTCATCATTCAGACACACCTGGCTGACCACCCGCTATTAGTACAACTGACCGAACAAGGTTATTTCGCCTTTGCCGAACAAGCCTTGAGCGAGCGGCGTGCTGCTGGCCTGCCACCGTTTGCCCACCTGGCGCTGCTGCGAGCTGAAGCGCACAAGCCAGGGCAGGCCGAAGGGTTTCTCGACGAAGCATGCAGCGCTGCAGAACAGCTGCTGATCGAACACAACCTTCAAGGTATCGAGCTGCTTGGCCCGGTACCTGCGCCGATGGAACGACGCGCGGGCCGTTTTCGAGCACAACTATTGCTCCAGGCCAATGCACGTGCGCCTTTGCATCGACTGATCAGCGCCTGGTTGCTACTGTTGGAACAGATGCCGTCCGGGCGCCAAGTGCGCTGGTCTTTGGATGTTGACCCTGTAGATCTGTACTGACCAGGGTCGCAGTGGGAGCGGGCTAGCCGCACGATACACCCTCAAAGGTTGGCAACCACGCTCCGGCAACGGATAATGTCCAGTTTTTCCACCTGCGCATCGAAGCGCCGCCGCGCTTGCGGTCGAAAGAGAAGCCCATGAAAGACACCATTCGCCAGCTAATCCAGCAAGCCCTCACCCAACTCGTCACCGACGGTGTGTTGCCTGAAGGGCTGACGCCGGCGATCCAGGTGGAAAACGCCAGGGACAAAACGCACGGTGACTTCGCCAGCAACATCGCGATGATGCTGGCCAAGCCTGCCGGCATGAAGCCACGTGACTTGGCAGAAAAACTCATTGCCGCACTGCCTGCCGACGAGCAGATCAGCAAGGTCGAGATTGCCGGCCCTGGCTTTCTGAACTTCTTCCAGAACACCCAGGCCCTGGCTGCCCGCCTTGATGCCGCACTCGCCGACAGCAAACTCGGCGTGCGCAAAGCCGGCCCTCAACAGAAGGTTGTGGTTGACCTGTCGGCACCGAACCTCGCCAAAGAGATGCACGTCGGCCACTTGCGTTCGACCATCATCGGCGACGCCGTGTCGCGCGTACTGGAATTTCTGGGCGACACAGTGATTCGTCAGAACCACGTGGGCGACTGGGGCACCCAGTTCGGCATGTTGATGGCCTACCTTCAGGAAAACCCGATCACCAGCGACGAGCTGTCGGACCTGGAAAACTTCTACCGCGCAGCGAAAAAACGTTTCGACGAATCCGAAGAGTTCGCCGACCGTGCCCGTGGCCTGGTGGTCAAACTGCAAGCGGGTGACGAGGAGTGCCTGAAGCTGTGGACCCGCTTCAAGGACATCTCGCTGTCGCACTGCCAGAAAACCTACGAACTGCTCAACGTCAAGCTGACCATGGCCGACGTCATGGGCGAAAGCGCCTATAACGACGACCTGGCCAATGTCGTCAACGACCTCAAGGCCAAAGGCCTGCTGGTCGAGAGCAAGGGTGCCCAGTGCGTGTTCCTTGAGGAGTTCAAGACCGCCGAGGGCGAACCACTGCCAGTGATCGTACAGAAAGCCGATGGCGGCTACCTGTATGCCACCACCGACCTGGCTGCCGTGCGCTATCGCAGCAACGTACTCAAGGCCGACCGCGCCCTGTACTTTGTCGACCAGCGCCAGGCCCTACACTTCAACCAGGTGTTTGAAGTAGCTCGCCTGGCCGGCTTCGTCGGCCACCCGATGCAAATGGAGCACATGGGCTTCGGCACCATGAACGGCGCTGATGGTCGTCCGTTCAAGACCCGCGACGGCGGCACGGTAAAACTTATCGATCTGCTCACCGAAGCCAAAGAGCGTGCCTACGCCCTGGTCAAGGAGAAGAACCCCGAGCTGCCCGAGGCTGAACTGCGCGCTATCGGTCAAGTGGTGGGCATTGACGCGGTGAAGTACGCCGACCTGTCCAAGCACCGCACCAGCGACTACAGCTTCAACTTCGAGTTGATGCTCAATTTCGAGGGCAACACTGCGCCATACCTGCTGTATGCCTACACGCGCGTCGCCGGCGTATTCCGCAAGCTGAATAAAAGCTTCGATGAGGCAGACGGGCAGATCGTCCTGCAGGCAGCCCAGGAACAAGACCTTGCCGCGCGCCTGGCTCAGTTCGGCGAAATCCTGAACAACGTCGCCGAAAAAGGCACCCCACACGTACTCTGTGCCTATCTGTACGACGTGGCCGGCCTGTTCTCCAGCTTCTACGAGAACTGCCCGATCCTCGCTGCCGAGACACCTGAACAACAGCAGAGCCGCCTGCGCCTGGCTGCCCTGACTGGCCGCACCCTCAAGCAAGGTCTGGAGCTGCTCGGCCTGGAAACCCTGGAGCGTATGTAAGTTGGCTGCCAAGAAAAAACCTGCACCAAAGCGCGGCGCCAGCCGCAACCAGGCACCTGCCAAACAGCCGATTCCGGGCTGGTTGTGGCTGGCAATTGGCCTGACGGTTGGCGCCTTCATCGTTTTTCTGATGAAGCTTGAGCCAGGCAACGAAGAGGTGAAGCGGACCAAGCCTGAACAGCAAAAAGCCGAAAGAGCCGCCGAAGCCAACAAGACAGCGCCGAGCCCACAACAACCGGTAAAGCCCAAGTACGACTTCTACACCTTGCTGCCCGAGTCGGAAGTGATCGTGCCGCCTGAAGCGGTTCCGGAGAAAACCCCGCCGGTGCCTGCGCAACCTCCGGTAACCCCGGCGGAAGCGGCGAAGATCGATACGGCGCGCGCACAGGCGGCGCTGATGGGACAAACGCCACCGCCCGCGCCACCAGTGATCAAGCCTGCAGCAACGACCCAGTTCTTTCTTCAAGCCGGGTCGTTCCGCAAACAGGCGGATGCCGACAAGGTTCGGGCGCAGATCATTCTGCTCGGCCAGGCGGTCAAGGTGGAGTCCGGTACCGTCAAGGAAGAAACGTGGTACCGAGTGCTGGTCGGACCGTTCAGCAACCGCGAACAACTGACCGTAGCCCAGAAGCAACTGGCCGGCAGCGGCTTCAGCAACTTGCTCTTGCAGCAACGCCAGACCCGCCAGTGAGTCCCGCCAGCGGCCTTGTCGACACCGACAAGGCCGCTACTTTCAACGCCGCTGAGCGTTGGCCAGCGATACCTGGGTGTTCAACGTCCAGAAATCATACAAGACCCCCACCAGGAAAAGCCCACCGGTGAACAGGTAGATGATGCCGGTGATCCACTTGCCCTGATACATGCGGTGCACGCCGAATACACCCAGGAAAGTCAGCAGAATCCAGCTCAGGCTGTAGTCCAGAGGACCGGCGTGAAAGCGCAGATCCGCCTCGCGATCCATCGCCGGGATCAGGAACAGGTCGATCAACCAGCCAATGCCCAGCAAGCCCAGGGTAAAGAACCAAATAGTACCGGTAACCGGCTTGCCGTAATAAAAACGGTGGGCACCGGTGAATCCGAAAATCCACAACAGGTAACCGATAACCTTGCTGTGAGTGTCGTGCAACTGCCCGTCCTGCTGATAACTGTTCATTTCTAGCCTCAGTGAGTTATCGATAAATTTTCTAAGAAAAAATGTGACTTTTTCGTTTCAGGGCGACGTATGGCACTGCGCCAATCGACCAACGGATCAGAAATTGATCAAAAAGCTGTTATAAAGTTGCGCGCTAACCAACAAGAGCCCTGCCCATGCGTCCTTTTTTCAAGACATGGCTGACCCTTTGCCTATTATTGCCACTGGCAGCCCACGCCACCAACCGTGAGCAACGTTTACCCAACGGCTTTTCCGGGTACTCCTCAAATTCCGCCGCCGAGCGTTCCACCAAGAACGTCAGCAGCAAGGTGCACCACAGCACCCGCTCCAGCAAGCCAAGCCTGCCGGTCGCATCAATGTCGCCGCAACAGAGCAGCGATGTGCTCAGCCGCGCCGTCAATGTACTGGGCACTCCTTATCGTTGGGGCGGCAGCAGCCCAAGTAAAGGCTTCGATTGCAGCGGCCTGGTCAAGTACGCCTTCCACGAGATCGATGAAGTCGACCTGCCCCGCACCTCCAACGCCATGGCTCAGGGCCACGGCGTGAAAGTCGATCGCAATGACCTCAAGCCAGGCGACCTGATTTTCTTCAATATCAAGAGCCGGCGGGTCAATCATGTTGCCATTTACCTGGGCAACGACCGCTTCATCCATGCCCCACGCACAGGCAAGCGGGTGAGCATCGACACACTTAACAAGCCTTACTGGCGCAGCCGTTATGTAGTTGCCAAGCGTGTTTTGCCGAAAAGTCAGCAGTTGGCCCTGGCCAAGCGCTAGAACCATTGGTGCGCCCCCGCGCGGGCGCTCTGAACACTGATCAAGCCACGCGCAAGCAGACCTTCGAGGCTACTGTCCAGGGTCTGCATACCCAACGCCCCGCCCATTTGCATCGTTGAATACAACTGCGCCACCTTGCCCTCGCGCACCAGGTTGCGCACTGCGGGGGTAGCCAGCAACACCTCATGGGCGGCTACCCGTCCGCCCCCCACCTTTTCCACCAGCACCTGTGACACCACAGCCTGCAGCGCTTGCGCCAACATCACCCGCACCAATTGCTTTTCATCCGCCGCAAAGACGTCTACCAGTCGATCAATGGTTCTCGCCGCAGAGCCTGCATGCACCGTAGCCAGGACCAGATGCCCGGTTTCTGCAGCGCTCAGGGCCAGGCGTATGGTCTGCGCATCACGTAGCTCACCGAGCATTACCACATCCGGATCCTGGCGCAGGGCGGCACGAAAGGCTTGTTCAAAGCCAAGGCTGTGCCTGCCAATCTCACGCTGGCTGATCAGGCTGCATCGAGGGCTGTGAACAAATTCGATAGGGTCTTCAAGGGTAATGATGTGCAGTTGCCGCTGACAATTGAGGTGATCCACCAAGGCGGCCAAGGTGGTCGACTTCCCCGACCCAGTAGGGCCAGTGACCAGCACCAATCCTGCAGGCAGTTCGGCAATCTGCTGAAAGACACTGCCCAAGCCCAGGTCAGCGAGACTGCTCACCGCACTCGGAATCACCCTAAGTACTGCTGCGGGCCCTCTGCTCTGCGTAAAGGCATTGACGCGAAAACGCGCCAGGCCGGGTACAGCGACCGAGAAATCGATATCCAGAAGTGTTTCGAAATCCTTTTTCTGCGCGCTGGTCATCAACTGCGCCAGCATCTCGAGCATTTGTTCAGCGCTCAATACCGGCAGTTGCAGTCGACGGACTCGCCCATCCACACGAAGGGCCGGTACCTCTGCTGCCGACAGGTGAATATCCGAGGCTCCAGCCCTTGTCGCTACGGCCAACAGTTCAGTCACATCCATGAGACTCCCCAAAGGCTGCCAAGCAGGTAGAATGCCGCAGACCCAAAGAGCCGCTGGCATCTATCAATGTCCACCATAGCAGACAACCTTTCCACGCTCGCCGCACGCATCAGCGCTGCCGCCGAGGCCGCTGGACGCGCACCTTCCGACATCCGCCTGCTGGCGGTGAGCAAGACCAAACCCGCTGCCGCCGTGCGTGAAGCCTTTGCCGCCGGGGTTCGCGATGTCGGCGAGAACTACTTGCAGGAAGCCTTGAACAAACAAGGCGAATTGACCGACCTGCCCTTGACCTGGCACTTCATCGGCCCCATTCAGTCGAACAAGACTCGCGCAATCGCCGAGCATTTTGACTGGGTACATTCCGTGGACCGCTTGAAAATTGCTCAACGTCTGTCCGAGCAACGCCCAGATGGCCTAGCTCCGCTGAACATTTGTCTGCAAGTGAATGTCAGTGGCGAGGCCAGCAAATCCGGGTGCTCGCCAGAAGAACTACCTGCACTGGCCACCGCCATTGCCGCATTACCGCACCTGCAACTGCGCGGGCTGATGGCGATTCCCGAGCCCACCGACGATCGCGCAGCTCAGGAAGCGGCATTTGCACGTGTTCGCGAGCTACAAGACAGTCTCGGGCTGAATCTGGACACGCTCTCCATGGGTATGAGCCACGACCTGGAAGCGGCAATCGCTCAGGGCGCGACGTGGGTACGTATCGGCACCGCATTGTTCGGCGCCCGCGATTACGGCCAGCCCTGACCTATGCCTTTTCAACTTATTTCCTAAAGGACCTGACATGAGCAAGACTCGTATTGCCTTTATCGGCGCCGGCAACATGGCCGCCAGCCTGATCGGCGGCCTGCGCGCCCAGGGCCTGGACGCCTCGCAGATCCGCGCCAGTGACCCGGGTGCCGAGCAGCGGGCCAAAGTTAACGCCGAGCACGGCATCGAAATGTTCGCCGATAACGCCCAGGCCATTGAAGGGGCCGACGTGGTGGTGTTGGCCGTCAAGCCGCAGGCCATGAAAGCCGTCTGTGAAGCGCTCAAGCCCAACCTCAAGCCCGAACAACTGGTTGTGTCCATTGCCGCTGGAATCACCTGCGCCAGCATGAACAACTGGCTCGGCGCACAGCCAATCGTGCGCTGCATGCCCAACACGCCGGCGCTGCTACGCCAGGGTGTCAGTGGTCTGTACGCCACCCACGAAGTGACGGCGGCGCAACGCCAGCAAGCCGAACAACTGTTGTCGGCAGTGGGCATTGCCCTGTGGCTGGACACCGAGCAACAGCTTGACGCTGTCACCGCAGTTTCCGGCAGTGGTCCTGCGTATTTCTTCCTGCTGATCGAAGCTATGACTGCTGCTGGCGAAAAACTCGGATTGCCTCGCGAAACGGCAGCCAAGCTGACCCTGCAAACCGCTCTGGGCGCCGCACACATGGCCGTTAGCAGTGATGTCGACGCCGCCGAGTTGCGTCGTCGGGTAACGTCCCCTGCCGGCACCACTGAGGCGGCAATCAAGTCGTTCCAGGCCGATGGATTCGAAGCGCTGGTGGAAAAAGCGCTGGGCGCTGCCGCGCATCGCTCGGCCGAAATGGCCGAACAACTGGGCAACTAAGGAGCCGAATATGATCGGATTGAACAACGCTGCCATTTACGTCGTACAAACCCTGGGTAGCCTCTACCTGCTGATCATCATGCTGCGCTTCATTCTGCAGCTGGTTCGGGCTGACTTCTACAACCCACTGAGCCAATTTGCGGTGCGCGCCACCCAGCCGTTGCTCAAACCAATGCGCCGGATCATCCCGAGCCTCTTCGGCCTGGACATGTCATCGCTGTTGCTGGCAATCATTGTGCAAATGCTGGTCATGGGCCTGACCCTGTTGCTGGCCTATGGCACCACCGGCAATCCGCTGCAACTGCTGATCTGGTCGATCATTGGCGTTACGGCCCTGTTCTTGAAGATTTTCTTCTTCGCCCTGATCATCAGCGTGATTCTTTCCTGGGTCGCTCCCGGTAGCCACAACCCTGGCGCCGAACTGATCAATCAGATCTGCGATCCGTTCCTGGCTCCATTTCGCCGCCTGCTGCCGAACCTGGGTGGCCTGGACATCTCGCCAATCCTGGCGTTCATGGCGCTCAAGCTGATCGACATGCTGGTCATCAACAACCTCGCCGCCATGACCGGTATGCCGGAAATTCTGCGCCTGCTGGTTTGATTCAACGCTATCGCGGGGCAAGCCCTGTACCACAGGCTGGGAACGGCCGTGCCCCGTGATGCTTTCCTTCCTTGCCGCACACATCAGTGGTCTTTAGACTTACGCCTCATTTAAGCGTGAGCAGGGTCGATGTCCACTGTCTTTCCCGAAGATTCGGTCGGTCTGGTAACACCGCAACTGGCGCAGTTCAACGAGCCCTTGGCCTTGGCCTGTGGCCGCTCGCTGAACGCCTATGAACTGATCTACGAAACCTACGGCACACTCAACAGCTCGGCCAGCAACGCCGTGTTGATCTGCCATGCGTTGTCCGGTCACCACCACGCGGCGGGCTACCATAGCCCGGACGATCGCAAGCCGGGCTGGTGGGACAGTTGCATCGGTCCAGGCAAGCCGATCGATACCAACCGTTTTTTCGTGGTCAGCCTGAACAACCTGGGCGGCTGCAACGGCAGCACCGGCCCAAGCAGCATCAATCCGGCCACTGGCAAGCCTTATGGCGCCGATTTCCCGGTGCTGACGGTGCAAGACTGGGTTCACAGTCAGGCTCGCCTGGCCGACCGCCTGGGTATCACCCAGTGGGCAGCCGTGATCGGCGGCAGCCTGGGCGGCATGCAAGCCCTGCAGTGGACCATCACTTACCCTGATCGCGTACGTCACTGCCTGGACATCGCTTCGGCACCGAAGCTGTCGGCACAGAACATCGCCTTCAACGAGGTCGCCCGCCAGGCCATCCTTACCGACCCCGAGTTCCACGGTGGCTCGTTCCAGGATCAAGGCGTAATCCCCAAGCGCGGCTTGATGCTCGCACGCATGGTCGGGCACATCACGTACCTGTCCGATGACTCCATGGGTGAAAAATTCGGCCGTGAGCTCAAAAGCGACAAGCTCAACTACGACTTTCACAGTGTCGAATTCCAGGTCGAAAGCTACCTGCGTTATCAGGGTGAAGAGTTCTCTGGCCGCTTCGATGCCAACACTTATCTGCTGATGACCAAGGCGCTGGACTACTTCGACCCCGCCGCTGCCCATGGCGGCGACTTGGTGGCAGCCCTGGCCAACGTCACGGCGCAGTACTGTGTGATGTCCTTCACTACCGATTGGCGCTTCTCGCCTGCTCGTTCGCGGGAGATCGTCGACGCGCTGATCGCTGCACGCAAGAACGTCTGCTACCTGGATATCGACTCGCCCTATGGCCACGATGCCTTCCTGATCCCGACCCCGCGCTACATCACGGGATTCACGAACTACATGAACCGCATCGTCTGCTGAGGACCCTATGAGAGCCGACCTGGAAATCATCCAAGACTGGATCCCCGCCGGCAGCCGGGTACTCGACCTCGGTTGCGGTACTGGTGAACTGCTGGCTTCACTGCGTGACAACAAGCAGGTCAGCGGTTATGGCCTGGAAATCGACCCGGACAACATCGCTCAGTGTGTCGCCAAAGGCGTGAACGTCATTGAGCAGGACCTCGACAAAGGGCTGGGCAATTTTGCCAGCAACAGTTTCGATGTCGTGGTCATGACCCAGGCCCTGCAGGCTGTGGAGTACCCCGACCGGATCCTCGATGAAATGCTGCGCGTGGGTCGCCAGTGCATCATTACCTTTCCCAATTTCGGCCACTGGCGCTGCCGCTGGTACCTGGCGACCAAAGGTCGCATGCCGGTCTCGGACTTCATGCCGTATACCTGGTACAACACGCCGAACATCCACTTCTGCACCTTTGAAGATTTCGAGGCGCTGTGCAGCGAACGTCGCGCACAAGTTCTCGACCGGCTGGCCGTTGACCATTTGCACCGCCACGGGTGGGCAAGCAAGCTATGGCCTAATCTTCTAGGGGAGATCGGCATTTACCGTGTCAGCAGCCCCGGCCTTACCCAACATAAGGTCGCAGTTTAACCCGCACACTGGAGGAGAACGATCATGGGTCGCTTGTTGAGTTTTTTTCTGACTGCCTGCTTAAGTGTCACAGCAGTTGCTGCCGACGCCATCAAGGGCGAACGCCAGGAAGTCTTCGGAGACACCACGGTGCACTACAGCACCTTCATCTCGACCTTCCTGCAACCGGACATCGCCAAGGCTGCCGAACTGGTTCGTAGCAAAAACCAGGGCGTGATCAACGTTTCGGTGATCAAGGCCGGCAAACCCGTGGTTACCCAGGTCAGCGGCAGCGTCAAGGATCTCACCAGCAATTCGATCCCGCTGAAGTTCAAACAGATCAACGAACAAGGCGCGATCTATTACATCGCCCAATATCCTGTGCACCAACAGGAAACCCGTACTTTCACTATCAACGTTGATACTGGCGGCAAAACCGAAACCATCAGTTTCAACCAAGAGCTTTTCCCAGGCGAATGATGACTTTTCAACAAATCGTATTGGCCAGCCATAACGCCGGCAAACTCAAGGAACTGCAGGCCATGCTCGGTGATACCGTGCAACTGCGTTCAATTGGCGAATTCAGCAGCATCGAACCGGAAGAGACCGGCCTGTCGTTCGTTGAGAATGCCATCCTCAAGGCACGCAATGCAGCACGCATTTCGGGCATGCCGGCGCTGGCCGACGACTCCGGCCTGGCCGTCGACTTCCTTGGTGGCGCCCCTGGGATCTACTCGGCACGCTATGCCGACGGCAAGGGTGATGCAGCCAACAACGCCAAGCTCCTCGACGTTCTCAAGGATGTACCGCAAGAGCAACGCGGCGCCCAGTTCGTCTGTGTCCTGGCGCTGGTACGCCATGCCGACGATCCGCTGCCGATCCTCTGCGAAGGACTCTGGCACGGGCGCATCCTTACCGAAGCCAGCGGCGAGCACGGTTTTGGCTATGACCCGCTGTTCTGGGTACCGGAACGCGACTGTTCCAGCGCCGAACTGAGCCCCGCCGACAAGAACCAGATCAGCCACCGTGCCCGTGCCATGAGCCTGTTGCGTCAACGTCTGGGCCTGGCATGATCGATCATTCGCCGGCACAGCCACTGCATCTGGGCGAGGCTGGCTTTACGTCCCAAACACCACGGGCGGCACTTACACAACTGCCGCCCCTGGCGCTGTACATTCACATCCCCTGGTGCGTGCGTAAATGCCCGTACTGCGATTTCAACTCTCACGCCGCTACCCCCGAGCTACCGGAAGAGGCTTATGTCGATGCCTTGCTGGCCGACCTGGACCAGGAGCTGGGCGCAGTCTATGGGCGGTCGATCAGCTCGATCTTCTTCGGCGGCGGCACCCCGAGCCTGTTCAGTGCTCGCGCGCTGGGCCGTTTGCTGGCGGGGGTAGAGCAACGCATCCCATTTGCCAGCGATATCGAGATCACCTTGGAGGCCAACCCAGGAACCTTCGAGCAGGAAAAGTTCAAGGCCTACCGACAATTGGGCATCAATCGCCTGTCGATTGGTATCCAGAGCTTTCAACAGGCCAAGCTTGAAGCCCTGGGCCGCATCCACAACGGCGACGAAGCCATCCGCGCCGCCGATATGGCGCGCAATGCCGGCTTCGACAATTTCAACCTGGACTTGATGCACGGCCTGCCTGATCAGTCGCTGGACGACGCCTTGAATGACCTGCGCCAGGCTATCGCGCTGCAACCTACGCACCTGTCCTGGTACCAGCTGACTCTGGAGCCCAACACGGTGTTCTGGAACCAGCCACCCATGCTGCCAGAAGACGATATTCTCTGGGACATCCAGGAAGCCGGCCAAGCCCTGCTGGCCAGTCACGGCTATAACCAGTACGAAGTGTCGGCCTATGCCCAGACCGGCCGCGCCGCGCGCCACAACCTCAATTACTGGAGCTTTGGCGACTTCATCGGCATCGGCGCCGGCGCCCACGGCAAACTCAGCCATCCAGACGGACGCATTCTGCGCACCTGGAAGACCCGCCTGCCCAAGGACTACCTCAACCCGACCAAAGCCTTCAAGGCTGGCGAAAAGTTGCTGCCGATAGACGAGCTACCCTTCGAATTCCTGATGAACGCCCTGCGCCTGACCCAGGGGGTCGACGCCGAACTGTTCAGCCAACGCACTGGGCTGGCGCTGGAACAACTCACCGCTGCACGGCGCGAGGCCGAACAAAAAGGCCTTTTGCAGGTCGAAACGACGCGACTGGTCGCCACCCCTCGGGGCCAGTTGTTTCTCAATGACCTGCTGCAGTATTTCTTGACCTAAGGATTGCGAATGGACTTGGTACTCGACCTGCTCTCGACAGTTTCTCGCTGGAGTCGCAGCAATCTATCGGAAATCGCACTGGCGCTTGTAGGCTGCTTGCTGGTGTTGTTTGGCACGGATATCAAAGGCTGGGTGGAACAACGCCTGGGCGGCCTGGCAGGTGCCTTGCGCGTGCCTTTCATGGCGCTGTTGGTGATGATCGGCAGTGGTGCTGCGCTGATCTACGCAACGCCGTGGGTAGTGCGCGGGTTGGCGCAATTCAACAACTATGCGTTGGCGCCGGTGTTGCTGGTTGTGCTGGTATTGATTGGCGTAGTTGCTGACCGACGCTGAATGCATCGCGAGGCAGGGCGACGATTCGCCTTGCCCCGCTACAGGCTTACGCCAGCTTTTCGAACTTCAGATCCCAAACCCCATGCCCAAGTCGCTCGCCACGGCGTTCGAACTTGGTGATCGGGCGCTCAGCCGGACGCTCTACGCATTTGCCGTCCGCTGCCAGGTTGCGGTAACCCGGCGCCACATTCATCACTTCCAGCATGTATTCAGCATAGGGTTCCCAGTCGGTAGCCATATGGAATACGCCGCCCACCTTGAGCTTGCTGCGCACCAGCTCGGCAAACTCGGGCTGAACGATACGCCGCTTGTGGTGACGGCTTTTGTGCCATGGGTCAGGGAAAAACAGCATCAGCCGATCGAGACTGTTGTCAGCCACGCACTTGTTCAGCACTTCGATCGCATCGCAGTCATACACCCGCAGGTTCTTCAAACCCTGGGTCAGCACGCCATTGAGCAGCGCACCGACACCTGGCCGGTGTACTTCGACACCGATAAAATCCTGCTCCGGTGCCGCAGCAGCCATTTCCAGCAAGGAATGGCCCATGCCGAAACCAATCTCCAGGGTACGCGGCGCTGAACGGCCAAATACCTGGTCGTAGTCGACCGGGCTATCGGCCAACGGCAGAATGAACAGTGGACCACCCTGCTCCAGGCCACGTTGCTGGCCCTCGGTCATACGCCCGGCGCGCATCACGAAACTTTTGATACGGCGGTGTTGGCGCTCTTCGCCGTCAGTGGAGATCGGCGTTTCTTGCGATTCAGTCATCAGGAGCTCTTACTTGATCAGACCATCCAGCGGCGACGAGGCGCTGGCATAGAGTTTCTTCGGCATACGACCGGCCAGGTAAGCCAGACGACCCGCGACAATGGCGTGCTTCATGGCTTCTGCCATCATGATCGGTTGCTGGGCGTTGGCAATGGCCGAGTTCATCAGCACCGCCTCGCACCCCATTTCCATGGCGATTGTAGCGTCCGAAGCAGTGCCGACGCCGGCATCTACCAGTACCGGTACTTTTGATTCTTCAAGGATGATCTGCAGGTTGTACGGGTTGCAGATGCCCAAGCCGGTGCCAATCAGGCCCGCCAACGGCATAACAGCGATACAACCGATTTCAGCCAGCTGACGGGCGATGATTGGATCGTCGCTGGTGTAGACCATCACGTCGAAACCATCCTTGACCAGCACTTCGGCGGCCTTGATTGTTTCAATGACGTTGGGGAACAGGGTTTTCTGGTCGGCCAGCACTTCCAACTTGACCAGGTTGTGGCCGTCAAGCAGCTCACGGGCCAGGCGGCAGGTGCGCACGGCCTCGACCGCGTCATAGCAACCCGCGGTGTTCGGCAAAATGGTGTAGCGATCCGGCGGCAGCACATCGAGCAGATTCGGTTCGCCCGGGTTCTGGCCGATATTGGTACGGCGCACGGCCACGGTGACGATCTCGGCACCCGAGGCTTCAATGGCCAGGCGGGTTTCTTCAAGGTCACGGTACTTGCCAGTGCCGACCAGCAGGCGCGACTGAAAGGTACGGCCGGCCAGCGTGAAGGGCTTGTCGCTGCGAAGGTTGCTCATCGGATATCCTCTGAATGGTTGAGGGACTTGCAAGGTAATCCTGGGCCTCTAGCCGCCGCCGATGGCATGCACGACTTCGACCTGATCGCCTTCACGCAGCGCTGTGGCTGCATGCTGGCTACGTGGCACGATGTCCAGGTTGAGCTCTACCGCGACACGGCGCCCGACAAGGTCCAGGCGGGTCAGCAGGGCCTCGACGTTTTCGCCATCGGGCAACTCGAAGGGTTCACCGTTCAATTGAATGCGCATGCGCACGGCCACCATTATTTTTAGGGGCCCGCATTCTAGCCCTGATCAGGTGCTGCGACCAAGGCCAAGCATCGCCATTCGTCTCGATTCGGACCGCCGAGTCAACCCAGGCGCCAGGCTGCCAGGCCCAGGCACAACCAACCACCGAGGAAGGCCATGCCGCCGATTGGAGTGATTATGCCCAGTTTGCCAATCCCGCTGAGGGTCAGCAGGTAAAGGCTGCCCGAGAAAAGTACGATACCCAGGGTAAACAAGCCGCCAGCCCAACCCACCAGGCGCCCCGGCAACTGCGTAGCCAGTACGGCAACCCCGAACAACGCCAGGGCATGGACCAACTGATAGGTTACACCTGTCTGGAAGATCGCCAGGTATTCGCTGCTCAAGCGCCCTTTCAAACCATGAGCGGCAAATGCCCCCAAGGCGACGCCAGTGAAGCCGAAAAACGCGGCGAGCAAAAGAAAACTACGCAACATGGGGCGACTCCTAGTCATCACAGGGTCTGTATAATGGCCCGCTCAATCGGTTCGGCCAAGCCATCTCTATGTTGTCTTCCATAATCCGCCGTCTTACCCGCGCCCTGCTCTGGTTCGCCGCCGGCAGTGCCTTATTGGTGCTGGTGCTGCGCTGGATACCTCCACCCGGCACTGCGTTGATGGTCGAACGCAAGATCGAATCCTGGTTCAACGGCCAACCTATCGACCTGCAGCGCGACTGGGAGCCTTGGGAGCGAATATCCGACGAGCTCAAGGTGGCGGTCATTGCCGGTGAGGACCAGAAGTTCGCCAATCACTGGGGCTTCGATTTCATTGCCATTCAGGCAGCCCTGGCCCACAACGAACGCGGCGGTAGCATTCGCGGCGCCAGCACCCTCAGCCAGCAAGTGGCGAAAAACCAATTCCTCTGGTCAGGGCGCAGTTGGCTGCGCAAAGGCCTGGAGGCCTGGTTCACCGCCCTGATCGAGTTGCTCTGGTCAAAGGAGCGAATTCTTGAGGTTTATCTCAACAGCGCTGAGTGGGGCGAAGGCGTGTTTGGCGCCCAAGCCGCGGCGCAACACCATTTCGGTGTCGATGCCAGCCGCCTTAGCCGCCAGCAGGCCAGCCTGCTCGCAGCAGTACTACCCAGCCCGCTGAACTGGAGCGCTAGCCGCCCAAGCAGCTACGTGGCTCGGCGAGCCGGCTGGATTCGGCAACAGATGCGTCAGTTGGGTGGCAGTGGTTACCTGGTTCAATTGGAAAGCCCGCGCAAGGCGCCCTGGAAGCAATAAAAAACCCGGCAAAGCGCACACTTTGCCGGGTTTTCATTATTTGCCGATTACGGGGTAAATGCCTTAGAACGCGCCCATGTAATCACGCTTGCCCACTTCCACACCATTGTGACGAAGGATTGCGTAAGTGGTGGTGACATGGAAGAAGAACTGCGGCAGACCGTAGGTCAGCAAATAGGCCTGGCCAGTGAAGCGCTTCTCTTTCGGCGTACCCGGACGGGTCACGATTTCAATACCTTCCTTGCCATCGATCTGCGCTGGCGCAACGCCGTCCAGGAAAGCCAGAACCTTACTGATCAGTGCTTGCAACTCAGCAAAGGTGGTTTCGCTGTCATCGTATTTCGGCAACTCGACCTCAGCCAGGCGTGCCGATACACCCTTGGCGAAATCAACCGCGATCTGCACCTGGCGAACCAGTGGAAACATATCCGGATAAAGGCGAGCCTGCAGGAAGACGCTCGGATCAATGTTTTTAGCCGTAGCGTGAGCTTCGGCCTTGTTCAGAACCTCACTCAAGGCGTTGAGCATTTGCTTGAAAACAGGAACAGAAGCGGCATACAAGGAAATGGTCATAACAGTCTCGACATGGGTGGCGGAAAGAGTGGCGGGGCCAACGTGGCGCGATTATAGACCGGCGTTGTCGCGTGAATGGCCCGGCACCATAAAAAAGGGTTTTCACGGATTGCCGGTTCGGTATGACAATCTCTCGGCGCCTATATGAAGTTGCCTAAGGACTTTCGGGCAATGCACGCGAGGTGGAACCTTGAAATACATCATCGAAGCATTCGATAGAGAGACCGAACAACTAGCTTATGAAATCGCGCTGCCTGACGGATGCGATCCACAGCTAGCGGCAATCATGGGGTGGACAGCGCCCCAGCGAGGGGATGAAGGATACAACCTGACCAGCGAACAGGTGGCGGCGATTGAAGTGCTCGCTAACAGAACCATTCACGAACACGACCATATCCTGCAGCTCACCTGCAACATCGATTAATTGTCTGACCTGGGGGCGTACCGAACGGGAGGTGGCCGTAACTCTTGATGATGCCGTAACGGGATAAGCATACATTTGCAGTGCACAACCCAGCCCTGCCCCATCTAGCCACGAAAATCCGTGATGCCTAAAAAAAGCCCCGACACTTCGGGGCTTTTTGTTTGTCGCGACTTAGATTGCGATCAAGGCTTTCACCTTGTTCATCGCATTCTTTTCCAGCTGACGAATGCGTTCGGCAGACACGCTGTATTTCTCGGCCAGATCATGCAGTGTGGCCTTTTCTTCTGCCAGCCAGCGCTGATAGAGAATGTCACGGCTACGATCATCCAGGCCCTGCAGTGCTTCATGCAGATTGCTGGTGGAGTTGTCGCTCCAGTCGGCATCTTCCAACTGACGAGCCGGGTCGTAGCGATGGTCTTCCAGGTAATTGGCCGGCGACTGGAAAGCACTGTCGTCATCAGCTTCGGACGCTGGGTCAAAGGCCATGTCCTGACCGGTCAGGCGGCTCTCCATCTCGCGCACTTCACGTGGCTCGACGCCCAGGCTTTCAGCAACACGATGAACTTCATCGTTGTTCAGCCAGGCCAGGCGTTTTTTCTGGCTGCGCAGGTTGAAGAACAGTTTGCGCTGGGCCTTGGTGGTAGCGACTTTGACGATGCGCCAGTTACGCAGAATGAACTCGTGAATCTCGGCTTTGATCCAGTGCACAGCAAAGGACACCAGGCGCACACCCATTTCAGGATTGAAACGTTTGACCGCTTTCATCAGGCCAACGTTGCCTTCCTGAATCAGGTCAGCCTGGGCCAGCCCGTAGCCCGAATAACTGCGAGCGATATGTACGACAAAGCGCAGGTGCGCGAGCACCATCTGCCGAGCTGCCTCTAGATTTTGCTCATAGTAGAGACTCTCGGCCAGTTCACGCTCCTGCTCAGGCGACAGCAGTGGAATGCTGTTGACTGTGTGCACGTAGGCCTCCAGGTTTGCACCGGGAACCAGGGCATAGGCAGGTTGCAACGAAGTGGTCATACGAAAAAACCTCCGACTCACTAAACTCGTGCCCTCAGGCACTGCCAACATTGACCGGGAACCGCGAAACAAGTTCCCTGAATATGAAAAGAGTCAATAGCAGCAAAAAGACACTATCGCGGTGCAAGCTCTCGCAAATGGCGGGCGACCGCAATCCAAGCACCGATATACCCTAACAACACCGCTCCAAGCAAGAGCGACAGACCATCGGCAGGCGGAACCCCGGCCAAGGCGAAATCACTGCCATAAAGCCCGGAAAGGCCAATAACCGCGTCGTTCAGCCAGCTCAGGCCAAATGCCAGTACACCCCAGGCCAACACCCCGGCGCCCAGACCATACAACGCACCCATGTACAGGAAAGGCCGGCGTACATAGCTGTCAGTGCCGCCTACCAGCTTGATGACTTCAATTTCGGTACGGCGGTTCTCGATGTGCAGGCGAATTGTGTTACCAATTACCAAAAGCAGCGCCGATACCAGTAAGACAGTCAGGCCGAACACAAAACGGTCGCCCAGCTTCAGAATCGCCGCCAGACGCTCGACCCAGACCAGATCCAGTTGCGCTACATCCACCTTGGGGAGCTCTGCAAGGCGCTGGCGCAAGGCTTCCAGCGCTGGCTTGTCGACCTCCGCCGGGGTTACGACAACCACACCGGGAAGTGGATTATCCGGCAATTCACGCAGGGCATCGCCCAGGCCCGATTGCTGTTGAAATTCTTCCAGGGCTTTTTCACGACTAACGTATTCGGCCTCGGCAACGCCAGGCAAACCCTTGATCTGCTCACGCAGCGCTTCGCCATCGCGGCTGCTGGCATCCAACTTGAGATACAGGGAAATCTGTGCCGCTCGCTGCCACGATCCTCCCAGACGCTCGACGTTGCTCAGCAGCAACGACAGCCCCATGGGCAAGCTCAGGGCCACAGCCATCACCAGGCAGGTGAAAAAGCTGCCTATTGGCTGCTTGGCCAGACGGCGCAAACTATCGAGCAGGCTGGAGCGATGACTTTCCAGCCAGGCATGCAGAAGAGTGCGGAAGTCAGGACCATCGTCGTCATGGCTGCTGCGTTTGTTTTTTTCCGGTTGCGGATCGGCGGCCTTGGGGGCCACGCGCTCGGAAACCTTGGGACTGCGTGTCGCACTCATTGCCCGGCCTCCCCGTCGCCGATCAAGCGACCGCGTTGCAGTGTCAGCATGCGATGGCGCATACGCGCAATCAGCGCCAGGTCGTGACTGGCGATCAGCACGCTGGTGCCCAGGCGGTTGATATCTTCAAATACACCCATGATCTCTGCGGCCAGGCGCGGGTCGAGGTTACCGGTGGGCTCATCCGCCAGCAGCAAGGCCGGGCGATGGACAATGGCGCGGGCAATACCAACGCGCTGCTGTTGTCCGGTGGACAAATCGCCAGGATACAACTCGGCTTTGTCCGAAAGCGCTACGCGCTCGAGCGCCGAGTCGACGCGCTTGGCAACTTCGACCTTGGACAGTCCGAGGATCTGTAGCGGCAAGGCAACGTTGTTGAACACGGTACGGTCGAACAGCAGTTGGTGATTCTGGAACACTACGCCGATTTGCCGGCGCAGGAAGGGGATCTGGGCATTACTGATCTGTCCCAGATCTTGTCCGGCCAGCAACAGTTTGCCGCTGGTAGGCCGCTCCATGGCCAGCAACAGGCGCAGCAACGTACTTTTGCCCGCGCCGGAATGACCGGTGACGAACAGGAATTCGCCCCGACGCACCCGAAAACTCAACTCATGCAGGCCTACGTGACCATTGGGGTAGCGCTTGGCGACCTGTTCGAATCGAATCATGGGTGCTCCCGCTCGGCAAACAGTGCTTTCACGAAGGGTTCTGCTTCGAAGGTGCGCAAATCGTCAATACCTTCACCCACGCCAATATAGCGGATCGGCAAGCCGAACTGCTTGGCCAGGGCAAAGATGACGCCGCCTTTGGCGGTGCCGTCGAGCTTGGTCAGGGCCAGGCCTGTGAGCTCGACACTCTGATTGAAGTGCTTGGCCTGGTTGATAGCGTTTTGCCCAGTGCCAGCATCGAGCACCAGCAAGACCTCGTGAGGTGCGTCGGCATCGAGCTTGCCGATGACCCGACGGACCTTCTTCAATTCTTCCATCAGGTTGTCTTTGGTATGCAGTCGACCGGCGGTATCGGCGATCAACACATCAACACCCCGCGCCTTCGCAGCCTGGACAGCATCGAAGATCACTGAAGCGGAATCGGCGCCAGTGTGCTGGGCAATGACCGGAATATTGTTACGCTCGCCCCACACCTGCAGTTGCTCGACGGCGGCGGCACGGAAAGTGTCACCGGCTGCCAGCATGACTTTCTTGCCTTCAAGCTGAAGCTTTTTCGCCAGCTTGCCGATGGTGGTGGTTTTGCCGGCACCGTTGACACCCACGACCAGAATCACAAAAGGTTTGGCCTGGGAATGGATGCGCAATGGCTGCTCGACTGGCTTGAGCAGGTCAGCCAGTTCACCCTGCAGCGACTTGTACAAGGCATCGCTGTCGGCCAACTGCTTACGCGCGACCTTCTGGGTCAGACTCTGGACAATTGTCGAGGTGGCTTCAACACCGACATCTGCGGTCAGCAGGCGGGTCTCGATTTCGTCGAGCAGATCATCATCGATCGCTTTCTTGCCCAGGAACAGGCTGGCCATGCCCTCACCAATGCTGGCGCTGGTCTTGGACAATCCTTGCTTGAGGCGAGCGAAGAAACCGCCCTTGCTTTCCTCGGTACTGACGGGAACAACGTCTTCGACAGGCGCAGGTTCTGCAACCGCTACCGGCGCTACCGGCGCTACCGGCGCAGGCTCGGCCAGGACTACCGGTGGCGCAACAGGTTCTGGCGCTGTAACCACAGGCACGGGCATAGGCTCAACCACCAGCGGCGCAGGCTGGGCCGCTTCCACCTGTACCGGACGTTCCGGGATGGGGGGAGGTTCATGCGGCTCCAGGTCGGCGACCAGCGCTACCGGCTCTTCAGGAACCGGCAGGACCAACCCGACGGACGGCGCGTGCGGGGCTTCGACCGCGGCAATCTGAACGGGCTCAGGTGCTGCAACCGGAGTCGAAATAATTTCGACTGGCGGCGTTGCAACCTGCTCCGGCTCAATCGGTGCGGGAGGTTGTGGCTGCTCGGCAACAGGTTGCTGGGGCTTTTTGCGCAGCCAGCCGAACAGGCCTTTCTTTTCACCAGCCGCGGCCGGCGTCTTTTTGTCGTCGTTGGAACCAAACATGGAAGACGGCTATCTCAGGGTAGCGAAGCGCCACTGTGGCACTTCGAGAATTCTTTTCACGCAGAACAGACTACTTTTATTCCGGCTCGTTCATGCGCAGCATTTTGTCTTGTGGCCTGCAGGTCAGATCCACGACAGGCATGGTCGACAGGCAACCGGATCAGTATCCTAGCACCTCCTAGCCCGCTGACGCTAAGACCACGCGGGCAGTCCTACAGGTTAAACAACGTATGAATGCTCTAGCCCGCCGCGCCGCTGGCCTGTTGCTCAGCACAGTTTGTCTGCCGTTCGCGGCCTTTGCCGCCGATCCGCAACCCACCCATGAGTTCATTCTCGACAACGGCCTTAAAGTGGTCGTGCGCGAGGACCACCGCGCACCGGTGGTGGTCTCGCAGATCTGGTACAAGGTGGGCTCTACCTATGAATCCCCTGGCCAGACGGGTCTTTCCCATGCTTTGGAACACATGATGTTCAAAGGCAGCGAGAAGCTCGGACCGGGCGAAGCCTCACGGATCCTGCGCGACCTGGGTGCCGAAGAGAACGCCTTTACCAGCGACGACTACACCGCCTACTACCAGGTACTGGCTCGCGACCGCCTGCCGGTAGCCCTGGAGCTGGAAGCCGACCGCATGAGCAGTCTGCGCTTGCCTGCTGACGAGTTCAGCCGCGAAATCGAGGTAATCAAAGAGGAACGTCGCCTGCGCACCGACGATCAGCCCAACGCGAAAGCCTTTGAGCTGTTCAGCGCCATGGCCTTCCCGGCCAGCAGCTATCGCACGCCCACCATCGGTTGGATGGCAGACCTGGACCGCATGAAGGTCGAAGAGCTGCGCCACTGGTACGAGTCCTGGTACACCCCGAACAACGCCACCCTGGTAGTAGTCGGCGACGTTACGGTCGATGAGGTCAAAGGTCTGGCCCAGCGCTTCTTCGGCGCTATCCCAAAGCGCGCAATTCCACCGGCCAAATTGCCGTTGGAACTGGCCGAACCTGGCTTGCGCGAGACCACCCTGCATGTGCGCACCCAGCTGCCGAGCCTGATCTACGGCTTCAACGCCCCCGGCCTGGCAACCGCCAAGGACCCGCGTACCGTGCATGCTCTGCGCCTGATCTCGGCATTGCTTGACGGTGGCTACAGTGCTCGCCTGCCAAGTCGCCTGGAGCGCGGCCAGGAGTTGGTCTCCGGGGCATCATCCAGTTACAACCCGTTTACCCGTGGCGACAGCCTGTTCCTGATCTCGGCCACACCGAATCAGCAGAAGAAAAAAACCCTGGCCGAAGTCGAAAGCGGTATCTGGAAGCTGCTCGACGAGCTTAAAACCACCCCGCCATCCGCCGAAGAGCTTGAGCGCGTACGCGCCCAGGTCATCGCCGGACTGGTCTACGATCGCGACTCCATTAGCAGCCAGGCCACTTCCATCGGCATGCTGGAGACCGTCGGCCTGTCCTGGAAGCTGATTGATAGCGAACTCGATGAACTCAAGAGCGTAACCCCGGCCGACATTCAGAACGCCGCGCGCACCTACTTCACCCGTGAACGCCTGAGCGTTGCCCATGTACTGCCCGAGGAGAACGCTCATGAGTGAACGTAGCGCACCCCGTTACACCCTGATCGGCCTCGGCATCCTGGTGCTGGTAGGCGCCTCGGCGTTCTTCCTGGCCAAGCCGGCCCAATCGGACAATGCCGCGCAGCCTGCCAACAGCGCGGCGGCCAAGCCAACCAATACCTTGCAGACACTGGCAGAGCTCGATGGCAAGGCGCCCAGCCGTCGCCAATTGAACATCCAGACCTGGAACACTGCCGAAGGTGCCAAGGTGCTGTTCGTCGAAGCACGTGAACTGCCAATGTTCGACCTGCGCCTGACCTTCGCTGCCGGCAGTAGCCAGGATGGAGACGCTCCAGGTCTGGCTACCCTGACCAACGCCATGCTCAATGAAGGGGTTTCCGGCAAGGACGTTACCGCCATTGCCGAAGGTTTCGAAGGCTTGGGGGCAGACTTCGGTAACGGCGCCTATCGCGACATGGCCGTGGCCTCACTGCGCAGCCTGAGCGCAGCGGATAAGCGTGAACCGGCACTGAAGCTGTTCGCTGAAGTCGTCGGCAAACCTACTTTCCCGCAGGATGCCCTGGAGCGGATCAAGAACCAGTTGCAGGCCGGCTTCGAGTACCAGAAGCAGAACCCAGGCAAGCTGGCCAGCATTGCGTTGTTCGAGCACCTGTATGGCAATCACCCCTATGCCCATCCAAGTGATGGCACTGCCAAGAGCATTACGCCGATCACCCTGGAGCAACTGCGCGCATTCCATGCCAAGGCCTATGCCGCGGGCAATGCCGTCATCGCCCTGGTTGGCGACCTCAGTCGCAGCGAAGCCGAAGCCATTGCCTCCCAGGTTTCGGCAGCCCTACCCAAGGGGCCAGCACTGGCCAAGCTGGCTCAGCCTGAGGAGCCAAAGCCTGGCACTACACATATCGACTTCCCGTCCAACCAGACGCACCTGATGCTGGCGCAATTGGGTATCGACCGCAACGACCCTGACTACGCTGCACTGTCGTTGGGCAACCAGATTCTGGGTGGCGGCGCCTTTGGCACCCGTCTGATGAGCGAAGTCCGTGAGAAACGCGGCCTGACCTACGGCGTATACTCCGTGTTCAGCCCGATGCAGGTACGTGGCCCGTTCATGATTAACCTGCAGACCCGCGCTGAACTCAGCGAAGGCACTCTCACGTTGGTCCAGGATATCCTTGCCGATTACCTCAAGACCGGCCCGAGCCAGCAAGAGCTGGACGATGCCAAGCGTGAACTGGCGGGCAGTTTTCCGCTGTCCAATGCCAGCAACGCCAGCATCGTCGGCCAACTGGGTGCCATTGGCTTCTACGACCTACCGTTGACCTGGCTGGAAGACTACATGCAGCAGTCCCAGGCCTTGACTGTGGAGCAGGTCAAAGCTGCACTCAATAAGCACCTCGCAACTGACAAGATGGTGATTGTCACTGCAGGACCAAGCGTGCCGCAGAAACCCCTGCCGCCGCCCACTGACAAACCCACCGAGCAGCCGCTTGGTGTACCGGAGCATTAATGGCCAGTCCATCCGCAAAAACGGCCAAGCAACATAGCGGTCAAGGCCAACTGCGCATCATTGCCGGTGAATGGCGCAGCCGCCGCCTGAGCTTTCCTGACGCCCCAGGATTGCGTCCTACGCCCGATCGAGTGCGTGAAACGCTGTTCAACTGGCTGGCGCCACACATCGAAGGGGCCAAGGTTCTCGACGCCTTTGCCGGTAGCGGCGCCCTTTACCTCGAGGCGCTGTCGCGTGGAGCCGGCGAAGCTGTTGCGCTGGACAGCAATCCAGCGGCCATTGCCAACCTGCGGCAAAACCTGGAGACCCTGCGCTGCCCTCGCGGCCAGGTGATCCAGAGCGATGCCCAGCGCTACCTGCAAGGCGAGCCGAAGCTTGCTTTCGATCTGGTATTCCTCGACCCACCGTTCCACCAGGAACTGCTGCCAGCCACCTGTGCACTCCTTGAAGAGCGCCAGTGGCTGGCTGCCAATGCCTGGATCTACACCGAAAGCGAAACCCCGCCTTCTACGCTGCAGCTGCCAGGTAACTGGCGTCTGCATCGCGAGAAGAAAGCCGGACAGGTGTACTACGCCCTCTGGCAGCGTGGCTGAATTGGCTCGCGGCCCCTGTGAAGACGGGGGCCGCTAACAGTGTGGTAATTAAATAGCCCCTGCGCCCCCTCGTTGTAGCTGATCGTTCCTCTGGTCATCAACCAGAAGGAGCGCCGTCATGGAACGACGTTATTGCCTAGGAAGCGGCCTGCTTGGCTTGCTTCTGTTCTCGGGCCAAGCCCTGGCCGATTTGCCCGTCCGTCACACCTTCAGCCTGAATAACGGCCTGCAAGTGGTCGTCAGCGAAGATCGCCGAGCCCCGGTGGTCACTACCCATATGCTCGTCAAAGTCGGTTCTAGTCATGAATACCCCGGCCAATCGGGCCTGTCTCATGCCCTGGAGCACATGCTCTTTCGTGGCAGTTCAAAGACTGCGCCCGGAGAGTTCTCGCAAATCATCGAACGCCTGGGCGGCAGCCAGAACGCTTACACCACTCGCGACATGACGGTCTACCACCAGACCTTACCCAGCGATCGCCTGGCTGTGGCACTGGAGCTGAACGCTGACCTGCTTCAGGGCGCCACCCTCGACGCTGCCGAATTCGAGCACGAAATAGAAGCAGTAAAATCTGAGCGCCGCGAGGAAGTCGACGGCTACCCCACCGATAGAACACGAGAGCAATTGCAATCCATTGCCTATACCAGCAGCTACAGCACGCCTGTGATCGGCTGGCAGAATGACCTTGAGCGCATGAGCAACGAGGAGCTCAAAGCCTGGTATCAGACCTGGTATGCACCCAACAACGTCACCTTGGTTGTCGTTGGCGATGTGCAACTCGATGAAGTCAAAGCGCAAGTTGAACACTACTTCGCGGGCTTCTCCCGGCAACACTTGCCAGTGACAAAGCGGCCCTTGCAGTCGATTCCGGCAGGCCCGAGAACAATGACCGTACTCGATAAGTCCAGCACCCCATTGCTGAACATGGCCTTCAACGTGCCCACCTACGCAACAGCCGAACAGGCAGACGATGTAGAGGCCTTGCGATTGATTCAAGCGCTGCTGGGAGCAGGAATGGGCGCACGACTCAGCACCCGCCTGCATCGTCAGCAGGCAATCCTTTCCTCTCCCCGGGTCAAATACAAAGCGATATCAAGGGGCGATACGCTTTTTGAAATCACCGCCTTGGTCAATATCGCCCAACCTCGCCCACTGCCGGAGATCCAGAAAGCCATCTGGGCGGAACTGAACAACTTGAAGCAGACCCCGCCCGAGCCGCAAGAGCTTGAACGAGCCAAAGCCTTGCTGTTGGCTGAAAAGGTCTTCGCTCAAGACCATCTGGAAGGTCAGGCAGCCAGCATTTCAGCCCTTCTGGGCAGTGACCTGGCGATCTCCCAACTGGATGCTGACGCCGCCAGGTTGGCACTGATAACACCGGAAAAAATTCAACAAGTCGCGGCTTCGTACTTCACCCGCGAGCGTTTCGCTGCTGCCTATTTCCAGGCCGAGGAGGCCGAAGATGAATAAAATCACGAGCAGTTTTCTATATGCCTTACTGGCGCTGGTGTGCGGCGTGCTCCATGCACAGGAACAATCCCACGTCCTTGAGCTGGAGTCATTGAAGACGCCTCCCGCCTCTCCTGCGCAATTGCAGCTGCCAATCGAATCGTGGCAAACGCCCCAGGGAAGCCAGGTGCTGTTTCTACGCAGCCCGAAGCTACCAATGTTCGATGTGCGAGTCGTGTTCGACGCAGGCAGCGCTAGGGACGATGGCGCGTCAGGACTTGCTCAGCTCACCACCGGCATGCTCGATGAGGGAACAACTCAGCGCGATGACCTGCAGATTGCCGAGGAATTTGACGAAATCGGTGCAAAATTCCAAAAATCAGTTCATCTCGACTACACCTACGTGAGCGTGCGTAGCCTCAGCTCAGGGCCGCACCGTGCCAAGGCAGTGGCGTTGTTAGCCGAGGTATTAGGTCAACCGCAGTTTGCCGAAGACAAGTTGCAACTGATCAAAGATCAGATGAACAGCCTGTCCGCGCGAAACAAAGATTACGCCATGACCAAAGCGCTCTCGCAGCTGTATGCGCATACCTATGCCGGTCACCCCTATGCCACGCCCAAGCTTGGTACACCGCAGACGCTTGAAACATTGAAAATCGCCGACCTCCAGGCATTTCATCAACATGCGTTCAACGCAGAAAACGCACTGATCACCCTGGTCGGCGACCTCACTCAAGAGCAGGCCCGGGATATCGCCACCCAACTGTCCACTGCCTTGCCTGGAGGCACGGCCCTGCCGCCGCTGCAGAAACCAGCAACGTTCGAGCCGGAGATCTATCACATCGCACACCCCGGTGCTCAATCACTCCTGCTATTGGCCATACCTGGGGTCGGTATCGATCATCCCGATGCGCCGGCACTGACCTTGGCTAACCTGATACTCGGTGGTGGATCAACGTCTCGACTCTTCGAGCAACTGCGCACCCAACGCGGCTTGACCTACAGCGCCAGCTCTCACCTGCTGCAACCGACTGGCACCGGGATCTGGGTGTTCAATACTCAAGTTCAAGCCAAATACCAGGAGGGCGCCGTTGCGCTGCTCGAAGAGTTGTTGCAGGAGTACGCCGACAATGGCCCGACTGAACAAGAATTCACCGATGCCAAGAACAAATTGCGCGGTGTCTACCTTCGAGAATCGGTAAGCAATGAACAGCTCAGTCAGATTCTGATGCGTATAGGCGTGCATCAGTTGCCACTGGATTACCGCCAAGCGTTCATCGCGCACGTTCAGGCACTGACACTGGATGAGCTGAACGTCGCCTTGAAAAAACACCTCAAGCTCGACAAGCTGGTGCGGATCAGCGTCGGCCCTACAGGCGAGCAGCATCCCTTACCCGAGCAGCCGGCGGGTTGATTGCAGCGAAGTTCAGGAACCCGGCATACACTAACTTGTAACAAGATTTGTGAGTACGCCGCAATGTCTTCATCTGCGCCCAGCCCCTTCACGCCCGCCCGGGGGCTGGGCAACCCACACCTGCAGACATTGTGGGGGCCGCTCTGGCGCAAGTCGGCTGTCTTGTCTCGTCAGCGCGAGCGGCTCTGGTTGGCCGACGGAGACTTTCTCGACCTCGACTGGCATGGGCCGCACAGCGCTGATGCGCCGCTGGTACTGTTACTCCATGGTTTGACCGGGTCGTCCAACTCACCCTACGTGATCGGTTTGCAGCGTTGCCTTGCGGCGCGAGGCTGGGCCAGCGTGGCCTTGAACTGGCGTGGCTGTTCTGGTGAGCCCAACCTTCTTGCACGCAGCTATCACTCCGGCGCCAGCGAAGACCTGGCCGAAGCAATCGCGCATCTGCGCAGCAGTCGTCCGTTGGCACCGATCTACGCGGTCGGCTACTCATTGGGCGGTAATGTGCTGCTCAAGCATCTGGGTGAGGTAGGTTCGGCGAGCCAGGTGCAGGCAGCGGTGGCAGTGTCGGTTCCGTTTCGCCTGGACCAATGCGCCGACCGAATTGGCCTGGGTTTTTCGCGGGTTTACCAGGCGCATTTCATGCGCGCCATGCTCGCGTATGTGAAAGATAAGCAGCGTCACTTCCAACACCACGGCCACCAGGAAGGACTGGCAGCCCTGGATCGCCTGGGACCGCTGGAGAACCTGCGTACCTTCTGGGACTTCGATGGCAAGGTCACTGCGCCACTCAATGGCTTTATCGACGCCAAGGACTATTACCGCAGGGCATCGAGCCGCTATTACCTGGGCGAAAACCGCACGCCCACGTTGATAATCCATTCCAGCGATGACCCTTTCGTGTTCAGCCATAGCCTGCCTGAGGCGAAAGAGTTGGCGCCGAAGACCACCTTGGAGTTGCACTCGCGCGGTGGTCATGTCGGCTTTGTCGATGGCAGCGTACGGGATCCCGGCTATTACCTGGAAAGACGCATTCCGCAGTGGCTGGCAGACCTGTGAACCCTAATCCCCGGTGGCTACAGGGCGCTGGTTGTCGGTAATCCACTCACTCCATGACCCTGCATACAACTTTCCAAGCGGATACCCCGCCAGCGACAAGGCAAACAGGTTATGGCAAGCCGTCACACCTGAACCGCAGTAGGCAACCAGCTGCTCTGGCGCGCGCGTGCCAAATTTTTCGGCAAAGCGCTTTTTGAGCTGCTCAGCAGCCAGGAAGCGACCGTCCGGGCCCAGGTTGTCGGTGAAAGCTGCGCATTGCGCGCCGGGAATATGCCCGGCAACAGGATCAATAGGTTCCACTTCGCCGCGAAAACGCGGGAGACCGCGGGCATCAAGCAGGGTCAGGTCGGCCTGGCCCAGGCGTTGTGCCAACTGCGTGGCATCAAGCACCATTGCAGGATCAGGTTCGCCTCTGAAAGTACCTTCGCGTTTGGCCGGTGCGTCCAGGCTCAGCGGCAACCCTGCTGCGTGCCACGCCTTGAGGCCACCATCGAGAATCGACACGCCGCTACGTTTGCCAAGCCAGGCGAGCAGCCACCAGGCACGCGCAGCGAAGGCACCGGGACCGTCGTCGTACAGAACGACTTCGCTGTCGTTGTCGATGCCCCAGTCTTGCAGACGCTCGACCAAGCGCTCTGGGTCGGGCAATGGATGGCGACCCGTCACGCCCTTGATGATCGGACCACTGAGGTCGCGTTCAAGGTCGGCAAAATGTGCACCGGCAATATGCCCCTCAGCATAACTACGCTGGCCATAGTCGATATCTTCCAGGGCAAAGCGGCAATCGAGAATCACCAGCTCCGGCGCCTCCAGGCGTTCGGCCAATTGCTGGGCAGTGATCAGTTGCGCGAGGGGCATGACAGTCTCCTGAACGATTGAACGGATAGGGCCTGGGCTTTATTGCTCCAGTGCCTGGTTAAGCGATACGTAAAACTCCTGGCACAAGGCGTCCACCGCAGGGCGGGCTTGCGCAGTTACAAAACCGAGCTCCAGAACCAATACCTGATAGATGCCTCGCTTGAAGGCATCTTCACTGAGGTAGGCCGAACTTTCCCGAGTAGTGCAGAGAAACCGTACCCAGGAGGTCAGCACAATCCAGGCATTGAGTGTCAGCGACTCGATCTGCACGGCATCCATGGCTACCAGCCCAGCCTCCACGAAACCACGGTAGATTGCCTGGCCCTGGATCAAGCTGCGCTGGGAAAAACGTCGATAACGGGCCGCCAGCTCTTTGTCACTGTCGAGCAGGTGTTCAAGGTCCCGGTGCAAAAAGCGATAGTCCCACATCGCCGCTAACAGCTCCTTGAGGTAGAAACGCTTGTCGGCAACCGTGGCAACGCGATCTTGCGGTGGACGCAAAAAGCTCTCCACCTGCTCTTCGTACTGACTGAAGAGCACGGCAATGATTTCCTGCTTATTGGCGAAGTGGTAGTACAGATTTCCGGGAGAGATCTCCATATGCGCTGCAATGTGATTGGTGCTGACGCTGCGCTCGCCCTGCTGGTTGAACAGTTCCAGACTGGTCTGCACGATGCGGTCGCGGGTCTTGATGCGCGGGGCCATGATCAGTTCCAGATGCCGAGCTTTAATCGATTAGGTCCATCTTACGGTTTATCCGAATGTGGATGTACCTGCCTGTCATTAAAAACTAGTCGCAAAACGCGCGCATTAGAGTATAAGCTCTAGAAAAACACACTGCCGTGGAGTTTTCGCATGACCGCCGACGCTGCTCGCCTTTTGCCCTCTAGCACCCTTGATGATCTCGCCACCCAGTTCAGCGTTCAGCGCCAGGCGTTCGCCGGCAACCCCATGCCACCTGCAGCGCAGCGCCTGCAGTGGCTGAAAAGCCTGCGGCAGATGCTGCTCAAGCACCAGGATGCCCTTGCCGCAGCCATCAGTGAGGACTTTAGCGGCCGTAGTATCGATGAAACGCGACTAGCCGAAGTGATGCCTAGCATCCAGGGGCTGCGTCATACCGAACGCCATCTCAAGCAGTGGCTGAAGGACTCGCCGCGCAAGGTCGGCCTGGCGTTCCAGCCTGCCAGCGCCAAGGTGGTGTACCAGCCCTTGGGTGTGGTGGGAATCATCGTGCCGTGGAACTACCCTCTGTTTCTGGCCATGGGCCCTTTGACCTGCGCCCTGGCTGCTGGCAATCGAGTCATGCTCAAGCTCAGCGAAGCCACACCGGCAACTGGCTTGTTACTCAAGCAATTGCTGGAGTCTGCGTTTCCCCAAGATTTGATTACCGTGGTGTTGGGCGAAGCCGATGTCGGCGAAGCATTTTCTCGCCTGCCCTTCGACCACTTGCTGTTCACCGGCGCCACCAGCGTCGGCCGCCACGTCATGCTGGCAGCGGCGCAGAACCTGACGCCCGTTACTCTGGAACTGGGTGGAAAGTCGCCGGCCATCGTCTCCGCTACCGTGCCCCTGGCCGATGCGGCTGAACGGATCGCCTTCGGCAAGACCCTCAATGCCGGCCAGACCTGCGTGGCGCCAGACTACGTCTTAGTGCCACGTGAACGTCTGGATGACTTTGCCGACGCTTATCGCAAGGTCGTGCATCGCTTCTACCCGAGCGTGGCCGATAACCCCGACTACACCGCGATCATCAATCCCCGTCACCTGGCACGCCTGGAGAGTTATCTCAGTGATGCGCGTGACAAAGGCGCGAAAATCATCGACCTGTACCCACAGGAAGTCCGTCAGGGCCGGCGCCTTCCTCCACACCTGCTGCAGCAGGTCAACGACGACATGCGCGTGATGCAGGACGAAATCTTTGGACCACTACTGCCGCTGGTGCCCTACGACCATCTTGATGAGGCGCTTTCCTACATCAACCAACGCCCTCGACCCTTGGCGCTTTACTACTTTGGCTATGACCGTGGCGAACAGCAGAAGGTACTCGAGCAGAGCCACTCTGGCGGCGTCTGCCTGAACGACACGTTGTTGCACGTTGCACAGGACGACCTGCCCTTCGGCGGCGTCGGTCCCTCGGGCATGGGCCACTACCATGGTCACGACGGCTTCCTGACTTTCAGCAAAGCCAAGGCCGTGTTCGCCAAGCAACGCTTGAACGCCGCACGCCTGATCTACCCGCCCTACAGCAAGCCGCTGATCAAGTGGGTATACAAACTCTTCATTCGCTAACAACAACTCCAGGCACAACAACAATGACCATAAATCTGCCTGCAACATCCGCCCTGAGTCGTCGCGGACTGCTCAAGTTCAGCCTGGGCGCCACCGCGTTCCTGGCGACAGCCGGCCTGGGCGCAAGCCTCAGCGGCTGCTCGGCGCAAACGCCGGCCAGCGGTTTCATCACCTTGCGCCAGGGTGACTTGCCGATTCTACGCAGCCTGATTCCGGTGGTCCTTGCCGGAACCTCCGCTGCCGAAAACGTCGACGCAGTGCTCAACCGGCTGGACAGCAAGCTTGCCAGCCTGTCTCCGGCGATGCTCAAACTGACACAGCAATTGTTCGACGTACTCGCTCTGCCAGTTACCCGCGGGCCACTCACGGGTATCTGGGGTGGATGGGAAAGCGCCAGCACCGAACAACTGCAGACCTTTTTACAGCGCTGGGAAAACAGCTCGCTGAATCTGCTGCGTATGGGCCATGCCTCACTGCTGCAATTGTTGCAGATGGCCTGGTACGAGTTACCTCAATCCTGGGCGAGATGCGGCTACCCAGGCCCTCCGAAGATCTGAATCAACTGACAACGACAAGAGGCTGAAGATGCCCGTACCAGACCTGTTCCGCGACGGCATGAGCCGCGGCTGGAAAACCCGTGACGCCTCGCGCCTGGACCAAGACCTGAGCCTGGAAGCCGATGTCGCCATCATCGGTAGCGGCGCCGGTGGCGCCACCAGTGCCGAAATGCTCAGTGCCGCCGGCTTCAAGGTGCTGTTGATCGAGGAAGGGCCGCTCAAAACCAGCAGCGACTTCAAGTTACTCGAAGACGAGGCGTACTCCAGCCTCTACCAGGAAGGTGTCGGCCGCATGAGCAAGGATGGCGCAATCACCATCCTGCAGGGCCGCGCCGTAGGAGGCACCACCCTGATCAACTGGACTTCAAGCTTTCGCACACCGGAACCGACGCTTGCGCATTGGGCCAGCGAGCATGGTGTGAAAGGCCTGAGCAGTGTCGAGCTTGCGCCCTGGTTCGAGCGTATCGAGCAACGCCTGGGCATTACGCCGTGGGCCATGCCACCCAATGCCAACAACGAAGTGCTACGCCGTGGCTGTGAAGCCCTCGATTACAGTTGGAAAGTCATTCCACGTAATGTGCGCGGGTGCTGGAACCTGGGTTATTGCGGCATGGGCTGCCCGGTCAATGCCAAGCAGTCGATGCTGGTAACGTCCATTCCCGCCACCCTGGAAAAAGGCGGCGAACTGCTTTATCTGGCCCGTGCTGAGCGTCTGATCCACGACGGTGAACACATCAGCGGCCTGCAATGCCTGGCCATGGACGCCCGCTGCGTCAACCCGACAGGGCGCAAGATTCAGGTCAAAGCTCGACACTACATTCTCGCCGGCGGCGGAATCAACAGCCCTGGTCTGTTGTTGCGCTCGGACGCCCCGGACCCCCATGAACGCCTGGGCAAACGCACCTTCTTGCATCTGGTCAATTTCAGTGCAGGGTTATTCAAGGACAAGGTCAATCCGTTCTACGGCGCCCCGCAGTCGATCTACTCCGATCACTTTCAATGGCGCGATGGCGTCACCGGCCCAATCGGCTACAAACTTGAAGTACCACCGCTGCAGCCCGCGCTGGCCGCCACGTTACTCGGCGGCATGGGTACTGAAAATGCGATCCGTATGGAGCAACTCCCCAACACCCACATGATGCTCGCCCTGCTGCGCGACGGTTTCCACCCGCAAAGTGTCGGCGGCGAAGTTCAGTTGCGCGGCGATGGCTCACCGGTACTCGATTACGCCGTCACGCCCTACGCCTGGGAAGGGGTACGCCGCGCCTTTCACAGCATGGCTGAAATCCAGTTTGCTGCCGGTGCCGAGGCCGTTCTGCCTGTGCACAGCGACGGTCGCTACGTGAAGTCGTTGCAAGAAGCCCGGAAAATGATCGACGGCCTGAGCCTGGAACTGTTCCGCACGCGCTTGGGCAGCGCCCATGTGATGGGGGGTTGCGCCATGGGCGAAGACCCTCGCCAGGCTGTCTGCGACAGTCTTGGACGCCATCATCAACTGGCCAACCTCTCGATTCATGACGGTTCGCTGTTCCCCACCAGCATCGGAGCCAACCCGCAATTGTCGGTGTACGGCCTGACCGCCCGACTCACTGATGGGCTGATCGAACGCCTGGTTACCAATAGATGACAACAAATGGCCTCACTGTCTATAGTGCCTTCAGCATGTGCAGGCGACTTGGCCGACTGCCACTGCTGCGATACCATCCGACTCCCCAACGCACTCCTGCCAGGACGACGCGATGAACCGAGTGTTGTACCCAGGTACTTTCGACCCTATTACCAAGGGCCATGGCGATCTGGTCGAACGTGCCTCACGGCTGTTCGACGAGGTGATCATTGCGGTCGCTGCCAGCCCGAAGAAAAACCCTCTGTTCCCCTTGGAACAACGGGTGGAACTGGCTCGTGAGGTTACCAAGCACCTGCCCAATGTCGAAGTCATCGGCTTCTCATCTTTGTTGGCACATTTCGCCAAGGAAAGGCAGGCCAATGTATTCCTGCGCGGTCTGCGTGCCGTTTCGGACTTCGAGTACGAGTTCCAACTGGCGAACATGAATCGCCAACTGGCACCGGATGTCGAAAGCCTGTTCCTCACCCCTTCCGAGCGTTACTCGTTCATTTCCTCGACTTTGGTTCGGGAGATCGCGGCTCTGGGTGGCGACATCACTAAATTCGTCCATCCCGTGGTGGCCGAAGCCCTGACCGAACGCTTCAAGAAGTGACATCGGTGATTTGACCACGGCGCCCGCGTGCACTGCGGGCGCTAATGCGGCACAATTGTGCCCATTGGTTTTCAAATGCCTGGGTGTTGAGCCCTGGCCGGAGTCCCCATGTCCCTGATCATCACCGACGATTGCATCAACTGCGACGTCTGCGAACCCGAGTGTCCGAACGCCGCTATCTCCCAGGGCGAAGAGATTTACGTGATTGACCCGAATCTGTGCACGCAGTGTGTCGGTCACTACGACGAACCGCAGTGCCAGCAGGTTTGCCCGGTCGATTGCATCCCGCTGGATGAAGCGCATCCAGAGACCGAAGACGAACTGATGGCCAAATACCGCAAGATCACCGGCAAGGCCTGATGCCGTTCGTCGCCCGGTTCCTCCCGTTAGTCCTTGGCGCCACCCTGGCGCTAGGGGCTGTCGGTGCCCAGGCCCAAGGCCCGGGGCGTCCCGCGATCGCCAGTCCGCACACCGAAGCCACTGCCGCTGCCCGAGAAATCCTCCAGCAGGGTGGCAACGCGTTCGATGCAGCCATTGCCCTCAGTGCAGCCCTGGCAGTCGTCGAACCCTACGGCTCCGGACTGGGCGGCGGAGGGTTCTTCCTCCTGCGTGAAGGTGACACACCGGTTCGCTACGCCTTTATCGACGCGCGCGAGCGCGCGCCCGCCAAGGCCAGCGAAGCCATGTATTTGCAGGACGGCAAGGTTCAGCCCGGCTTGTCCATCAATGGTCCTTTGGCGGCGGCGATCCCCGGTTTGCCAGCGGCACTGGCCGATCTTGCAGCGCATTACGGCAAGCTACCGCTAAGAAACACCTTGGCCCCGGCTATTCGCCTGGCTAACCAGGGCTTTGCCGTCGATCGTATCTACCGGGATCGGGCCAAGATGCGCTTGAGTGCGCTGCGTGACGATCCGGAAAGCGCCCGGCTGTTTCTGCAGGACGGAGAAGTACCCGAGCTGGGTGCAAAAATCCGCCAACCTGAACTGGCGATCACTCTTCAACGTTTGGCCGACCAGGGCCGCGATGGCTTCTATGCCGGCCCTACGGCCCAGGCCATGGTTGAAGGCGTGCAGAGCGCGGGTGGCATCTGGAGCCTGGACGACCTGGCCAACTATCGCACGGCCAAGCGCGAGCCATTGCGCTACCCGTTGGCCGACCAGCGCGAGCTGATCAGCGCCCCACCGCCCTCCGCGGGTGGCGTGGCCCTGGCACAGAGCCTGGCGATGCTCCAGCGCCTGCCCTGGCAAAGCGCCGAGCCGGTACAACGCAGCCATTACGTGCTGGAAGTGTTGCGCAGGGCTTACCGCGACCGTGGCCTGCTTGGCGATCCGGAGTACGTGCACAACCCGGTAGCGCAGTTGCTGTCGCGCAACTACTTGACCGGCCTTGCAGACAGCATTGACGTCTACCAGGCTACGCCCAGCAGCAGTCTGCCGCCGTCGCCGCCTTGGCGCGAAGGCGATCACACCACGCACTTTGCAGTGATCGATGCCGATGGTAACGCCGTCGCCGCGACGCTGTCGGTGAACCTGCCGTTCGGTGCAGCTTTCAGCGCACCCGGCACCGGGGTGGTACTGAATAACGAAATGGACGACTTCGCCGCCGACCCTCACGGCAGCAACAGCTACGGGCTGGCGGGCAGTCAAGCCAATGCCGTAGCCGCCGGCAAACGGCCGCTATCGAGCATGAGCCCAACCTTCATCGAGAGCCCGACGCAGTTCGCTGCCTTTGGCACGCCAGGCGGCAGCCGGATTCCCAGCATGGTGCTGTTGTCGATGCTTGGTTTCCTCGAAGGTAAGCCGGTCGCCAGTTGGCCCGCCGTGCCACGCTACCACCACCAGTATCTACCGGATGTCGTAGAGCACGAACCGGGGGCCTTCAGCGCCGAACAGCAACACCAACTGCAGGCCCGTGGCTACCAGCTCAAGGATCTGGGCCGCACATACGGCAACCAGCAAGTGTTGTTCTGGGACAAGGCCAAGCAAACGCTGGAAGCCGCCAGCGACCCCCGCGGCGTAGGCCGCGCAGAAGTGCTCAGCCCCCGCTGAGAGCCTTCACTTCTGACAGCGCGGGCAAAAAACGCTCGCGCGCTGGCCCAGTTTGACCTCGCGCAGGATGCTGCCACAAACCTTGCACGGTTCTTCCCGGCGACCGTAGACAAACAGCTCCTGCTGGAAGTAGCCCGGCTGGCCATCACCGCCGACAAAGTCGCGCAAAGTGGTGCCACCGCGCTCGATCGCGCAGGCCAGAATGCGTTTGATCTCGATAGCCAGCTTCAAGTACCGGGCCCGTGAAATGCTGCCCGCCGCGCGACGCGGGTCGACGCCCGCCGCGAACAACGCCTCGGTCGCATATATGTTGCCAACCCCTACCACCACAGCGTTGTCCATGATGAATGGCTTGACCGCCATGGACTTACCGCGCGATAGCTGAAAAAGACGCTCACCGTCAAACAGGTCGGTCAAAGGCTCGGGCCCGAGCTTGATCAGCAACTCATGATTGAGTGGATCCAGACTCCAGAGCATTGCTCCGAAACGGCGCGGATCGGTGTAGCGCAAGGCAAGACCCGACTCCAATTCGATGTCCACATGCTCATGCTTGCCGGCAGGCAGGCCAATCTCGACCAGACGCAAATTACCAGACATGCCCAGGTGACTGATCAGCGTCCCGACTTCAGCATTTAACAGCAGATACTTGGCGCGGCGCTCGACCTTGACGAAACGCTGCCCGGACAAGCGAATGTCGAGATCCTCGGGAATCGGCCAGCGTAAACGCCGGTCACGCACGACTACCCGGCTGACGCGCTGGCCTTCCAGGTAAGGCGCAATACCGCGCCGGGTGGTTTCGACTTCTGGAAGTTCCGGCATGTATCAGTGGCCGCCCAATTCGCGAATGGTCTGTTTGAGGTTCTCGAAGTCGTACTCCGAGAGTCCCACGTAGTCGAGCACCAAGTGCCCAATGGCCTGCCACTCGTGATCGACACTCTGATTGCCCAATACCCGGTACGATGAGCAGATGTGCTCGGCCATCTTGAGAATCGCCAGCAGGTTTTTCAATTGGCTGCTGCGCGCCGAATCATCGCTGAACACTGCGAGGGCGTTGTGGTGATTTGCGATGGCATTGCTCAAATGCTCGGGCAGGCGCCAGGACTTGGCTGTGTAGTAACCCACCACTGCATGGTTGGTGTTGAACACCTGGTTCTCGGTATCGACCACCCGTTTGTCAGGGCCGGCACTGGCGTAGGCATCTTCAAGCACGCCCATGTAATCGGGGAAACGCTTGAGCATCAGCGGCACACCGCAGTCATGGAACAAGCCCAAGGCGTAGGCTTCGTCCACCGCCTGGGAGCCGATGCGCTTGGCCAGGGTCAGGCAGGTCATCGCCACATCCTGAGCGGTATCCCAGAAACGGTTGAGCGTAACGATAGTGTCGTCACTCATTTCGCCCTTGATCGATTGGGCGTTGATCAGGTTGATGATCGAACGGCTACCGAGCAAATTCACTGCACGCTGTATCGAGGCAATCTTGTTGGTCAGCCCGTAGTAAGGCGAGTTCACCAGTTTGAGCAGAGCACCCGACAGACCGGGGTCTTGAGAAATCAGCTTGGCGATCACCTCAAGGTCGGGATCAGGCATATATTGCTCGAACTGCAGATCGACCATGATCTGTGGCTGCGGCGGTACGCTGATGCCTTGCAAGGCGTGCTGGATCTGTTCGGCGGAGAGTTCCTGGGACATATGTACACACTCGGGACTGAGCGGCGATTCTAACCCGATCATCCCGGCCAGGGGAGCAAGCAAGGCCTCTGCCATGTAGCAATTTGTCGCTATTCACATCGGCGCGCCAGGCATCGGGTTATACTCCCGCTCTTTTTTCCCGGAGCGACGTCATGTCCCTGCCCAGCCTTCGTCTCAAAGCCAATGCCGATCGCCGCCTGCGCGCCGGCCACCTATGGGTCTACAGCAACGAAATCGACGTCGCCGCGACCCCGCTGCATGGCTTCAAGGCCGGCGACCAGGCTATCCTGGAAACCGCAGGTGGCAAGGCCCTGGGCGTCGTCGCCATGAGCCCGAACAACCTTATCTGTGCCCGCTTGCTGTCGCGTGACGCAAAGTTGGCGCTGGACAAATCGCTACTGGTGCACCGCATCAACGTCGCCCTGTCACTGCGTGAACGCCTGTTCGACAAGCCGTTCTACCGCCTGGTGTACGGTGATTCCGATCTGCTGCCGGGGCTGGTAGTGGATCGTTTCGGCGATATCGTCGTTGTGCAGTTGGCCTCGGCCACCATGGAGCAGCATAAGGACGACGTTATCGCTGCGCTGGTCCAGGTGCTCAAGCCTAGCGGCATCCTGTTCAAGAACGACTCGGCCGCACGCGATGCCGAGGGCTTGAATCGTTACGTGGAGACCGTGTTCGGCCTGGTGCCGGAGTGGGTTGCCCTGGAAGAGAACGGCGTCAAGTTCGAAGCTCCGGTCATGGAAGGCCAAAAGACCGGCTGGTTCTACGACCACCGCATGAACCGTGCGCGCCTGGCGCCGTACGTTCAAGGCAAGCGCGTTCTCGATCTGTTCAGCTACATCGGTGGCTGGGGCGTTCAGGCCGGTGCCTTCGGCGCCAGCGAAGTGTTCTGCGTAGACGCTTCGGGCTTCGCACTGGACGGTGTTGAACGCAACGCAGCACTTAACGGCATTGCCGAGAAGCTGACTTGCATTGAAGGCGACGTATTCGAAGCCCTGAGAGAGCTCAAGGCCTCGGAAGAGCGTTTCGACGTGATCGTTGCCGACCCACCCGCCTTCATCAAACGCAAGAAAGACCTGAAAAACGGTGAAGGTGCATACCGTCGTCTGAACGAACAGGCCATGCGCCTGCTGACCAAGGACGGCATTCTGGTCAGCGCATCGTGCTCGATGCACCTGCCCGAGGACGATTTGCAGAATATTCTGCTGACCAGCGCCCGCCATCTGGATCGTAACATCCAGCTGCTCGAGCGCGGCGGTCAAGGCCCGGATCACCCGGTACACCCAGCGATCCCGGAAACCCGCTACATCAAGAGCATTACCTGTCGATTGCTGCCTAACAGCTAAGCGGGTGAAGCTTGCCCTGCGATCGCGAGCATTGATTTACATCGCATCGCGGGGCAAGCGCGCTGCTAACGGGCGTGTCTGCACAACACAGTCGCCAGCGTGGTTAGATATCCAGCACCTGCGAAGCGATCCCGAAGTACACCAGCACCCCAGCGGCATCGGCAATCGATGTCACCAAAGGCCCGCTGGCCGTGGCCGGGGCGAGCTTGATACGGCTTAGCAGGAACGGCAGGCTCATACCGATCAGGCTGCCAAGCAACACTATTACCAACATGCTGCTGGCCACGATCAGCGCGATATCCCGGCCGCCACGCAACGCCCCAAGCGACGCCACGGCGATGGCCATGGTACATCCCAATGCCAAGGCGACCCCGCACTCGCGACCGAGCAAACTCAACCAGTCACGCATGACCACTTCACCTGTAGCCAAGGCGCGGACCATCAACGTTGCCGACTGGGCCCCGGCATTGCCGCCGCTGTCGACCAGCAACGGCAGAAAGAACACCAGGACGATGTGTGCAGCGATGGTTTCTTCAAAAATGGCGATTCCAGCCCCGGAAAACAGGTTGCCAAACACCAGTAGAACCAGCCAGAACACGCGCTTGCGATACAACAGGCCAATCGTGGCTGTCTTCAGGTTACCCAACGGGGTAGAGATCAAGGCGCCCTTGTGGAAATCCTCGGTTGCCTCCTCGACGGCTGCGCGATGAGTCTGCGCTTGAGCCTTGGACGATGCCGGGGCGGTACGGTTTAGTTCGTGAATAAATGTCATTTCGATCTCCAGGCAGCAGCGCAGGTGCCTGGAGGCCGACCGCAAGGAATATCGGTCAGCTGACGGGCAGCCCTGGCGCCACTGTGTTCAGTGCCAGAATGTAGGTTCGCGATGAACTGAAACTGGGAAGGTCCATTAAGGGTGTCGTCTCGTAAGCCGCACATGCGGCGCAGCGATGATAGCCAGTTCGACTGGCGGAAACAGCCGCTTTCAGGGGCTTTCGCAACGATTCAGAAAGCTCTTACAAAAGGTCTGACAGACCGATGACGGGTCGATGTGGGTGCTGATCGCCACCAACCCTCTACATCACCATTCCTTCGCGGCGCCAGCGGTGTAGAATCGAGCTATTCATCGCCAGTCATCCCGGCGGGTTTATGAGCTCTGGCCGAGCGCACGGCGATCCCGCGGCGATCTCGGCTTCATCCGTACCAGCGGCCACATGCCTTCGGTGCAAAGGACAAGAGAAGCTCACTCCCCTTTTTGTTACCTGATTAGCCGCCAGGAGTGCTTCATGCCTGATTACCGCTCGAAAACGTCCACCCACGGTCGCAACATGGCCGGCGCACGCGCCTTGTGGCGCGCCACTGGGATGAAAGACGAAGATTTTAAAAAGCCGATCATCGCCATCGCCAACTCGTTCACTCAGTTCGTCCCGGGGCATGTGCACCTGAAGGACCTGGGTCAACTGGTCGCCCGTGAGATCGAACGTGCCGGTGGTGTAGCCAAAGAGTTCAACACCATTGCGGTGGACGATGGCATCGCCATGGGCCACGACGGCATGCTCTATTCCCTGCCTAGCCGAGAAATCATCGCCGACTCGGTCGAATACATGGTCAACGCTCATTGCGCCGACGCCATTGTATGTATCTCCAACTGCGACAAGATCACCCCTGGTATGTTGATGGCCGCCCTGCGCCTGAACATTCCGGTGATTTTCGTTTCCGGTGGACCGATGGAAGCCGGCAAGACCAAACTGGCCAGCCACGGCCTGGATCTGGTCGACGCCATGGTCATCGCCGCCGATTCGACCGCCTCCGATGAAAAAGTCGCCGAATACGAGCGCAGCGCCTGCCCAACCTGTGGTTCCTGCTCCGGCATGTTCACCGCCAACTCGATGAACTGCCTGACCGAAGCGCTGGGCCTGGCCCTGCCCGGCAACGGTTCGACCCTGGCGACCCACAGCGACCGCGAACAGCTGTTCCTGCAAGCCGGGCGCACCATCGTCGAGCTGTGCAAACGCTACTACGGCGAAAACGACCAGAGCGTACTGCCACGCAATATCGCCAACTTCAAGGCGTTCGAGAACGCCATGATGCTCGACATCGCCATGGGTGGCTCGACCAACACCATCCTGCACTTGCTGGCTGCCGCCCAGGAAGCGGAGATCGATTTCGACCTGCGCGATATCGATCGCCTGTCGCGCAAAGTGCCGCAACTGTGCAAGGTCGCGCCGAATATCCAGAAGTACCACATGGAAGACGTCCACCGCGCCGGCGGCATCTTCAGCATCCTCGGCTCGCTGGCCCGTGGCGGTCTGCTGCACACCGACCTGCCGACCGTGCACAGCCCGAGCATGGAAGAAGCCATCGCCAAGTGGGACATCACCCAGACCAGCGACGAAGCCGTACACCACTTCTTCAAAGCTGGCCCGGCCGGTATTCCGACCCAGACCGCTTTCAGCCAGTCGACACGCTGGGAAAGCCTGGATGATGACCGTGAGAACGGCTGCATCCGCAGTGTCGAACACGCCTACTCGCAAGAAGGCGGCCTGGCCGTCTTGTACGGCAACATCGCTCTGGACGGCTGCGTAGTAAAAACTGCCGGCGTCGACGAGTCGATTCATGTCTTCGAAGGCAACGCGAAAATCTTCGAAAGCCAGGACAGCGCCGTGCGCGGCATTCTTGCCGACGAAGTGAAGGAAGGCGATATCGTCATCATTCGCTACGAAGGTCCGAAAGGTGGCCCGGGCATGCAGGAAATGCTCTACCCGACCTCCTACCTGAAATCCAAGGGCCTGGGTAAAGCCTGTGCCTTGCTGACCGATGGCCGCTTCTCTGGTGGCACCTCGGGCCTGTCCATCGGCCACGCTTCCCCTGAAGCAGCTGCCGGCGGCGCTATTGGTCTGGTTCAGGATGGCGACAAGGTACTGATCGACATCCCCAACCGTTCGATCAACCTGCTGGTTAGCGATGAAGAGCTGGCTGCACGTCGCGTAGAACAAGACAAGAAAGGCTGGAAGCCAGTGGAAGTGCGTCCACGTAAAGTAACTACCGCACTGAAAGCCTACGCCCTGCTAGCCACCAGCGCCGACAAGGGTGCAGTTCGCAACAAGGCAATGCTCGACGGCTTGTAAGTCGAAACGCCAACAAAAAAAAACCGGCGCCCTGTGCGCCGGTTTTTTTATTCCAATTCCCGCTCCCTTTGCCCGCCCCGGGAAGCGGACGGGGATGCTCTGCAATGGCCTTATCCCTCTGCGTTCTGCGGCTCCTTGATCTTGTACCAGGCCACATACAAGGCCGGGAGGAACAGCAATGTCAGCAAGGTGGCAATGATGATCCCGCCAATCATCGCGTAGGCCATGGGGCCCCAGAACACTTCACGTGCAATGGGGATCATGCCCAGACTCGCCGCTGCGGCCGTCAACAGAATCGGCCGACGGCGGTGGTTGGTAGCTTCCTGAACCGCAGCCCACGGCGTGAAGCCCTGGCCTTCGTACTCGTCGATCTGGGTCACCAGAATCACCGAGTTACGAATGATGATGCCGATCAGCGCAAGAATCCCCAGAATTGCCACAAAGCCCATCGGTGTACCTGTTGGAACCAGGGCCAGAACCACACCGATCAAGCCCAGCGGTGCCACGCTCGCGACCAGGAATAGCTTCTGCACGCTGTGCAACTGAATCATCAGGAACGTGCCCATCAGGAACAGCATCAGCGGTAGCACTTTGGCAATCGGGCCCTGGGCCTTGCCACTCGCCTCCACGGTACCGCCGGTTTCGATTTTGTACCCAGCCGGCAACTTGCTGGCAAAATCGTCGATCTGCGGTTTGAGCTCTCTTACCAGGTCGGTCGGCTGAATGTCACCGCGCACGGCAGCCTTGATGGTAATGGTCGGCTTGCGATCGCGGCGCCAGACCAGCGGCTGTTCCAGCTCGTAGCGCACTGTAGCGAATGCCAGCAAGGGAATTGACGTACCGTTGGGGGTGACGATCTGCAGGTTTTGCAGCGTTTGCGGCGAGCTACGTTCACTGCCTACGGCGCGCGCAATAACGTCGATCAGGTAGATGTTGTCATTTACCTGGGTGATGGTCGTGCCGCTGACAATGCTGTTCATCACGTTGGCCACGTCCTCGGACGACAGGCCAAGCTGCCGTGCCTTGTCCTGGGCGATGTCGACTCGCAGGACTTTGCCAGGCTCGTTCCAGTCGTAAATGATCTGGCCGATGTTGTCATTGCTGTCGAGCAGGGTCGCCAAGGCGATGGCGTGTTTACGAACCTCGTCGATGTCCTTGCCCATTACCCGATACTGGATTGGCAACCCGACAGGAGGACCCATTTCAAGTGACTGCACTGTGCTGCCAATGCCGACGAAGTCTTCACGCAACCGTTCCTTCAAGCGCTTGATGAGTATTTCGCGGGACTCGAAGCTCTTACTGACGATGACCAGCTGCGCGTAGTAGGGGTTCTGCAGTTGCTGGTCCAATGGCAGGTAGAAACGAATCGCACCCTGGCCGATGTAAGTGCTCCAGCGCTCGATGTCCGGATCACCCTTGAGCGTGGCCTCCAGCTTATCCACCGCTTTGCGGGTCTCCTCGATAGAGGCGTTCTGCGGCAGGTTGAGGTCGACAAGAATTTCAGGGCGGTCCGAAGCGGGGAAAAACTGGTTCTGCACGAATCGCATGCAAAACAGCGCCAGCAGAAAGATCAGGATGGTGCCGATGATAGTCAGCCAGCGATGGCGCATGCACCACAGCAAGCTGTGTTCGAATGCCCTGCCGACGCGGCCGGTTTCCTCGTTGTGCGGTTTGACCTTGGCGCTGAGGATATGCACTCCCAGCACCGGCGCGAACACCACTGCCACAACCCAGGACACCAGCAACGCAACAGCGATCACCGCAAAGAGTGTGAAGGTGTACTCACCTGCAGAACTGGCATTGAGACCAATCGGCATAAAACCTGCGACTGTCACCAGGGTGCCCGTGAGCATCGGAAAGGCCGTCGAGGTGTAGGCAAAGGTTGCTGCCTGCTCCTTGGTCTCACCCATCTCCAGGCGCGTCACCATTACCTCCACCGTGATCATCGCATCGTCTACCAACAGCCCCAGGGCGATGATCAATGCCCCCAACGAGATCCGCTGCATGGTGATGCCGCTGTACTCCATGAAGATGAACACCATCGCCAGCACCAACGGAATCGAGCACGCCACCACCAGGCCGGCGCGCAGGCCCAGGCTGATGAAGCTCACCACCAGAACGATGATCACCGCCTCGAACAGGGCACTGGTGAAGCCACCTACGGCTTCTTCCACCACCACAGCCTGGTCGGACACGGTGTGCACCCCGACGCCTACCGGTAGTTCGGAAATCACCTGGTTCATGGTTTTGTGCAGGTCGGCACCAAACGCCTGGATGTTGCCACCGGCTTTCATGCCGATGCCCAGACCTATGGCAGGCTGACCATTGAAACGAAACTGCGGCGACGGCGGATCAACGTAGCCGCGCTCGATTTCGGCGATGTCCGCCAAACGGAAGAAGCGGTCATTGATACGCAGATTGACCGCTTCAAGATCCTTTTCCGAAGCGAACTGCCCGGACGTACGGACCGACACGCGTTCAGGTCCAGCCTCGATCACCCCGGCCGGCGTTACCGCGTTCTGGCTCTGCAACGCCTGCAACACCTGGCGCTGGTCAATGCCAAAGGAGGCCAGCTTGCGCGTGGAGAAATTCAGGAACAGCACTTCGTCCTGGGTACCGATCATCTCGACCTTGCCCAAGCCTGGCACTTCGCGGATCACTGCTCGCACCTGCTCGACGTAGTCGCGCAGTTGGCGCATGGTCAAACCATCGGCGGTAAATGCGTAGATCGACCCGTAGACGTCACCGAACTCGTCGTTGAATCCAGGCCCCTGGATACCTTGGGGAAACTCGCCACGAATATCCTGAATCTTCTTGCGTACCTGATACCAGATCTCGGGGATCGCTTTGGAAGGAGTGGTATCGAGCAGGTTCACGTAGACGGTCGATTCACCCGGACGGGTGTAACTCTTTACATAATCGAGTGAGTCTAGCTCCTCGAGCTTTTTCTCGATGCGGTCGGTGATCTGGTTGAGGGTTTCATCCTGCGTTGCCCCAGGCCAACGCGTCTGAATCACCATGGTTTTAATGGTGAAAGAAGGATCTTCCTCCCGCCCCAGGTTCATGTAGGAAAATACGCCCATCAGCAAGCTGACGAACATCAGGTACCAAACAAAGGATTGGTGCTTCAGCGCCCACTCCGACAGGTTGAAGCTTCCTTTCATCGTGGACTGTCCTCATCGACTAATACTTTCTGACCGGGCTTTAGGCTGTTGACGCCTGCAGTTACTACACGATCCCCGGCCTTCAAACCTGCACTCAGTACGACGCTGGTCGGCGTTCGTTCAAGCAACTGCACGTCACGAATAGCGACCGTTTCCTGTTGCGGATCGACCACCCAGACTCGGCTTTTTCCGTCGCTTTCCAGCAGCGCCGAGGCGGGCAGTTCCACCCGCGGGGATACCGCCGATGTCAAGGTGACACTGATCGCGGTACCCAGATAAAAAGCATCCGGAGTGGTGGCCAAGGTCAGTCGCGCTCGGCGCGTTCGCGTGGCGGCATCCGCCTGCGGCTCAAGTTCACGCAACGTCGCGGTGGTGCTGATGTCGGGGTCAAGTTGCGAAGCGACGACAAATTTCAAATCACCAGATAGCTGTTCGGCCAGGTAGGTCGGCAGGTCGATAACCGCCTCCTTGATATCCGGGCGAGCCAAGGTGACAACCGCCTGGCCGGCACTGACGGTCTGCCCGGCTTCCGCCTGCCAATCGGTGACCACCGCCGCATGATCGGATCGCAACTCGGTGTAACCGAGTTGATCACGCGCCTGATCGACAGCAGCTCGCGCTTGCTCCAGGGTAGCGCCTGTGGTTTTCATATCGGTCATCGCGCTATCGAGTTGTGCCTGCGCACCCACGCCGCGATCAAATAGCTGTTGCTGCCGGCGTGCATCAGCCTGAGCATTTATCCATTGCGCCTGGGCCTTCGCCAGATCACCCTCGGCTGCCCGTAGCTGGTTACGCTGATCGGCCGGATCAAGGCTGGCCAGTGTATCGCCTGCCTTCACCTGACTGCCGACATCGACCCAGCGCCGCGCAATACGCCCGCCAACGCGAAAGCCCAAGGTGCTTTCGAAGCGTGCCTGAATACTGCCAGCAAATCGCCCAAGATCGGCTTGAACTTGAGGCTCGACGATCAGCGACAGCACCGGACGAATCGGATCTGGCTCGGCGGTTTCCTTGCCACACCCTGTCAACAACACCACGCTGCAAAACGCCAATGTGAGTGTCTTCATTGAGCCACCCCAATATCCTCAAAGGGCGCGATTTCCACCTGCATGCCCGGATTGAGTAGCTGCCCGCCTGCCACCACCACCATTTCACCGCCTTTGAGCCCTTCACCGATCACCACCTTGCCGGTGAGATAACGACCGATCTTGACCTGCTGCAATCTGACTTTGTTGTCATCCCCTACCAGCCAGACAGCTGGATCATGCAACGCCTTGGTCAAGGCCGACCAAGGCAGTTCGATACTTGGTTTTCCATGAACATTGCCAGTGGCCGTGACCGGCGAGCCCAGCTCCATTGCGTCCGGAACGTCGTGCAACGCTACCTTGACCTGCACCGTCCCGCTCTGCGCTGAGACCGTCGGCGTCACTTCACGCACTTGGCCCTTGGCCTGGATCTTCGGGTTGTCGACCAGACTGACCACGATCGTTTCGTTACTTGGTGGCGCCACCAGCAAGGACTCATAAACGTTGAACACCGCATCACGCTCACCATCGCGGGCCAAGCTGAAAACCGGCATCGTGGCCTGAACCACCTGCCCTACTTCAGCTTGACGCTCGGTGATGACCCCTGCGGCATCGGCCACCAGGGCGGTGTAACCCAATTGGTCGCGAGCGTTGGCGAGCTGCGCCTGCGCGGCCTTCAATGCGCTCTGGTTGCTACGTAGCGTGGCCTGGGCCGAGTCGTATTCACTTTGACTGGTATAGCCTTTGGGCAGCAGCTTTTGCTGACGGACAAATGCAGCACTGGCCTGAGTGACCCGCGCTTGCGCTGCGAACACTTCAGCCTTGGCCGAGTCGACATTGGCCTGCAGGTCCTTGGGGTCAAGTCGAGCCAGCACCTGATTGGCTTTAACGTGATCGCCAATATCAACACTTCGAGAAATGATCTTGCCACCCACGCGAAACGACAGTTCCGTTTGTACCCGGGCCTGTATATCCCCGGTCAAGGTCACAGAAGCAGCAAAGTCACTGGGTTGAACGTGTTGTACGGCTACCCTGGGTAGTTCGACTTCAGCGGTTTTCTTTTCACCACACCCTGTCAGTATCAGCAATAGCCCTAGGCCGGCGACTAAAAATGGACGCAACACCGTCATGCAGGCTCCTTGCATGTACCAGTTCGATAGAGAGATGCGAGTGTTAGCGTAGATCAGACGCAGCGCTGCCGCTTGTGCGAAATCAATAGATTTATGCGGACAGAAGATGCTGGAGGGATAGAGCTCATCGCGGGACAGCCTGCTCCCTGGATGGGAGCGAGGCTGTTCCGCGCTTTTCAGATCAAGCTGAAACAGGCGAAGGTGAGCGACCTACGTCTGGTTGTTTCCACGACTCTGCAGCACTTTCCTCGATAGCCTGCTGGATCGCCCGGCGGCGACGTTCTTCGGCGCGACGGCTGAAGTACCAGACCATGAAGGTCACAATCGACACCGAGAGCAGGATCAGACTGGCAACGGCGTTGATTTCCGGCTTCACGCCCAGACGCACGGCAGAGAAGACTTCCATCGGCAACGTGGTCGAGCCAGGGCCCGACACGAAGCTGGCCAGTACCAGGTCATCCAGCGACAGGGCGAAGGACATCATGCCGCCGGCCGCCAGCGAAGGCGCGATCATTGGGATAGTGATCAGGAAGAACACCTTCCAAGGGCGTGCTCCCAGGTCCATCGCCGCTTCTTCGATCGACAGGTCGAGCTCACGCAGACGCGCCGACACTACCACGGCCACATAGGCCGCACAGAAGGTGGTGTGGGCGATCCAAATGGTGACGATGCCACGCTCCTGGGGCCAGCCGATCAACTGCGCCATGGCCACGAACAGCAGCAACAGCGACAGACCGGTGATCACCTCAGGCATTACCAGCGGCGCGGTAACCAGGCCACCGAACAGGGTACGGCCCTTGAAGCGAGTAACCCTTGTGAGCACGAACGCTGCCAGAGTACCCAATGCCACTGCCGCAATCGCGGTGTAGCAGGCAATTTCCAGCGAGCGCATCACCGAGCCCATCAGTTGGCTGTTGTCGAGCAGGCCGACATACCACTTGATCGACCAGCCGCCCCAGACTGTTACCAGTTTCGAGGCATTGAACGAGTAGATCACCAGGATCAGCATGGGCAGATAGATGAACAGCAGGCCCACTATCAACATCAACTTGGAGAAACTGAAACGCTTCATGCCCTGCCCTCCATCTCTTTGGCCTGACTACGGTTGAAGAGCAGAATCGGCACAATCAGGATCGCCAGCATCACCACTGCCAGGGCAGACGCCACCGGCCAGTCACGGTTGTTGAAGAACTCTTGCCAGAGCACTTTACCGATCATCAGGGTTTCCGGACCGCCAAGCAGTTCAGGGATAACGAACTCACCCACCACCGGAATGAACACCAGCATGCAGCCAGCGATAATGCCGTTCTTGGACAGCGGAACGGTGATTTTCCAGAAGCTGTTGAAGGTGCTCGAACCCAGGTCCGATGCTGCTTCAAGCAGGCTCTGGTCGTGTTTGACCAGGTTGGCGTACAGCGGCAGGATCATGAACGGCAGGTACGAGTAGACCACGCCGATATACACCGCAAGGTTGGTGTTGAGGATCTGCAGCGGTTGGTCGATCAAGCCCAGCCACATCAGGAAGCTGTTGAGCAGGCCGTTGTTGCTGAGAATGCCCATCCAGGCATAGACGCGAATCAGGATCGCGGTCCAGGTTGGCATCATGATCAGCAGCAACAGGACGGTCTGGCTTTCCTTGCGCGCATTGGCAATGGCATAGGCCATGGGATAACCGATCAGCAGGCACAACAGCGTGCTGAAGAAGGCCATCTTCAACGAGCCCAGGTAGGCCGCGATGTACAGCTCATCCTCGGACAACAGGCCGTAGTTGGCCATGTTGAGTACCAACTGCAGCTTGCCTTCAACGTAGCTGTAGATCTCGGTGTAAGGCGGGATCGCTACGTCGGCTTCAGCAAAGCTGATCTTTAGAACGATGAAGAACGGCAGCATGAAGAACAGGAACAGCCAGATGAACGGAACGCCAATAACCAAATGGCGACCTTCAGGCTTTATTCGATTGAGCGCTCGCTTGAGCTTGCGCATGTTCATGACCGCAGTACCACACCGCTGTCGTCTTCCCACCAGACATAAACCTGGTCGTCCCAGGTTGGACGGGTGCCCTGACGCTCGGCGTTGGCAACAAACGACTGGACGATCTTGCCGCCAGGCAGCTCGACGTAGAACACCGAGTGACCGCCAAGGTAGGCAATGTCGTGAACCTTGCCGCGCGACCAGTTGTGCTCACAGGTCGGCTGCGCGGTAGTTACCAGAAGTTTCTCCGGACGCAGTGCGTAGGTGATGCGCTTGTCTTCAACCGAAGTGGTAACACCATGGCCAACATAGATTTTGCGTTCGAGTTCCGGGCTGGCAATGACCGCATGACCCTCAGCATCCTCGACCACTTCACCGTCGAACAGGTTGACGTTACCGATGAATTCGCAAACCAGGCGACTGGTTGGCGTCTCATAGATGTCGATCGGGCTGCCGATCTGGGCAATCCAGCCCAAGTGCATGATGGCGATGCGCTGGGCCATGGTCATGGCCTCTTCCTGGTCGTGGGTCACCATCACGCAGGTTACGCCCACACGTTCGATGATCTCTACCAGTTCCAATTGCATCTGCGAACGCAACTTCTTGTCCAGCGCCCCCATCGGCTCGTCGAGCAGCAACAGTTTCGGACGTTTGGCCAGCGAGCGGGCCAGGGCAACACGTTGGCGCTGGCCACCGGAAAGCTGGTGTGGCTTACGCTTGGCGTACTGGGTCATGTGTACCAGTTTGAGCATCTCGCCAACACGGGCGTCGATCTCGGCTTTGGGCATGCGGTCCTGCTGCAGGCCGAAGGCAATGTTCTGCGCGACGGTCATGTGCGGAAACAGCGCATAGGACTGGAACATCATGTTGATTGGCCGCTCATAGGGCGGCATATCGGTAATGTCTACGCCATCGAGGAAGATGCGTCCCTCGGTTGGCCGCTCGAAGCCGGCGAGCATACGCAGCAAGGTAGATTTACCCGAACCGGAGCCGCCAAGCAGAGCGAAGATCTCGCCCTTCTTGATTTCGAGGGACACATCGTCCACCGCGACCGTTTCGTCGAATTTTTTCGTGACCCGGTCGATTTTGACCAGCACCTGTTTAGGTTGCTGGTCGCCCTCGAGGGCTTTCTTATAGGCACCGGAGGCAACAGCCATTTGTGAAACTCCCAACAAGATTTTTTGCGTCCGCCCCTGCCGTGGCGGACCCTGGATACTTACTTGCCCGACTTGACCTTGGTCCAGCTACGGGTCATCAAACGTTGCACTTTGGGTGGTAACTCGGAGCTAACGTACAACTTGTCCAGCACTTCTTGCGGTGGGTAAACCGCTGCGTCGGTTCGCACGCTCTGGTCCATCAGATCGCCAGCCTTGAGGTTCGGGTTGGCATAACCGACGTAATCACTGACCTGAGCAATAACTTCAGGTTTCAGCAAATAGTTGATGAAAGCATGGGCCTCTTTGACATTGGTGGAATCCTTGGGGATTGCCAGCATGTCGAACCAGAGGTTGCCGCCTTCCTTGGGAATCACATACGCCACGTCCACGCCTTTGCCAGCTTCTTCAGCACGGGCCTTGGCCTGGAACACGTCACCGGAAAAACCAGCAGCCACACAGATGTCGCCATTGGCCAGGTCCGAGATGTACTTGGACGAATGGAAATACGTCACATAAGGGCGCACTGCCAACAGCTTCTTCTCAGCGTCGGCATAGTCCTTGGGATCAGTACTGTTGGGATTACGCCCCATATAGTTGAGCACCGCAGGCAGCATCTCATCGGCCGAGTCCAGGAAGGCAACACCACACTTGGAGAGCTTCTTGATGTTTTCCGGCTCGAACAACATGGCCCAGGAATCGATCTTGTCGGTGCCCAGCGCCGCCTTGACCTTCTCGACGTTGTAACCGATGCCGTTGGTACCCCACAGATATGGAACGGCGTACTGATTGCCCGGATCGTTCTTTTCCAGGCGCTTCATCAGTGCCGGATCCAGATTCGAATAGTTCGGCAGCAACGACTTGTCGAGCTTCTGGAACGCGCCCGCCTTGATCTGCTTACCGAGGAAATGGTTGGACGGCACCACTACGTCGTAGCCAGTACGGCCCGCCAGGAGTTTGCCTTCCAGGGTTTCATTGGAGTCGAAGACGTCCTGTACAGGCTTGATGCCCGTAGCTTTCTCGAAGTCTGCGAGCGTCGTCTGCCCGATGTAGTCCGACCAATTATAAAAGTGCACCGTGGGCGCCGCTTGGACGCTGATCGCCAGCGTCAGACCCGCTCCAGCCAGCATGGCCTTGCGAAATGTAGATATAGACAAGTGGGAGGTCCTCACAATAGTGCCAGTGGCAAACGACAGAAACACCTGCCATCAACGCAAACCGGCGCGCAACTTACCTTCGATGCACTGATGTCGCAAAAAAAATTTGCCGCTAAATGATCCCTGGACGTGATTCACACCGCGCCCAGGGATACCGCCGGCTTATTTGCCCGACTTGATCTTGGTCCAGCTGCGAGTGATCTCGCGTTGAGCTTTCGCGCCTGGGTCAGCAATTGCGTACAGCTGCTTCTTCACATCAGCCGGTGGATAGATGCTCGGATCACCCGAAATATCCTTGTCTACCAGCGGGGTTGCCGCCTTGTTGCCGTTCGGGAAGCGTACTGCGTTAGTGATACCCGCCATGACTTCCGGCTGCATCAGGAAGTCCATGAACTTGTAAGCGGCGTCGACATTGGCGGCATCTTTAGGGATAGCAACCATGTCGTAGAAGGTACCGGCGCCTTCTTTCGGAATGATGTAGTCCAGCTTGACCTTGTCACCGGCTTCGTGAGCACGCGCCTTGGACTGCTCCAGGTCACCCGAGTAACCCACAGCGACGCAGATGTTGCCGTTGGCCAGGTCCGAGATGTACTTGGAGGAGTGGAAGTAACTGATCGACGGTCGGATCTTCAGGAACAGTTCTTCAGCGGCCTTCAGGTCAGCTTTGTCTGTGCTGTTGGTCGGCTTGCCAAGGTAATGCAGAGCCGCCGGGATCATTTCGGTCGGCGCATCGAGGAAGCTTACGCCACAGCTCTTGAGCTTTTCGATGTTCTCGGGCTTGAACACCACGTCCCAGGAATCGATCTTGTCGACACCCAGCGCAGCCTTGACCTTCTCTGGGTTGTAACCAATACCGATAGAGCCCCACATGTACGGGAATGCGTACTTGTTACCCGGGTCGCTGGCATCACCAACGGCCTTGAGCAGATCTTCGTCAAGGTTCTTCCAGTTTGGCAGCTTGGAGCGATCCAGTTCCTGATAGACACCCGCCTTGATCTGTTTGGCCAGGAAGTTGTTCGACGGTACGACGATGTCATAACCGGACTTGCCTGCCAGCAACTTGGCCTCGAGGGTTTCGTTGCTGTCGAAGACGTCATAGACGACCTTGATACCGGTCTGCTTCTCGAAGTTGGCGACGGTGTCTGGTGCGATGTAATCGGACCAGTTATAGACGTGCAGCACTTTGTCATCCGCCTGAACAGCACTGGCCATGGCGCCCATCAGGGACATAGCCAACAACGTCTTGCCCAATTTCTTCATGCGTAATGCTCCAGAATTTTTTATTAAGCCATCTGTTCAGTGGCCGGCTCTTTACGGCACAAGCACTGGGCGACTGAAACAGTCGCTAGTCTGGCAAGTTCCAAGGCGCTCTTTCAAGGAAAGAGCACCTCGAAACCACATGATGCCATTACGCTAGCCTAGCACTTGGCTATTTCAGCGCCTCAAGCGTCAAGTCCAGGCATTTGCGTGCCTTTTCCACAAGCTCGTCGATCTCTTCCCGGCTGATGACCAGCGGTGGCGCAATGATCATGGTGTCGCCCACAGCGCGCATGATCAGACCGTTGTCGAAGCAGTGCTGACGGCAGATCATGCCTGCGCCCTGGCCCTCGTAACGGGTGCGCGAGGCCTTGTCCTTGACCAGCTCGATTGCACCGAGCATGCCCAGGCCACGCACTTCGCCTACCAACGGATGATCGTTGAGCTCACGCAAACGCTTTTGCAAATACGGTGCCGTTTCTTCCTTGACCCGCTCGATAATTTTCTCGTCGCGCAGGATCCGCAGGTTTTCCAGGCCCACGGCGGCGGCAACCGGGTGACCGGAATAGGTGAAGCCGTGGTTGAAGTCACCGCCTTCGCTGACGACCTTGGCGACTTCGTCACGTACGATCACACCACCCATTGGGATGTAACCAGAGGTCAGGCCCTTGGCGATGGTCATCAGGTCTGGCTTGAGATCGTAGTAGTCGGAACCGAACCACTCACCGGTACGCCCAAACCCACAGATCACTTCATCGGCGATGAACAGAATTTCGTACTTGGTCAGGATTTCCTTGATCTTCGGCCAGTAGCTCTCTGGTGGAATGATCACACCGCCTGCGCCCTGGATCGGCTCAGCGATAAAAGCAGCGACGTTTTCTTCGCCCACTTCGAGAATTTTCTTTTCCAGCTGTTCGGCGGCCCAGATACCAAACTCTTCCGGGCTCTTATCGCCACCCTCACCGAACCAGTACGGCTGCGGGATGTGGACGATGTCCGGCAGGGTGCCGCTTTGTTCGTGCATGCCGCTCATACCACCCAGCGCGGCGCCAGCCACAGTGGAGCCGTGATAGCCATTAATGCGGCCGATAATCACTTTTTTCTGCGGCTTGCCCTTGACCGCCCAGTAGTGACGGACCATACGCAGGTTAGTGTCGTTACCTTCGGAGCCCGAACCGGTGAAGAACACATGAGTCATACCTTCCGGCGCCACGGCAGAAATCGCCTTGGCCAATTCCAGCGCAGGTGGGTGTGCGGTCTGGAAGAACAGGTTGTAGTACGGCAGCTCACGCATTTGCTTGGCTGCAGCGTCTGCCAGCTCTTCACGACCGTAACCGACCGCCACACACCACAGACCAGCCATGCCATCGAGGATTTTGTTGCCCTCGCTGTCCCACAAATGCACACCTTCAGCTTTGGTGATGATTCGTGGGCCCTTTTCTTTCAGTTGCTTGTAATCACTGAAAGGCGCCAGGTGATGATCACGGCTCAGGTCTTGCCACTCGCGGGTTTGCGGGTTGTTGACGCTCATGTGCTTCTCCGTTTTCTGACGGCCGCGCTCCTGCGGCTCCGGGGTTGATCAGACTGCAAACAGCAGGAACTCTCGTTCCCAGGAGCTGATTACACGTTTGAAGTTTTCATGTTCGGCACGTTTGGTTGCGACGTAGCCAGTGATGAATTTCTTGCCCAGGTAAGGTTCCAGGGCCTTGCAGTTTTCCATGCGCTCCAACGCATCCTCGATGGTCAGCGGCAGGCGCAGATTGCGACGCTCGTACCCTCGACCCTGTACCGGAGCGCTCGGTTTGATGCCTTCGACCATGCCGATGAACCCGCACAACAGGCTGGCGGCAATTGCCAGGTACGGGTTGGCATCGGCACCTGGCAGACGGTTCTCGACGCGACGGTTCTGCGGCCCCGCATCCGGTACGCGCAAGCCGACAGTGCGGTTCTCTTCGCCCCATTCCACGTTTACCGGAGCCGAAGTGTCTGGCAGGAAGCGACGGAACGAGTTCACGTTCGGTGCAAACAGCGGCAGCACTACTGGAATGAATTTCTGCAAGCCGCCAACGTGATTGAGGAACAACTCGCTCATGCGGCCGTCTTCATCGGAGAAGATGTTCTTGCCGGTATGCACGTCGATGATGCTTTGGTGCAGATGCATGGCACTGCCCGGCTCGCCGGTCATCGGCTTGGCCATGAAGGTAGCGGCGACGTTATGCTTGAGCGCCGCTTCGCGCATGGTTCGCTTGAACACCAGGATCTGGTCGGCCAGGGCCAGGGCGTTACCGTGACGGAAGTTGATTTCCATCTGCGCCGTGCCGTCTTCGTGGATCAGCGTGTCCAGGTCCAGGTTCTGCAGTTCACACCAGTCGTAGACGTCCTCGAACAATGGGTCGAATTCGTTGGCGGCCTCAATAGAGAACGACTGACGCCCGGTTTCCGGACGGCCGGAGCGACCGATTGGCGGCTGCAGCGGGAAGTCTGGGTCTTCGCAGCGTTTGGTCAGGTAAAACTCCATCTCTGGCGCCACAATTGGCTGCCAGCCCCTGTCGGCATACAGCTTCAGAACCTTCTTGAGCACGTTACGCGGCGACAGCTCGACCGGGTTGCCTTGCTTGTCATAGGTATCGTGGATTACCTGGGCCGTGGGCTCGATGGCCCAAGGCACGAGAAACACCGCGTTCTCGTCAGGCCGGCAGATCATGTCGATGTCGGCAGGATCCAGCAGCTCGTAATAGATGTCGTCGTCGACGTAGTCGCCGGTAACGGTTTGCAGCAGGACACTCTCGGGCAAGCGCATGCCTTTTTCAGCGATGAACTTGTTGGTTGGAGAAATCTTGCCACGGGTGATCCCGGTGAGGTCGCTGATCAAGCACTCCACTTCGGTGATCTTGTGTTCTTTCAACCAATCGGTGAGCTGGTCGAGGTTGTTACTCATAAATACCTCAGGAGGTAAATGTCTGGACAATCGTCAGGACACCCGAAGTGGGCGTCGCAGACATTCTGGATGCCGCGCGAAGCTAAAGCAAAAGCCGCGCAGGGGCATACCGCGGCCAGAGCCGCTATAGTCATTAAAGAGAAACGTAGAAGGCGCATCGACAACAGGCAGGCTGCCCGTGCCGTCAATTATTTCAGCCGGGGTGCCGTGTACTGACGCGTAGCGGTAGACGCTCGCGTGAAATGCGTGGAAGCCAATCTGCGGGCGGCAGACGGTGAAGCCGGTTGACGGCTGGCGTGACATGTAACCCCCGGTATTATTGATGTTATGGGTTGCCACCGAGCTTAGCCTTGTTCATTTTTTTACACAACACCCCCGTAAAAAATAGAACACGGCCCGTCGAAAAATCGCTGTTCTTGTAGGAAAGTAGCGGTTGCCGATGCCCTCGATTGCAGCAAAAATGCCGCTTAAGGGCCATTTTAGGGCATCATGGGGTTGGCTTGACTTCAGTATGGCTTTCCGATTGACTGGAGCAGCAAGCCCCCATTGATTGATATTTTTAACAACAAAGGTGTTGCATCATGTCGGTACCCCCGCGTGCCGTTCAGCTTAACGAAGCGAACGCGTTCCTTAAGGAACATCCTGAGGTTCTCTACGTTGACCTTCTGATTGCAGATATGAATGGTGTGGTGCGTGGCAAGCGCATCGAGCGCACCAGCCTCCACAAGGTTTACGAGAAAGGCATCAACCTGCCGGCCTCCCTCTTCGCATTGGATATCAACGGTTCAACGGTAGAAAGCACCGGCCTGGGCCTGGACATCGGCGATGCCGATCGTATCTGCTATCCGATCCCGGACACCCTATCCAACGAGCCGTGGCAGAAGCGCCCGACTGCGCAGCTGTTGATGACCATGCACGAGCTCGAAGGTGAGCCGTTCTTCGCCGACCCGCGTGAAGTGCTGCGCCAAGTGGTGAGCAAGTTCGACGAGATGGGCCTGACCATCTGCGCCGCGTTCGAGCTGGAGTTCTACCTGATCGACCAGGAGAACGTGAACGGCCGTCCACAACCGCCACGCTCACCAATTTCCGGCAAACGCCCGATGTCGACCCAGGTCTACCTGATCGACGATCTGGATGAGTATGTAGACTGCCTGCAGGACATCCTCGAAGGCGCGAAGGAACAGGGCATCCCTGCCGACGCAATCGTCAAGGAAAGCGCCCCGGCGCAGTTTGAGGTCAACCTGCACCACGTTGCCGACCCGATGAAGGCCTGCGACTACGCGGTACTGCTCAAGCGTCTGATCAAAAACATCGCCTACGACCATGAAATGGACACCACCTTCATGGCCAAGCCTTATCCAGGCCAGGCGGGGAATGGTCTGCATGTCCATATCTCGGTGCTGGACAAAGATGGCAAGAACATCTTCACCAGCGAGGATCCCGAGCAGAACGCCGCACTGCGTCATGCGATCGGCGGTGTGCTCGAGACCCTACCGGCGTCGATGGCGTTCCTGTGCCCGAACGTCAACTCGTACCGCCGTTTCGGTGCTCAGTTCTACGTACCCAACTCGCCAAGCTGGGGCCTGGACAACCGTACCGTTGCCCTGCGCGTACCCACCGGCGCACCTGATGCCGTACGTATCGAGCACCGTGTCGCCGGCGCCGACGCCAACCCGTACCTGTTGATGGCCGCGGTATTGGCGGGCGTTCACCATGGTCTGACCAACAAGGTCGAACCTGGCGCGCCGACCGAAGGCAACTCCTACGAGCAGAACGAGCAGAGCCTGCCGAACAACCTGCGTGATGCCCTGCGCGAGTTGGACGACAGCGAGATCCTGGCCAAGTATATCGATCCTAAATACATCGATATCTTCGTGGCCTGTAAGGAAAGTGAGCTGGAAGAGTTCGAACACTCCATCTCCGACCTCGAGTACAACTGGTACCTGCATACCGTTTGATGGCGTAATCGCGAGGCAAACCGGCGTCTACAGATTAAGTCCTGTAGGCGCCGGCTTGCCTCGCGACGCCTTACAAAGCCTTCTCGAAAATCTTCGAGTTTCGCTGGTAGTTGTACAGCGAAGCCCTTGCTGCGGGCAGCCGCTCGACGCCACTGGGCACAAACCCACGCTCACGAAACCAGTGCGCAGTCCGAGTCGTCAGCACGAACAAGGTGTTCAAGCCCATCTCCCGCGCCCGCGTCTCGATGCGCTCGAGCAGCTCATCGCCACGCCCCCCATGGCGATATTCGGGATTCACTGCCAGGCACGCCAACTCACCAGCTTCGGATTCAGCAATTGGATACAGCGCAGCACACGCGATGATCATGCCTTCGCGCTCGACCACACTGAACTGTTCGATCTCACGTTCCAGCACCTCACGAGAACGGCGCACCAGAATGCCTTGCTCTTCCAACGGGCTGATCAGCTCCAGCAAGCCACCGACATCTTCAATGGCTGCTTCGCGAACCTTCTCAAACTGCTCTTGCGCCACCAGGGTGCCGCCACCATCGCGGGTGAACAGTTCGGTGAGCAAGGCACCATCTTCGGCATAGCTGACGATATGACTGCGCGCTACGCCGCCACGGCAAGCCTCGGCAGCGGCATCCAGCAGTTCAGCCTGATAGTCACTGCCCAAACGCTGCAAATGCGCCGGAACCTGCTGCGGGCGCAGCTCACGCACCAACCGTCCTTGCTCGTCGATCAAGCCGCGTTCGGCGCCGAACAACAGCAATTTGTCGGCCTCCAACTCAATCGCCGCGCGGGTCGCGACATCTTCACAGGCCAGGTTGAAAATTTCGCCGGTCGGCGAGTAACCAAGCGGCGATAACAACACAATGGAGCGCTCATCGAGCAGCCGGTTGATACCCTTGCGGTCGACCCGGCGCACCTCACCGGTATGGTGATAATCGACCCCTTCAAGCACACCGATCGGCCGCGCCGTTACCAGGTTGCCGGCGGCAACACGCAAGCGCGAACCCTGCATTGGCGAAGCCGCCATGTCCATCGACAGACGCGCCTCTATGGCGATACGCAGGTGACCAACGGCATCGATCACACATTCCAGGGTTGCCGCATCGGTGATGCGCATACCACGGTGGTAATGGGGCGTGAGGCCGCGACTGGCCAGGCGAGTTTCGATTTGCGGACGCGAACCGTGCACTAATACCAGGCGAACCCCAAGGCTGTGCAACAGCACCAGGTCGTGGACGATATTGCCGAAGTTGGGGTGTTCCACACCGTCACCGGGCAACATAACCACAAAGGTGCAGTCGCGGTGGGCGTTGATATAGGGCGAAGCATGACGCAGCCAGTTGACGTAATCGGGCATAACCACAAAGCCTGTAAAAAATTGGACAAGAACGGGAAGGCACACAGCGCTCGAAGGGTTATCGTCGGAACAGGCTTGGCGTCACGCGCAATCTCCTTTGGGTAACGGCTGAACTCAACGGGCAATTACCGGATTCAGGCAGTAATGTTCAATCAACTCACGCAATAGACGCACAGTAGGCTGCAAGCGTGACATTTCAAGATATTCGCCAGGCTGATGAGCGCAAGCGATGTCGCCCGGACCGAGCACCAGGGTCTCACAGCCCAGACGCTGAAGATAAGGCGCTTCGGTACCAAAGGCTACCGCTTCAGCGCGATGACCCGTAAGACGTTCGGCTACCCGCACCAACTCCGCGTCGGCGTCCTGTTCAAACGGCGGCACCTCGGGGAACAACGGTGCATAGTCGATCTTCACCTGATGCAGCTCGGCCAGCGGTGCAAGCTTTTGCCGAATGGCGGCACGTAGGGCCTCGGGGTCCATGCCCGGCAATGGGCGCAAATCGAACTCCAATGCGCACTGGCCACAGATCCGGTTGGGATTGTCACCGCCATGAATGCAACCGAAGTTCAAGGTCGGCTGCGGGACGCTGAACTGAGCATTGTTGAATTCCTTCTGCCATTGCTGACGCAAGCTCATCAGCTCGCCCATCACCCGGTGCATGGCCTCCAGCGCACTGTGGCCCAAGCGCGGATCCGATGAATGGCCACTGCGACCGAGGATATCGATACGCTCCATCATCACACCCTTGTGCAGGCGGATAGGCTTGAGCCCGGTCGGTTCACCGATCACGGCCGCTCGACCCAGCGGACGACCAGCCTCGGCCAACGCACGGGCGCCGGACATGGAACTCTCTTCGTCGCAGGTAGCAAGAATCAGCAACGGCTGCTTGAAGTCGTTTGCCAGCAACGGCTGTACTGCCTCGATGATCAAGGCGAAGAAGCCTTTCATATCGCAACTGCCGAGCCCGACCCAGCGGCCATCGACTTCCGTCAATTTGAGCGGGTCGGTCTGCCACAATTGCGGATCATAGGGCACCGTATCGCTATGCCCTGCCAACACCAACCCACCCGGGCCACTGCCATAACTGGCCAGCAAGTTGAACTTGCCCGGCGTCACCTGCTGAATATCGCAGGCAAAGCCCAGGTCACCCAACCAACCGGCCAAAAGGTCGATCACTGCCCGGTTTGACTGATCCAGCGCAGGTTGGGTACAGCTGACCGAAGGCACTGCAATCAGTGCCGCGAACTGTTCTTTGAGCGATGGCAAAGGCATGCGCATTCTCCTTGAGGCGAAGCCCATCATAGGGCCATCGAGCACCTGGAATAAACCGTCGACGGCCGACTCCTGTACACTGCACGGCCAAGACGCTCCCTGTCATCCGAGCCTGGATTACTCAGCAATGCACAAAGAAACCGAAATCAAACTGCGGGTCAGCCGCGAGACACTCGCCGCCCTGCGCGAACACCCATTGCTGAAGAAGCGCAACAAGTCTGGCTGGCAACAGCGCGAGCTGCTGAACCAGTACTTCGACACCCCTGAGCGTGACCTGGCTGCCGCCAAGGTTGCACTGCGCCTGCGCCGCGACGGCGATGTGGTCATCCAGACCCTCAAGACCCGTGGCCAGAGCGTCGCCGGTCTGTCGGTGCGCAACGAGCACGAGTGGCAGTTGCCCAAGGCCAAGCTGGACGTGAAAAAGCTCGACGACGCGTGCTGGCCAGCCGAACTCGCCGACGTGGATAAAAAAGCCATCAAGGCGCTGTTCACCACTGATTTCACCCGCGAGTATGCAGAAATCGCCTGGGGTCGCGGCAAGGCCAAGGTGGTGATCGAAGCCGCCCTGGACCTGGGCAGCGTGGTCGCAGGCAAACAGAAGGAAGAAATCTGCGAGTTGGAGTTGGAGCTGCGTGAAGGTGAACCTGAAGCATTACTGGAACTCGCTGCCGAGCTGTCCGCCAGCTTGCCGTTGTTCCCGTGCGACATCAGCAAAGCCGAGCGGGGCTATCGCTTGCTCGATCCAGCCAGCTACGCGCTGAGTCTGCCGGCTGCCGAGCTGAACCCAGAAATGCCACTGGATGACGGCTTCGCCGCCCTCGCCTGGCAATTGCTCGGTACCAGCCAACGCCTGGCCGAACAATACCGATTCAACGGTCACTGGCGCCTGCTGCAGGACTGGGTCCAGGCCCTTGCTGAGCTTCGCGCCCTGGCCAGCAGCCTTGGCCAGGCCGCACCACGCACGACAACCTCCACCTTGCGCAGCAGCCTCGATGCCCTGCTGGAAGACTGGCGCCCACTGGTACTGGCCGGCAATGACGACGAAGACGTCCGCCGTGCAGCGCCGGAACAATTTGCAGAAGAACTGCAGGACCCGCGCTGGGGCCAGTTCTCTCTGGAGACCTCGCGCTGGCTGCAGGCTCGCGGCTGGACCGTCGAGCGCAACAAACGCGGCGACCGCCAGGGTGCCGCGCAGTTGGCCAATTGGTTGAATGTGCTGCTGGCCGACGAAGCCAAGGCCCTGAACCTGCCGCTGTACCATCGCCAACCGGAAGACCTGGCAGAGCAATTGCCCCGAATCGAGCGTCTGCTTGCCTGGCTGCACCATGCCCGTCAGGTGCTTGAGAGCCCAGACCTGGACCGCCTTTTCGGTGAGCTGAACAAGCTGCACGAACTGGCCAACCAGTCGATCAGCGATGAGGTCGAAGCCGAAGTTCGCATTACGGTACTGGATGCCCGTGCCGACCAGGCCATGGCCGTGTTCCAGAGTCGCGGCTGGAAACATCTGTTGCGCAAGTAGGCCCTCAGCGCAGCACCGGTAGACTCGTCGTGGACTTTATTTCGGATAAGGCCACGGTCGAGTTGACCTCCTGGATCCCCGGCACCATCGACAGTTTTTCGAAAAAGAAGCGTTCGTAAGCTTCGATGTCCGGGGTGACGATGCGCAGCAGAAAATCCACTGCGCCCATCAGCACATAGCATTCCATCACCTCCGGGAAGCCGCGAATTGCCTCGGTGAATTCGGTGAAGTTGGAACGCCCGTGGGCATTCAGTTTTACCTCGGCAAAAATCTGCGTATTCAGACCGATTTTCTTGCGATCCAGTAAGGACACCTGAGCGCGAATCACCCCTTCTTCTTTCAAGCGCTGAATCCGTCGCCAGCAGGGTGATTGAGAGAGCCCTACGCGCTCGGCAATCTGCGCACTGGAAAGCGACGCATCTTCCTGCAAGAGAGCGAGGATTCGCCGATCGTAGAGATCCAATTCACTCTGCATAATTATTCCTGCTTTTCGTTAGCATACGAATTGAACAATTCAAAAATTCATACTATCTGCTGATCATAGAGAAAAAATACCCGGTTGAGTATGTGAAAATTTCTTTCACTTGAACCGGAGATTTCCATGAGCGCACTTGAACGCTTCGACAGCCCTGTGACCCCGATGCGTGATGATGTCTGGGCCGCTGACGGCATCTATAGCTGTGTGCACTACCAACTCCAGGTAGAAGCCGAGCCAGACAGCCTGTGCCGAATCCTGAACCTGTTTGCCCTGCAATTTCTCACGCCCCACAAAGTGCTGATGGCCCAGGAGGGTGATCTTCTCAAGGTCGAGATAGAGATTGCCGGCTTGAGCTGGCACCGCGCCGAGCTGATTGCACAAAAAATGCGCAACCTGATTTGTGTCGACAAGGTTCACCTGCAATTGGCCCGCACCGCTGACTGAGTGCGGCAATACCCGGAAATGCATGTCGGCCTTGCTGTTCCCTGCTGTCGACTACGCTTGTAGTTGCCCCTTCAGGCAGCAAGGCAAGGACGCCTCATGACTGTCAGCGATCAGGATCGCAGGCTAAGCCTGGGCGGTCTTCTCACTGCGCTTCTCGACGCACGTCTCATCAGCCCGCAAGCCGCCCACACGCTGCGAAGCCTACGCCAGACCGGCGATGCACATCCTCTGGAACTGATCGCGGCGCAAAACCTGCCTGATCCGCGCCAGGTCGGCCAATACCTGGACCTGGAGAGCCTGTGCCAGTGGCTGGCCAAGCGCGCCGGGCTGCCCTACCTGCATATCGATCCCCTGCAACTCGACCTTGGCGCAACCACAGGACTGATGTCTGCCGCGTTTGCCCGACGCCACCGCATTCTGGCGATAGCGGCGGATGACAATAGTGTCACCGTTGCCAGCGCTGAACCGTTCGTCAGGAAATGGGAGGCCGATCTGGCCCAAGTGCTGCGCAGACCGATCAAGCACGTTCTGGCGAGCCCCGTGCAAATTAACCGGTTCAGTCAGGCTTTCTTTCATATGGCCCACTCGGTAAAAGGAGCCAGTCACCAGGCAGGGACCGCGATTCCACGCGCAAACCTCGAACAGTTGCTCGACCTGAGCGCAAATGGCCGGGCGCATGAGGATGATGATGCCCATATAGTCACCATTGCCGACTGGCTGCTGCAATACGCCTTTGATCAGCGCGCGAGCGACATCCACCTGGAGCCGCGTCGAGACCAGGGCCACCTGCGCTTTCGCATCGATGGCCTGTTACATTCGGTGTATCAGTTTCCCGGCGCGGTAACCCTGGCTGTCATCAGTCGCCTGAAAACCCTTGCTGGCATGAATGTCGCGGAAAAGCGCCGGCCGCAGGATGGTCGGATCAAGACGCGCCTGCCCACTGGCAATGAACTGGAACTGCGCCTGTCGACGCTGCCCACCACCTTTGGAGAGAAACTGGTGCTGCGCATCTTCGATCCGATGGTGCTGCAGCAGGACTTTGCGCAGTTGGGCCTGGAAGGCGACGACCTTGCACGCTGGTTGGCATTGATCGGGCAGCGCCATGGATTGATTCTGATCACAGGTCCGACCGGCTCGGGCAAGACCAGCACCCTGTACACCACGCTCAAACACCTGGCCACTCCCCAGGTCAACCTGTGTACGGTGGAAGACCCCATCGAAATGGTCGAGCCCAGGTTCAATCAACTACAGGTACATCCTGCCATTGACCTTGGCTTTGCTGAAGGCACCCGGGCGCTGCTACGCCAAGACCCGGACATCATCATGATTGGAGAAATCCGAGACCTGGAGACCGCCCAAGTGGCCTTCCAGGCCGCCTTGACCGGTCACCTGGTGCTGTCCACCCTGCACACCAACGATGCTTGCAGCGCTATCACTCGCCTGCTTGAGCTAGGCCTGGCAGCGCATCTGATCAAGGCTGGGCTTATTGGTGTAATGGCCCAGCGCCTGGTACGTACGCTCTGCACGTGTAAGCAAAAGGCAGTTCCAGGTGAAGCCGGCTACCTGGCCCGAGGCTGCAATGAATGCCGGCAGACCGGTTACTTCGGCCGCACCGGTATTTATGAACTGCTGAACATGAATGAAGGGCTGAAAACCTACGTCCACGGCGATATCGACCTCACCAAACTGCGTAGCCAAGCCATCGCCGACGGCATGCTGACCTTGCAACAGCGCGGCGCGCAGAAGGTGGCTTCGGGGGTGACCACCATGACAGAAGTCCTGCGGGTGGCTTCAGGGAACTAGATCGAGGCAATCCGATCGAAGCTGTCAGTCAACCTCAGTTGGAGTCACCCCTCGATGCGTCTCAACGTTGCAGTCGCAACCCTTGCCCTGCTCTCCCTGCCAATCGGTTCAGCCATGGCCGATACCTTCTGGCGTAATGTCATTTCCTCTGGCGCAACCACAGGCTCTACCTACCTCACCTCCAAAGACCACAAACTGGTCCTTGCCGCACAGGACGATGCAGGCAGTTTCGTTGCCAGCGAAGGTGCTATCCGAGGCCCTTATCTGGAGTCTGCCATACACAAGGTGCGGGCCGAAAATCCCGGCCTGGAAGCGAGCGACATGGATCTGGCCAATGCCATTCTGGCCAAGAATGCTGTAAGCGAGTAATTCACTCTCGCAGGACCAGTACGCTCCCGCGAGGGCGTACTGGTCCGCGATCAACTGCGATAGTCCTCAACAGGAACACAGGCACAGAACAGGTTCCTGTCACCAAACACGTTGTCCACCCGATTAACCGCGGGCCAGTATTTATGCTGTCGCACATGGTCGCTGGGGGCAATTCCCTGGGCGATGCTGTACGCACGTTCCCACACGCCCAATACATCAGCCAAGCTATGTGGCGCATGCTTGAGCGGGTTATCGTCTGCTGACCAGTTCCCGTCCTGCACTTCACGAATCTCTGCGCGAATACTCAGCATCGCTTCGACAAAGCGATCCAGCTCCGCCTTCGATTCGCTCTCGGTAGGCTCGACCATCAATGTCCCCGGTACCGGGAACGACATGGTCGGTGCATGGAAGCCATAATCCATGAGGCGCTTGGCCACATCCTCTTCGGTAATTCCGGTCAAGGCTTTCAGCGGCCGCAGATCCAGGATGCATTCATGGGCGACGCGCTCATTGCGGCCCCGATAGAGCACCGGAAACGCCCCTCCTAGCCGTTCAGCCAGATAGTTGGCCGACAGGATCGCCACCTCACTGGCATCGGCCAACTGCGGGCCCATCATGGCGATGTACATCCAACTGATCGGCAAAATACTGGCGCTGCCCCAAGGCGCCGCACTGACCGCAGTGTTCTGTGGATCGGGCCCAGGCACCGGGATGACCGGATGGCTGGCGACAAAAGGGGCCAGATGGGCGCGTACGCCAATCGGGCCCATGCCTGGACCGCCGCCACCATGAGGAATGCAAAAGGTCTTGTGCAGGTTCATGTGTGAAACATCGGCACCGATATCAGCTGGCCGGGTCAAACCGACCTGAGCATTGAGGTTGGCCCCGTCCATGTACACCTGGCCGCCCTGCTTGTGGATAACGTCGCAAATTTCACTGATGCCTTCTTCATACACCCCGTGGGTCGATGGATAGGTGGCCATCAAACACGACAAACGCTCGCCTGCGGCCTGCGCTTTGGCGGTCAGGTCGGCAAGGTCGACGTTGCCGGCCTCATCGCACTCGACAATCACCACCTGCATGCCTGCCATCTGCGCCGAAGCCGGGTTGGTGCCGTGGGCCGACGAAGGGATCAGACAAATATCGCGCTGACTCTGGTGGCGGCTACGGTGATACTTGGCAATTGCCATCAAGCCGGCGTACTCGCCCTGCGCACCGGAGTTAGGCTGCATGCAGATCGCGTCGAATCCCGTGATCGCACACAACCAGTCTTCCAGTTCATCGATCATCGCCTTGTAGCCCTGCACCTGTGCGGCGGGTGCAAACGGGTGCAACAGCGCAAAACCCGGCCAGGTAATCGGGATCATTTCGCTGCTGGCATTGAGTTTCATGGTGCATGAGCCTAGCGGGATCATCGACTGGTTCAGCGCCAGATCCTTGTTTTCCAGTTGTTTGAGATAACGCAGCATCTCGGTTTCGCTGTGATGCAGGTTGAACACCGGATGGGTGAGATAGGCCGAGCTTCGTTGCAGCCCTGCCGGAATACCTTCGGGCAAGGTCTGCGCATCGAGGTCGTCCATATCCAGGCCATGATCTGCACCGAGAAATATATCGAACAAACGCAGCACAGTTGCCTGGTCGCACGTCTCGTCAAGGCTGACGCCCAACTGGCCGCGGCCGAGAATGCGCAGGTTGATCTGAGCAGCTTCGGCACTTTGGATAATCGCGGTCTGGCTGCCGCCCACTTCCAGGGTCAGGGTATCGAAAAAGTGCTCATTGAGACGTTTGATGCCTTTGCTGTGCAAACCGGCAGCAAGCATGGACGTCAGCCGGTGAACCCGCTGGGCAATGCGCAGCAAGCCTTGAGGGCCGTGATACACCGCGTAGAATGCAGCGATGTTGGCCAGCAGCACCTGCGCAGTACAAATGTTGGAGTTGGCTTTCTCACGACGAATATGCTGCTCACGGGTCTGCAAGGCCATTCGCAGTGCCACGTTTCCACGCGCATCCTTGGACACGCCGATAATGCGCCCAGGCATGGCGCGCTTGAACTCATCACGGCAAGCAAAATAGGCCGCATGTGGGCCACCATAGCCCATCGGCACTCCGAATCGCTGCGACGACCCCAACACCACGTCCGCTCCCAACTCACCAGGCGGGGTCAGCATCAGCAAGCTGAGCAGGTCGGCAGCCACACAGGCGAGGGCGTGCTGCTTGTGCAACTGTTCGATCAGTGGCGTCAGATCGACAATGTCGCCGTGGGTATCCGGGTACTGCAGTAAAGCACCAAATACCTGGTAGTTGGCCAGGTTATCCAGCGTATCGACCACCAACTCGAAACCAAAACCTTCGGCACGGGTTTGCAATACCGACAGGGTTTGCGGGTGGCAGTGTTCATCGGCGAAGAACACATTGCTTTTCGACTTGGCCATGCGCTTGGCCAGGGCCATGGCTTCCGCTGCCGCGGTGGCTTCATCAAGCAACGACGCGTTGGCCAGGTCCAGACCGGTGAAGTCGATGATCATCTGCTGGAAATTCAGCAACGCTTCGAGGCGACCTTGGGCAATCTCCGGCTGATAGGGGGTGTACGCAGTGTACCAACCCGGATTTTCCAGCACGTTGCGCAGAATGACCGTCGGCGTGAGCGTACCGTGGTAGCCCATGCCAATCAGGCTGGTCCACACCTGGTTCTGCTCGGCATAACCTCTGAGTTTGCTCAGGGCCGCCTGTTCATCCAGGGCAGCGGGCAGTTCCAGTGGACGGTTCAAGCGAATGCCCGGAGGTACGGTCTGCTCGATCAGTTCGCGACGAGTGCCCAGCCCCAGGGCCTGGAGCATGGCTTGCTGTTCCGAGGCATCTGGCCCCAGATGGCGATGCAGGAAAGGATTAACTTCGAAAAGTTGGCTCAGGGACGGCGACTGGGACATAGCGGCTCTCTCTTCCTAGACCAAGCCCCGAGCAGTCGAGGCATATTGAGTCTAGGAAGAGATTGCCGCTTGTGTGAAAAACTATTCGCCGATGGCCACTTTGTAGCCAGCAGCGTCGAGCAGTTTTTCCAGTTCGGCAGTGTCAGTTGGCTTGAGCTTGAAGATCCAGCTGGCATACGGATCGCTGTTCAGCGACTCTGGGCTATCAGCCAGTTCTTCATTTACCGCGATTACTTCACCACCTACTGGTGCATAGATGTCCGAGGCGGCCTTGACCGACTCAACCACACCGGCAGCCTCGCCTGCGGCAAAAACTTTGCCGACTTCCGCCAGTTCGACGAACACCACGTCACCCAGCGCTTCCTGGGCGTGGTCGCTGATACCGACAGTTACCGTGCCATCAGCTTCCAACCGGGCCCACTCGTGGCTTTCGGCAAAACGCAGGTCGGCGGGGATATTGCTCATCTTGTTTTCCTCGATAGGGTAAGCGGTAAGCCCGCCAGAATTAGGTTCAGATCAGAATCTTGCCATGGCGCACGAAGGTCGGTTTGACCACCCGCACCGGGTACCATTTGCCACGGATTTCTACTTCGGCACGGTCTGCGGTTGCCATCGGCACCCGCGCCAACGCAATCGACTTGCTCAGCGTAGGAGAGAAACTACCACTGGTGATCTCCCCTTCGCCAATATTGGCTACGCGCACTACCTGATGGGCTCGCAGCACGCCGCGTTCCTCCAGCACCAGCCCGACCAGTTTTTGATCGACGCCATGCTCGATTTCCGCCAACAACCCGCTGCGACCGATGAAGTCGCGCTCTGCCGGTTCCCAGGCAACACTCCAGCCCAGGTTCGACGTCAGTGGCGTATGAGCCTCATCGATGTCCTGGCCATACAAATTCATGCCCGCTTCCAGACGCAGCGTGTCGCGCGCACCAAGGCCGCTCGGGGCAATACCTGCGCCGACAAGGTCGTTGAAGAATGCAGGCGCCTGCAACGCGGGCAATATGATTTCCAGGCCGTCTTCGCCGGTATAACCGGTGCGGGCAACAAACCAGTCGCCTTCGACGCGGCCTTCGAAGGGTTTGAGTTCGCGAATCAGCGCAGCCCGTGGGGCGCTGACCAGTTCTGCAACCTTGGCCCGGGCATCCGGCCCCTGGATAGCCAGGATAGCCAGCTCCGGACGCTCGATGAGCTCGACCAGGAACTGGCCTTTGTGGTCGTTCAACCACTTCAGGTCCTTGTCCCGTGTCGCCGCGTTGACGACCAGCCGATAACCGTCCTCACAACGGTAGACAATCATGTCGTCGATAACATTGCCCTGCTCGTTGAGCATGGTGCTGTACAGGGCTTTGCCGGACTCGGTAAGCCGGTCGACGTCGTTGGCCAGCAGGTACTGCAGCCAGACACGGGCCTGGTCGCCATGTACATCGATCACGGTCATATGGGAAACATCAAACACTCCGCAGTCGCTACGCACCTGATGGTGCTCTTCGACCTGAGAGCCATAATGCAAAGGCATGTCCCAACCGCCAAAATCGACCATCTTGGCGCCTAACGCCAAATGCAGGTCATAAAGAGGCGTGCGCAGTCCCATGGGTTTCTCCTTCCGGGCGTGGCGAAGCTACGGCTGTTGGCAGCATTTCAGCTACCCGGTTTGTAGGACCGGCCGCAGCGAATGCCGCGCATTGTAGCTGCAAGCTTGAAGGCTGACACCCTCAGCGCGTTTGACCTACACGATATGCCGAACGTCGAATCAGACCGATGACCGGCAAAAGGCCAACCAAAATCAGCGTCAGGGCAGGCAGCGAAGCCCGCGCCCACTCGCCCTCGCTGGTCATTTCGAACACACGCACAGCCAGCGTGTCCCAGCCAAACGGTCGCATCAATAATGTCGCCGGCATTTCCTTGAGAACATCGACGAACACCAACAAGGCGGCGCTCAAAGCCCCCGGCACCAATAACGGCAGATATACCTTGAAAAATAATTTTGGACCGCTCACGCCAAGGCTGCGCGAAGCCTCCGGTAGCGAGGGGCGAATACGCTCCAGACTGGTTTCCAGCGGCCCGTAGGCCACGGCGATAAATCGCACCAGGTACGCCAGCAGCAAAGCGAACAGACTGCCCAGCAACAATGGCCGACCGGCACCGCCCAACCAATTGGACAGTGGCACCACCAACTGATTGTCCAGGTAACTGAATGCCAGCATGATCGACACCGCCAGTACCGAGCCTGGCAAGGCGTATCCAAGATTGGCCAGACCTACTCCGGCACGAATGCTCGGCGTAGGCGCTTGACGATTGGCGAAGGCGAGCATCAACGCGACACTCACCGTGATCAGCGCCGCCATCGCACCCAGGTACAGGGTATGCAGAATCAGGCTGGTGTAGCGCTCATCAAGATCGAAACGGCCGCGCTGCCAGAACCACACCAGCAATTGCAGCAGCGGAATGACGAAGGCACAGGCAAACACCAACAGGCACCAGCAGCTAGCAACCCATGCCTTCACGCCGTGCAAGTGGTACAGCGCCTTGCTCCTGGGCCGTTCGTTGCTGCCACGCACGGCGCCGCGGGCGCGACGCTCACCGTAAAGCACCAGCATCACCGCCAGCAATAAAAGACTGGCCAGTTGCGCAGCGCTCGAAAGGCTGAAGAAGCCATACCAGGTCTTGTAGATGGCGGTAGTGAAGGTGTCGAAGTTGAACACCGACACGGCGCCGAAGTCAGCCAGGGTTTCCATCAGCGCCAAGGCGATGCCTGCACCGATGGCTGGACGGGCCATCGGCAGCGCCACACGCCAGAACGCCTGCAGTGGCGAATGCCCAAGCACCCGCGCCGCTTCCATCAAGCCTCTGCCCTGGGCCAGGAAAGCGCTACGGGCAAGCAAATACACATAGGGATAGAACACCAGCACCAGGACGATGATCACCCCACCTGTGGAACGCACCCGAGGCAGACGCATGGGCCCAAACCACTCACGCAGCAAGGTTTGCACCGGCCCGGAAAAATCCAGTAGGCCGACAAAAACAAATGCCAACACATAAGCAGGAATCGCGAACGGCAGCATCAACGCCCAGTCCAGCCAGCGTCTGCCAGGGAATTCACACAGGCTGGTTAGCCAGGCCAGGCTGACACCCAGCACGGTCACTCCGACGCCGACCCCCACGATGAGGGTCAAGGTGTTGCCCAGCAAGCGGCTCATCTGGGTATCGAGCAGGTGCGACCAGATTTGCATGTCGACCGACTGCCAGGACAACAGCAGTACGCTCAGCGGCAGCAGTACCAGGGCGGCAACTGCAAAAACCAGGGGATACCAGCGACGTTGGGCGGGGTGAGCCAAAAGGACAAATCTCTTTGTAAATAGGAACGGGCTTACGCCGCGATTGCATTATGTCAGTCATCTCGCAATCGCGGGGCAAGCCCGTTCCCACAGGGGCCTATCAGGGCACCGACTTAGTTCCAGCCAGCCCGATCCATCAGGCGAATCGCCTCAGCCTGACGCTTACCAGCCACTTCGACAGGGATAGTGTCGGCCTTGAACGTTCCCCAAGCAGCGACTTCTTCGGAAGGCGCGACCTTCGGATTGGCCGGGAACTCCTGGTTCACGCCAGCGAAAATTTTCTGCGCATCTTCACCCGTCATCCATTCAACCAACTTGGTGGCGGCTTCAGGATGTGGCGCATATTTGGTCAGGCCAATGCCCGACAGGTTGACGTGCACGCCGCGGTCGGCCTGGTTTGGCCAGAACAGCTTGACCGCAAGGTTCGGATTTTCCTTGTGCAGGCGACCGTAGTAGTAGGTGTTGACGATACCAACGTCGCACTGACCTGCGTTGATGGCCTGCAGCAAGGCGGTGTCATCGGAGAACACATCCGTGGACAGGTTGTTGACCCAGCCCTTGATGATTTCTTCGGTCTTCTTCTCGCCGTGGGTTTCGATCAGGGTGGCGGTCAGCGATTGGTTATAAACCTTTTTCGCCGTGCGCAGGCACAGACGACCTTCCCAGTTCTTGTCGGCCAGGGCTTCGTAAGTGCTCAGTTCTTCAGGCTTCACTCGATCGGTGGAGTAAGCGATGGTCCGCGCCCGCAAGCTCAAGCCGGTCCAATCGTGGGACGAAGCACGGTACTGCTTGGGAATATTGGCATCGATCACTTCGGATTTGATCGGCTGCAAAATGCCCATCTGCTCGGCCTGCCAGAGGTTGCCGGCATCGACAGTCAGTAGCAAGTCAGCAGTGGCGTTCTTGCCCTCGGCCTTGATGCGTTGCATCAAAGGCGCTTCTTTGTCGGTGATGAACTTGACCTTGACCCCGGTCTTGGCCGTGTAGGCATCGAAAACCGGCTTGATCAACTCATCGATACGCGAGGAATACACCACCACTTCATCCGCAGCCTGGGCGGTACCGCCCAGCAGGGTCAAAGCCAGAGCGGCCAGTACGTACTTGCGTGGCAACATGGTGCATGTCCTCGAAGTTCAAAAGAGGTGCAAATGGTAGTTAATCCCATTTCCCATCTCAACTGAACTCATCGGGGAGGAGTTACCAGATGTTACTGCGCTTGCAAGGCTGGCCTCAGGACCGCGCCAACTCTGGCAGATCACCACTAAGCCCAAGGGCTTGACGTACAAACAAGGCCTTTGCTTCGGGCAGTTGTTCCACCCATTTCAGGCCGCTGTTGCGCAACCAGCGCAGCGGCAACTGGTCGGCCTGGAACAAACGTTCGAAGCCTTCCATCGCTGCCATAAGCGCCAGGTTGTGTGGCATACGCCGGCGTTCGTATCGGCTCAGGACGCGGATATCTGCCAATCGCTCCCCCCGCTCATAGGCGTGCTGGAGCTCTTCGGCCAAGGTGGCTGCATCGAGAAACCCCAGGTTGACGCCCTGCCCGGCCAACGGATGGATGGTGTGGGCAGCATCGCCGATCAGCGCCAGGCCTTCTGCGACATAGCGCTTGGCATGCCGCTGGCGCAACGGCACGCACAGCCTTGGGTCGGCTTGCAGTACAGTGCCGAGACGGCCTTCGAAGGCGCGCTCCAGTTGTGCGCAGAAATCGCTATCTTCCAACTTCATCAGGCGCTCGGCCTGCTCTGGAGTGGTCGACCAGACAATCGAGCACCAATCCTGCTGGCCGTCGCGCAGCAGTGGCAGGAAAGCCAACGGACCGTCATCGGTAAAGCGTTGCCAGGCGGTAGCCTGATGCGGTTCAGAGCAGCGCACACTGGTAACGATGGCGTGATGCAGGTAGTCCCACTCACGCGTCTCGCAGCCCGTCAGGCGGCGCACCGCCGAGTGCGCACCATCAGCCGCAACCACCAGCGGTGCACGCAAGGTCCGGCCATCCGCGAGGGTCAGCAACCACTCATCACCGGAGCGGCGCATCTGCTCGAGACGCGCATTGGCCAGCAAACCGATTTCGCTGTCATGCAAGCGCTGCAGCAGGCCATCCTGAACTACGCGGTTTTCGACGATGTGGCCCAGCACTTGGGCGTGCACACTGGCCGCCGAAAAATGGATCTGGCCGGTGCCGCTGCCGTCCCAGACTCGCATGTCCGAATATGGGCTCAGGCGGCGCGCCTCAATCCCTTGCCAGGCGCCCAGGCGCTCCAGGATGCGCTGGCTGGCCATCGACAGGGCACTGACCCGTGGCTCGAAAGCAGACTGCTCGTCGAATGGTTTGACCGACAGCGGACTGCCATCGAGCAGGAGGATTTCCAGGCCACTGTGCTGGAGTGCCAGGGCCAGGGCGCTGCCGACCATACCGGCACCGACAATTAACAGATCTGCGCGCATTTCCATGCTTTAAGCCTGTCTCGCTTGCGGCTTGAGCCGCACGTATAGGGTTTTGTCGACCTGGGCCACCAACTCACCGGCAGCGTCACGGATATCGACTTGAAGTTTTGGCAGGTACTTTTTACCGCCTGCGGTGTGCTCGCGAATGTCAGCCAGCAACTCATCGCCGATGCGCAAGTCAGCGAACACCGGTCCTTTGCCCGGCGCTATGAAGTCGATACTGGCTGCCTTGTCCCAGACAATGTACTCGCGGCCCAACAGTTCTATCAGCATCAACATGTAGAACGGATCGACCATCGAATAGAGGCTGCCACCGAACTGGGTTCCAACATAGTTACGGTTGAACCAGTGCAAACCCATGCGCACCCTCACATGGCGCAGATCCTGGCTGATACTCAACACGCGAATACCGGCGCCAATATAAGGCGGGTAAAAATTCAGCAGCCAGCGCAGCAGCCGTGCGCGCCGGGCCATTTTACGTGAGTCATCCATGCTCAGCTCCGCGGGTCCGGGCGGGTTCCCAGGCCCATGGCCTGACGGGCAAACCAGCGTTTGGCTGGGGGCAACAAGTCCAGCCCGAGCAAGCCCAGGTTACGCCCAGTGGCGATCAATGGCTGTGCGTTGCCAAACAGGCGGGTTACCCGGTCGGAAAAGCCCACGGTCATGTCCTGGTCCAGCCGCTGGCGCTCGCGATAGGCCTGCAATGTGGCAAAGTCCCCTGGCGCAGCAGGTCCTGCCAACAGGCCTTCGGCCAGCGACTGCACATCACGCAGGGATAGATTGAAACCCTGTCCGGCAATCGGATGCAGGCTGTGGGCAGCATTACCCAGGACCACAAGGTGCGGACGCACTTGCTCTTGAGCTTCTATCAACGACAAGGGGTACAGATGCCGTGCGCCCACTTGGCGTAAAGCACCCAGGCGATAGCCGAACATACTTTGCAGCTCATCAAGGAAGCTACGCTCGTCCATTTCCGCCAGACGCTTGGCATCCATACCCGCACGAGTCCAGACCAGCGCACAGCGGTTTTCCGGTAATGGCAACAAGGCCATCGGCCCTTCATCGGTGAAGCGCTCGAATGCCTGGCCACAGTGAGCTTCACTGGGTGTGATGTTGGCAATCAGCGCGCTTTGGTTGTATGGCCGCTGACTGACATGAATGCCCAGTTGTTCACGCAGCCCGGAGCGTCCACCATCGGCCAGCACGGCAAGATCGCATTCGACCCAGGTGTCGTCGTTGAGCGAAAGACGGTAGCCGTCTTCCAGCGCCTGCATGGCTGTCACTTCAGCCGGACAACGCCAGCTGACCACGTCGGTATCCAGGCCTTTCCACAGGCACTGTCCTAGCCAGGCGTTCTCCACCACGTAGCCCAAGGCAGGAACGCCTTCCTCCAGGGCATCCAGGCGCGTGGCACCAAAGCGGCCCCGATCGGAAACCTGAATCTGGCGAATCGGCTCGGCGCGGCGACTGATCTGCTGCCACAAGCCAAGGCGTTCATAGATTTGCCGGGTGCCAAAGGATAGCGCAGACGAACGCGCATCATAGCTGGGCTGATAGGTGTCGCCGGGTGCAAAGGGTTCGATCAGCAGGATGTTCCAGCCACGCGCCTTGGCACCGGCCTGCAGGGCAAGCGCCAGACTGGCACCGACCAGGCCGCCGCCAATAATTGCCAGGTTCACCCGTTTCATGCGGCGGCACTGCGCGCGGCAGCCATCAAGGCCTCGATTTCAGCGATCGTCTTCGGCACACCGGAGGTCAGGATTTCACAGCCCTGCTTTGTAACCACTACGTCATCCTCGATACGTACGCCTATGCCGCGCCACTTTTTCGCGACATCCTGGTTATCGGCACCAATGTAGATGCCAGGTTCCACCGTCAGGGCCATGCCCGGTTCGAGCACCCGCCACTGACCGCCAACCTTGTATTCGCCGACGTCATGTACATCCATGCCCAGCCAGTGGCCAGCGCGATGCATGTAAAAGGCACGGTAAGCTTCGCTTTCGATCAACGCTTCGACGCTGCCTTTGAGCAGCCCCAACGCCACAAGCCCTTCAGTGATCACCTGAACCGTTGCCTCGTGGGCGTGGTTCCAGTGCTTGCCCGGAGCAATGACGGCAAACGCTGCTTCCTGAGCCTTGAGCACCAGTTCGTAGATCGCTTTCTGCTCCGCAGAGAATTGGCCGCTGACCGGAAAGGTCCGCGTAATGTCACTGGCATAGCAGTCGATCTCACAACCGGCGTCGATCAGAACCAGATCACCATCCTTGAGCACCGCGTCATTCTCCTGATAGTGCAGAATGCAGCTGTTGCGTCCGGCAGCAACGATAGAACCATAAGCTGGCATCTTCGCCCCACCCTTGCGAAATTCGTAATCCAGCTCGGCCTCCAGGCTGTACTCACGCAAGCCCGCACGACAAGCCTGCATGGCCCGAACATGGGCACGGGCAGAAATGGCTGCCGCTTCACGCATCACTTTCACTTCTGCCGCCGACTTATACAGGCGCATGTCGTGCAGGAGATGATCCAGGGCAACGAACTCGTTCGGTGGCTGGGCACCAAGGCGAGCCTTGGAACGGATCACGTTGATCCACTCCATCAGGTGACGATCGAACTCGGGGTTGCTGCCCATGGCCGAGTACACCCGGTCCCGGCCCTCGATCAAGCCCGGCAGGATGTCGTCGATATCGGTAATCGGGAAAGCGTCATCGGCGCCAAAATCACGCACCGCCCCTTCCTGTCCGGCACGCAGCCCATCCCATAATTCACGCTCTGGATTGCGTTCACGACAAAACAACACATATTCGCCATGCTCGCGACCAGGAATCAGCGCAATCACTGCCTCCGGCTCAGGGAAGCCGCTCAGGTACTGGAAATCACTGTCCTGACGGTACACATGCTCGACGTCACGGTTGCGAATGGCGACCGCAGCGGCAGGCAGGATAGCGATACTGTTGGGCTCCATCTGCGCCATCAGCGCCTTGCGTCGACGGGCGTATTCCGACTTGGGGATATGGCTCATGGGCAGTGGGGTCCCTCTACAGTCAGTGCAGCGAAGGTTTGGCTGCAGGTTCGACCGGCTTGGCCAATTCCGTGTACAGCAACAGCGGTGCGACGCGCAGGTATTCCATTACTTCCATATAGTCGCTTTCACCGTCTTCGGACTCTTCCAGGGCGTCCTGGACCTGGGAAATGGCATCCAGGTCTTGAAGCACTTCCTTGGCTTCAGTGCTCAGCGTCACGCCGGCGGAGTTCAGACCGAAGCCATACAGGAATCCCTTGCACCACTCACCCAGCGCTGCAGCGCGGTCAGTCAGCGCAGCTTCGTCGCCCGGCAGCAGCAGTACGATAGTGATATCGTCACCCGTGAGTTCGCCCTTGACCATCTCCTGCAGGCCGATCAAAGCGTTACGAACATTGTCTGCCGGATCGTTTTCCAGCAGGTGGGCGGCATCGGCCAACCAGGCCTCCGAATCGAAGCCAGCCCCCGCGCAACTGCGCCCGAGCAACAGCCCGTGCAGTTCGGCAGGGGATACAGGATGCCCGTTGCTGGTGAGCAAAGTGGCGAAAGCGGTGTACGGCGAATTGGTAATAGGCATGGGCAACTAGGCGCCAGACGGCGCAATGACTAGAATGAAGACCTTGTATCCTAGCACCGGCAGGCGCGCCAAGACCATCGACGCGGCCAACTCGGAGCAGGCCGGGGCATAAATCGGGCAACCACCCGCCAGACCGAATCGAGTGGCAACCAATGCAAGAGAACGATCTGCAAACGCTGATGGGCCGATTCGAACTGCTGATTGAGCGAGTCGAGCAACTTAAACGGCAAAACGCACTCCTATTAGCTCAGGAAAAGTCCTGGCGCGAGGAACGCGCCCACCTCATCGAAAAAAACGAAATCGCCCGGCGTAAGGTCGAATCGATGATTTTGCGACTCAAGGCCCTGGAGCAAGACTCATGAGTTCAAGCAATAGCGTGACCGTTCAGATCCTCGACAAAGAATATTCGATCATCTGTCCGCCCGAGGAACGCAGCAATCTGGTCAGCGCCGCTCGCTATCTGGATGGCAAAATGCGTGAAATCCGCAGCAGTGGCAAAGTGATCGGCGCCGACCGGATCGCTGTGATGGCCGCGCTGAACATTACCCACGACCTGCTGCACAATCAGGAACGCCCTGAAGCACCGGCCGGTGGCGCCACCCGCGAACAGGTTCGCGATCTGCTCGAACGCGTCGATCAGGCACTGTCTGACGATCAAGATACAAATAAGGGTTAAGAATCGGTATACTGGCGCCACTCCCTGGAGTGCTTGCCAGTCGGTCATGTCCCTGAGCCGATACGCACAACCACGGGGGTTGCACGTGGGGCCGGTGTGCATGTCCGCTTGACGGAAAGCCTTAACGCCTCCTGCAATCTCCACCTTGAACTTTCGGGTTCAAGGGCTACACCGACAGCGGTTCGTCGGGGAGCCTGAATTACCTTTGCGCGCATTCCAAAGCGGGCAAATTGAGCGGTTGCCCAAGCGCAACAGCCTTCTCTGGGAACGCCCGTGCCATGACCGACACCGCGCAGCTAACCCGCCCCCAACTTCGCCGCCTGCTACGTGACGCCCGTCGTGCCTTGAGCCCGGCCCAACAACGTCAGGCCGCAGCCGGGTTGTACCGCCAGCTGGCGCAACATCCATTGTTCCGTCGCGCCCGCCACATCGCCCTGTACCTGCCCAACGACAGTGAAATCGACCCTCGCTTGCTGCTGCGCGAGGCGCAACGGCGAGGCAAGCGTACTTACCTGCCCGTCTTGCACGCCTGGCCTAGAAGTAAAATGGTCTTCCAACGTATCGAGCACGGCGAAAAACTGCGACCCAATCGCTTTCGCATCGCCGAACCTCACATCAACCTGGCGCGACAACGACCTATCTGGGCGCTGGATTTGATCCTGCTGCCGTTGGTGGGGTTTGATGAAGAAGGCGGCCGACTGGGGATGGGAGGCGGCTTCTACGATCGAAGCCTGGCCTATCAAGCCCGCCGCAAAGCCTGGAAAAAACCTTTGCTGCTGGGCCTGGCGCACGAGTGTCAAAAAGTGCAACGACTGGCACAGGCCAGCTGGGATGTGCCGCTACAAGGGACGGTCTCGGACCGTGGCTGGTACCTGGCGCCAGCCTGAGAAACGTCAACGCTGCGATCAACGTTGTTGCGGATTCACCGGCATTTCGTAGGGAGCATCGAGTTTGCGCTCCCAAAGGCTTTGCGCATAACCGGTAGTGACCACACCCAAACCGAACAGAAACACGAGAATCCAGAGCAAGTCCGGTTTGCGATTCATTGATTGCCCCCCTCAGGCAAACTGATCACGTTGTCAGCAACGTTTTTTAGTTGTTGCAGCAGCGTCAAGCTTAAAAGTGGCGCATTCTCCGACAACCAGCGCCGACACGCAAACCTTGACGCCAACCGACCGTCGGTTTCATGCAACAGGTTATTTCAAGTTTAGTCAGGAGCACCACCTATGGCCTATTGGCTAATGAAATCCGAGCCCGAAGAACTATCAATCAAGGATCTGGCCCGCCTCAAGCAAGCGCGCTGGGACGGCGTTCGTAACTATCAGGCCCGCAATTTTCTGCGCAGCATGGCAGTGGGCGATCAATTTTTCTTTTATCACTCAAGCTGCCCCGAACCCGGGATCGCCGGGATCGGCCAGATATGCACCGCCGCTTACCCTGACCCGACCGCCCTCGACCCTCAGAGCCATTACTTCGACGCCAAAGCCAACGATGAAAAGAACCCTTGGAGCGCCATCGATGTCGTCCATGTGGAAACATTCACGAAGGTTCTAGGCTTGGGCTTCCTCAAGCAACAAACCGCCCTTGCAGAACTGCCACTGGTACAAAAAGGGAGCCGCTTATCAGTCATGCCGGTTACTGCGCAACAGTGGGCAGCAGTACTCGCACTGCGTTAAACAGGGTAGGATTGCGGAGTTTTGACGAACATCAACGCACCAGGGTCGGTGCCGCGCCACAATTTGGTGCGAATGCAGCAGGAGGCAGACTGATGAGCCAACATACTCCAAAATTATTTGCTGGCGCTTTGATCGCCTTACTCCTGGCCGCTGGTGGCCTGGGCTACTGGAAGTCCCTGCACGACCGCCTGCCTGATGGTTTGAGCATGGGCAACGGCCGGCTTGAATCCACTGAAGTACAAATCGCCAGCAAGATCCCCGGGCGCCTGGCCGAAGTGCTGGTCGATGAAGGCGACAAGGTCACGCAAGGCCAGCTCCTGGCGCGTATCGACACCCGCACGCTCGAAGCTCAACGCAGCCAGGCTGAGGCCGAGGTGCTTCGCGCCAAGGAAAATTACTCCGCCGCCCAGGCCAATGTGCAACTGCGCCAGAGCGAACTGCTGTTGGCCAGTCAGGAGTTGAAGCGGGTCAAGGAAATTTTCCTGCGCAAATACGCCAGCCAACAACTGCTCGACCAACAGCAAGCCCGCTACGACACCGCAAGCTCAGCCGTGGTCGCAGCCCGCGCACAATTGGCCGCGATCAAGGCTGCGATTGGCGCTGCCGAAGCTCAAGTCGCCCAGCTTACCAGTGAGATCGACGACAGCAGCCTGCGGGCGCCCCTCGATGGCATTATCCAACTGCGCCTGGCCGAACCGGGTGAGGTGCTGGGCGCCGGAGGCCGCGTGCTGATGCTGATCAACCCGAACGATCAGTACATGAACCTGTACCTGCCCGCCTCGACCACCGGCCGCCTGACTGTCGGCGATGAAGCCAGGATAGTTCTCGACGCCCTGCCGGACAAAGCGCTGCCGGCAAAAATCGCATTTGTTGCCGCCAAGGCCCAGTTCACGCCGAAACAGGTGGAAACCCGCGACGAGCGCCAAAAGCTGGTGTTTCGGGTCAAGCTGCGCCTGACCGAACCCAGTGCCGTGCCTCAGGCCAAGCCCGGCATGCCCGGTGCGGGTTACGTGCGCACGGCTGAAGTAGACTGGCCGGCCAATCTGCAATGAACGCCCTGGCGCTACACGCGCAGGGCATCAGTCACCGTTATGGCAAGCTCGATGCCCTGCAAGATATCTCCTTCGACCTGCCAGCTGGCACCCGTTGCGGGCTGATAGGTCCTGACGGTGCTGGAAAGTCCAGTCTGCTGGGCTTGATCGCCGGGGTGAAGAAGCTGCAAAGCGGCGAGCTTGAGGTACTCGACGGATCGATCCGCAAGCGCCATCACCGCAACAGCCTGTACCCGCGAATAGCCTTCATGCCGCAAGGTCTGGGCAACAACCTCTATCCTGAATTATCCATCAGCGAAAACATTCGCTTCTTCGCCACCCTGTTCGGCCTCAGCGCTGCGCAGTGCGAGCAGCGCATGCACAGCTTGCTGCTCGCTACCGATCTTGCGCGATTTGCCGAACGGCCGGCCGGCAAGCTATCCGGAGGCATGAAGCAAAAACTCGGTTTGTGCTGTGCGCTGATCCACGATCCCGACTTGCTGATCCTTGACGAGCCAACCACCGGTGTAGATCCGCTGTCGCGTCGGCACTTCTGGGAACTGGTCGAGCAAGTCCGTGCCGAGCGACCACAGCTCACCCTGCTGGTTGCCACTGCCTACATGGAAGAAGCCGAGCAGTTCGAGCACTGCCTGATGCTTGATCGCGGCAAGTTGATCGCCTCGGGACTCAGCCAGGAACTGGCCAGTGCAACGGCCAGCGGCAAACTGGATGACGCCTTCACCCACTACCAAGGTGACAGTGCGCACGATCCTCAGCCACTAGAGATTCCTCCACGCCCCGCCGGCGAAACAACAATCGCTATTGAAGCTCACGAACTGACCCTGCGCTTTGGTGACTTCACTGCGGTGAACAAGGTCAGTTTCGCCATCGGTCGAGGGGAGATATTCGGTTTTCTCGGTTCCAATGGTTGCGGCAAAACCACCACCATGAAAGTGCTCACCGGCTTGATGCCTGCCAGCGAAGGCAGCGCGACCCTTTTGGGGCGGCCGGTAGACGCCAAAGACTTGGCAACCCGCAAGCGGGTTGGCTTCATGTCGCAGAGCTTCTCGTTGTATGGCGAGCTTAGCGTGCGCCAGAACCTTGAGTTGCACGCGCGGCTTTTCGATCTGCCCAAAGCCGATAGCACAACTCGTATCGCTGAGCTCATCGAACGCTTCGACCTTGGCAACATCGCTGACCAGCAGTCCGGGGCGCTGCCCTTGGGGCTGCGCCAGCGTCTGTCACTCGCTGTGGCGGTATTACACCGCCCGGAAGTGCTGATTCTCGATGAACCCACTTCTGGCGTGGACCCAGCGGCTCGCGATGATTTCTGGCGCCTGCTGATCGAGTTGTCGCGGGAACAAGGCGTGACCATATTCCTCTCCACGCACTTCATGAACGAGGCGCAGCGCTGCGACCGAATTTCCCTGATGCATGCGGGCAAGGTGCTTGCTTGCGATACCCCTGCGGCGCTGCAACAACAGTTTGCCGGAGACACCCTCGAAGACGCTTTCGTGACATGCCTGGAACAAGCGCAAGGACTGGCCGAAGCGCCAGCAGCCTCAACAGCACTTGAAGAGCCAGGCGCTTCAACCCCGATAACGATGTCCCGGGGATTCAGCATCAGGCGCCTGTTTGCCGTTGCCACCCGCGAGGGTAAGGAGCTACTGCGCGACAAGGTCCGTCTGGCGTTCGCGTTGCTCGGTGCGTTGTTCATGATGGTGATCTTCGGCTATGGCATCTCGCTGGACGTCGAGAATCTTGCATTCGCCGTTTATGACCAGGACCAGAGCCCGCAAAGTCGAGCCTATCTTGAAGCATTCCGTGGCTCGCGCTACTTCGCCGAGCAGCCGCCTATCCGCGATTCGGCACAGCTGCACCAGCGCTTGCAGCGCTCGGAAATCAAGCTGGCACTGGAAATCCCGCCAGGATTCGGACGTGACTTGCATGCCGGGCGCCAGCCAGTGGTCGCGGCATGGCTCGACGGCGGCATGCCGTTTCGCGCCGAAACCAGCCGTAACTATGTCGAAGCGGTGCACCAGGCCAACCTCGAGCAACTGGCAGCCCTGAGCAGCCAGGCACAACCTGGACAATCGCCGGTGCGCCTGGAAACTCGCTTTCGCTACAACCAGGACGTGGTCAGCGTGAACGCGATTGGCCCCGGAGTAATGGCGCTGATCCTTGCCTTCATACCAGCCATGCTCACAGCGCTTGGGATTGTCCGTGAGAAAGAGCTGGGCTCGATCACCAACTTCTATGCCACTCCGCTGACCCGTCTGGAGTTTTTGCTCGGCAAACAGGCCCCCTACCTGGCGATCAGCCTGATCAACCTGGCGTTGCTGGTGGCGATGAACCGCTGGCTATTCGGTGTGCCATTCAAAGGCAGCGCATTTGCCCTGGCCGTTGGCGGTCTACTGTATGTGCTGGCAACCACTAGCCTTGGCCTGTTGATCTCGGCGTTCACCCGTACACAGATCGCGGCGATCCTCGGCACCATGATCATCACCAGCCTGCCGACCATCCAGTTCTCCGGGCTGATCGTGCCACGCTCATCACTCGATGGATCGGCAGCACTGATGGGGCAACTGTTCCCGGCCGGCTACTTTCTCGATGTTGCCGTCGGCACCTTCACCAAGGCCTTGAGCCTGCGTGAACTGTGGCCGCAATGCCTGGCCCTGTTCGGGTTCTTTGTTGCCTTCACCGGCCTGAGCCTGGCCATGCTGAAGAAGCAGGAGGTCTGATGCATCGTTTGGCACATACCCTGCGCCTGGGTCTCAAGGAGCTGACCAGCCTACGCCACGACAGCGTTCTGCTGCTGTTTTTGCTCTATGCATTCAGCGTGGCCATCTACATGCCGGCGGCAGGCTCGATCATTGGTGTGCACAACGCCAGCGTCGCGGTGATCGATGAAGACCACAGCCAGCTGTCGCGCAAGCTTGCCGAATCCTTGCAACCCCCTGAATTCCAGCCTGCGGTGCCGCTGCCTTACAACCAGCTCGACCAGGCCATGGACAGTGGCCTGTATACCTTCGTCATCAACGTGCCAACGAACTTTCAAAACGACCTGCTGGCGGGGCGTTCACCGGAATTGCAGGTTAACGTCGATGCCACAGCCATGAGCCAGGCGTTCATGGGGGCGGGATACATCGGGCGGATATTCGAGCGCGAGCTGCTCGATTACGCCAACCAGGGCTCCGCCGCTGCCAACAGCCCGGCGACAATCAGCCCGAGGGCCCTGTTCAACCCCAACCTGGAAGGTGGCTGGTTCCTGGCGGTAATCCAGATCGTCAACAACATCACCATCCTTGCCATCGTGCTTACCGGCACAGCACTGCTACGCGAGCGCGAACATGGCACCCTGGATCATTTGCTGGTGCTGCCGCTGACCGCACTGGAAATCATGCTAGCCAAGATCGGCAGCAACGCACTGGTTGTGGTGGTATGCACCTGGGTGTCGCTGGAGGTAATCGTCAAAGGTGCACTGGGCGTGCCGCTGGCCGGCTCACTCGGGTTGTTCCTGGCAGTCACCGCCCTGTACTTGTTTGCCAGTACAGCGCTAGGCATATTCCTCGCCACCTTGGCGCGCTCGACGCCGCAGTTCGGCCTGCTGGCGATTCCAGTGATCATTCCCATGCTGTTGCTGTCGGGCGGCAGCACACCGCTGGACAGCATGCCGCAGTGGCTACAGTGGGTCATGCAGCTTTCACCTTCAACCCACTTTGTCAGCCTGAGCGCGGCGATCCTGTTTCGCGACGCCGGCCTGGCAGTGGTCTGGCCCGACGTGCTGGCCCTGGCAGCCATTGGCCTGGCGTTTTTTGCGGTCGCCCTGGCGCGCTTTCGACGCAGCCTCACATCCTGAAGCGCGTCGGTACTACTGCACGATAAGGTTGTTGAACAATAGATCATCGACCATAGGCTTGCCCTCTTCGGCTTCCAGGACTTGCTGGACTTGCTTCAAGGCTTCCTGACGCAGTTTTTCCTTGGACTCGACATTGCTCATGCTTTCCAGATTCTGCTGGGTAAACAGCGCCACCAACTGATTGCGGATCAGTGGCTCATGATGCTTAACCGCTGCGGCAGCAGCATCACTGTTAACGCGCAATGCCACGTCGGCTTTGAACACACGGAGTTTCGGCCCGCCATCCAAGGCATAGTTGCCAACGAAGGGTGGACTCAAAGAGATATAAGAAACCTTCGGTTCGCCTTCTTTGGCTTCCTCGGCCATCGCCGCTATCGGCAGCATCAATGCCAATACCATCAAGATCCACGCTTTCACAAATTCGCTCCTCACACAGTTGGCGCCAGCATACCCAGCGCACCGGTCAAACCCAAGCCCAGGCTTATGCCGGCCTATCAGGACGGGCCATGCTGATTGACCCGGTACTCCACCCACCTACACTTATCGGCCACTACGCGCAAAGGAATAGTCCCGATGAAAGCTGTGTTGTGCAAAGCCCTGGGTCCTGCCAGGGATCTGGTCCTGGAAGAAGTTGCAAACCCCACCCCGAAGAAGAACGAGATCGTCATGGAGGTGCATGCGGCCGGGGTCAACTTTCCCGACACCTTGATCATCGAAGGCAAATATCAATTCCAGCCCCCCTTGCCCTTTTCGCCAGGCGGCGAAGCCGCCGGTATTGTCAGCGCGGTAGGTGAGAAGGTCACCACACTCAAACCGGGCGATCGGGTTATGGCACTGACAGGCTGGGGAAGTTTTGCCGAGCAGGTTGCAGTACCTGCCTACAACGTCCTGCCGATTCCAGAGCACATGGATTTCAACAGTGCAGCCGCCTTTGGCATGACCTATGGCACCTCGATGCATGCTTTGCAGCAACGTGCCCAGCTCAAGGCTGGCGAAAGCCTGCTGGTACTGGGAGCCTCGGGCGGCGTCGGGCTGGCAGCGGTGGAAATCGGCAAGGCCATGGGTGCGCGGGTGATTGCTGCAGCCAGCAGCGCCGAGAAACTCGCCGTGGCCAAGGCTGCCGGTGCCGATGAGTTGATCAACTACAGCGAGCACAGCCTCAAGGATGAGATCAAACGCTTGACCGGTGGTAATGGCGTCGATGTCATCTATGACCCGGTTGGCGGCGACTTGTTTGACCAGGCTGTCCGCGGCATCGCCTGGAACGGCCGCCTGCTGGTGGTAGGTTTTGCCAGCGGGCGCATCCCGCAGCTACCGGTAAACCTGGCACTGCTCAAGGGTGCGGCAGTGCTCGGTGTGTTCTGGGGCGCTTTCGCCCAACGCCAGCCGGACGACAATGCAGCAAACTTCAAGCAACTGTTTGCATGGTACGCCGAGGGCAAGCTCAAGCCACTGGTGTCGCAAACATTCCCACTGGCCGAGGCAGGCGCGGCCATCGAATTGCTCGGTCAGCGCAAGGCCGTGGGGAAATTGGTCGTGACCATGCGCTGAGCCGGTTTTCCCGCAGCGCTCGTCAGCGCTGCGGGACCAGCCGCTCGCGCAACGCCGCAGGCCAAAGGTCGACATAGTCGACGCCCGGGTATGCCCGGCACTGTTCGATTATTTTCGGCAGGGCCTTGTTAAAGGCTTTTGAGGTAGCAAGGGCGTATTCGTAGCTGGTGGTGCCGTCTTTCGGGAGGTCCGAGATCATGCGAATCGACAACAATGTCGTGTTCATCTCGTCAAGTGGCCTTTTTTCATCATCTTTACGGTACATAGCCACTTCTTCGTTGAATTGCTTGCACGTCTTCAAGATCAACCCGGCACGCTCGTAGATATCCCACCATTCTTCTTTGTCATTCAGACGAAAATACAGATTTGTTTGTACATCCACTTTTTCAGGGTTTTCTCTAGAAACGGTCCCGGGCTTGAAACGCCATTTCCTGGCCGCTTCCAGCGCAGAATTTGCAAAGGCCGGGTCACTACTCTGAAGGACCTTTACATTTCGGACGCTACCGTCGGCCAGCACATCGAAACCGATTCTGACAGAGCCGGAAATAGCCGACTTGAGCAATTCCTGCGGATAGGTTGGGATGACCTTTTCAACGAATTCCATTTTGATATCGGCATGGGCGATACCTGCCCCCACCAACAGCAGTGCTGCTAACCACTTCATCCTTGATCCTTGCCTGCCTTGAATTCTTCCAGAGCGCGATATTAGCGAACCAGAGTTTCTGCGGCAATTTAACAATTCTCATTACTGTTGGAGGCACAACTCCAACGGGTAGCCGCGGGCTTGCCCGCTACCGGTTGTGCAGTGCCCGGATGGCAGCGGCGAAAGCGGGCTTCCAGGTTACGGTCCGGCATGGCGTGGCTGCGCAAGGCGCTCAACGTCTGCTCGACATAGTCACGGGTGCTGCCGTAGCGCCCGCTGGCATTGGCGAAGATCTGACTGAGCAGATGGTCGGGCAGGTTGCCGGCATAACAGGGCAAGTGCCGCTCCAGCACAAACCCCAATGCCTGGACCTTGCTGCCATCATCCAGACGACAAGTAAGCCAATGAGGTCGGTAGGCCGGGTATGGCATTTCACGCTGCCACAACGCCAACAGAGAGTCCTCGAGGCGCTCCTGCGGCAACCTGTAGGCGAAGCCGCCGCATGAACCACCCCGATCCAGACCGAACACCAGCCCCGGGGACTCAGGCGTACCACGATGCTCATGAGACCAGAGGTAGAGGCCGCGATGATAACCATGCACCTTGGCCCGCTGGCGCTCGGCGGCATTGCATTCCGGCCGCCAGATCAGCGAACCATAGGCAAACAGCCAGACGGGACCGCCCTGGTGACGTGACATGGTGTGCTGGACCGAGTGTTGAAGTTGCTCAAGAGACAGTTGTTGTCCGAAATCGAGCAACGGAGGATAAGCCACATTCAAAGATGCAGTTTCAATCGCCGACATAGCTGCCGCCAAATTCCTCGTAACTAGTGAAGTGAGTTACTGTAAACGAATACTTCATCCGCGTACTTACCGTACGGCAGACGGGCATTGAACACAATACTCGGCACACCCGAAAGCGCCCTGCAGCAAGGCGTTGCGCAAGCTATCGAGTGTTATTTCAAGTGTAGTGAAAGTTATTTACAGCGCAGGCAATAATAAAGGCCTTATGCCAGACACCAACGATGCAGGTTATTAAAATAGGCACGCTGTTGCAGCGTGCCTTATACCGCTATTCAATCACGCGGCGCATAAGCAAAAACATCGGCACGCATTTGATGAGCGTCCATTCCTGCTTCGACCAATGCATCGAGGGTGGCATAGATCATATTGGGCGAACCACTGGCATAGACGTGCACACCTGCCAGGTCGCTCAGGTCTTCGCACACCGCCTCATGCAGCATTCCGCAGCGCCCTTCCCAACCACAAAGATCACTGACCACCTTGTGCAGGAACAGGTTCGGCAAACGCTCCCACTCCGCCCAGTGTTCGATGTGGTAGAAGTCCTCGGGGCGGCGTACGCCCCAATACAGATGGACCGGGTGCTTAAAGCCCTTGGCCCGGCAATGTTCGAGCAGACTGTGCATCTGCGCCATGCCGGTACCAGCGGCAATCAGTACCAATGGACCGTCGGGCAGCTCGGCCAAGTGAGTATCCCCAAAGGGCATCTCGACGCGCGCCATGCGCGTACGTTGCAACTGCTCGATCAACTGCAGGGCGCTGTTCTCACGCGCCAGTACATGCATCTCAAGCTCACGCCCGCTATGAGGCGCCGAAGCCAGCGAGAACGCTGCCTTGTCAGCGCCTTCACGCTCGATCATCAGGTATTGACCCGCGTGATAACGTGGCACTTTACCGGCTGGGGCCCGCAGACGAATCCGCCAGACATCGCCACCGACGTCGACGCATTCACTCAACTGGCAGGCCAGTGTCCGCACCGGCAGCTCACCCAGGGCGAGCACACCATCCCACAACAAGATACAGTCCTCCAACGGCTCGGCGATGCAGGTGAACAGTTCACCATGATCACGCTCCTGTCCATCCTGACGCACGCGCCCCTCTACCAGCAAGGCAGCGCAGACATGACAGTTGCCATTGCGGCAGCTCTGCGGGCAGTCATAACCCAGGCGTCGCGCCCCATCCAGAATCCTTTCACCGGGGTTGAGCACTAGCACCGCCCCGGAAGGCTGCAAGGTTACCTGCATTTAGTCTATTCCCAACTGGTTCCACAGCTCATCGATCCGCCGGGTGACAGCTTCATCCTTGACGATGACCCGTCCCCATTCACGGGTGGTTTCTCCTGGCCACTTGTTGGTTGCATCCAGACCCATCTTCGAGCCCAGGCCAGAAATCGGCGATGCAAAGTCCAGGTAGTCGATCGGGGTGTTCTCAATCATCACCGTATCGCGCTTGGGGTCCATGCGCGTGGTGATCGCCCAGATCACATCATTCCAGTCACGTGCGTTGATGTCGTCGTCGGTGACAATAACGAACTTGGTATACATGAACTGTCGCAAAAACGACCAGACACCGAGCATGACGCGCTTGGCGTGCCCCGGATACTGTTTCTTCATGGTCACTACCGCCATGCGGTAGGAACAACCCTCAGGTGGCAGGTAGAAGTCGGTGATCTCCGGAAACTGCTTTTGCAGGATCGGTACGAACACCTCGTTCAATGCCACACCTAGAATCGCCGGTTCATCCGGTGGACGTCCCGTGTAGGTGCTGTGATAGATCGGGTTTTTCCGGTGAGTGATACGCTCGACGGTGAACACCGGGAAGCTATCGACTTCGTTGTAGTAGCCCGTGTGGTCGCCATAAGGACCTTCCGGAGCCATTTCACCCGGATGAATCACACCTTCGAGGATGATTTCGGCAGTAGCCGGCACTTGCAGGTCATTGCCACGGCACTTGACCAACTCGGTGCGGTTACCGCGCAACAAGCCAGCGAAGGCATATTCGGAAAGCGTGTCAGGCACTGGCGTCACGGCGCCAAGAATGGTCGCAGGGTCTGCGCCCAGAGCCACAGACACCGGGAACGGTTGGCCCGGATGCTTTTCGCACCACTCGCGGTAGTCCAGAGCGCCACCACGGTGGCTGAGCCAGCGCATGATGACTTTATTGCGGCCAATTACCTGTTGGCGGTAAATCCCCAGGTTCTGGCGTTCCTTGTTCGGGCCGCGAGTGACTGTCAGGCCCCAGGTAATCAGCGGCGCCACATCGCCCGGCCAGCAATGCTGCACCGGCAGCATGCCGAGATCGACGTCGTCGCCTTCAATGATCACTTCGTGACAGGCCGCGTCCTTGATCACCTTCGGCGCCATGGACACGACTTTCTTGAAGATCGGCAGCTTGGACCAGGCGTCCTTGAGGCCTTTGGGCGGTTCAGGCTCCTTCAGGAAAGCCAGCAGCTTGCCGATTTCACGCAGTTCGCTGACCGACTCGGCCCCCATCCCCATGGCCACCCGTTCCGGGGTGCCAAACAGGTTACCTAGCACTGGAATGTCAAAACCCGTGGGTTTCTCGAACAGCAATGCCGGGCCTTTGGCTCGCAGGGTGCGGTCACAAACCTCGGTCATTTCCAGAACTGGGGAGATCGGAACCTGGATGCGCTTGAGTTCGCCGCGCTGTTCCAGGCCACGGATAAAGTCGCGCAAATCGCGATACTGCATGCAAAAGCCTCGTATTCGCCGTACCGGTCGGGGAGCAGAGTGTAGCGCCTAACCCGACCAGCCTGAATAGCCAAAGTACAGATAGCAAAAAGCCGGGTTGCCCCGGCTCTTGCGCAACGCACTCGTTTACTTGCGCTTCATCGACAAGAAGAACTCGTCGTTGGTCTTGGTCTGTTTGAGCTTGTCGATCAGGAACTCGATGGCAGCAACTTCATCCATCGGGTGCAGCAGCTTGCGCAGAATCCACATGCGCTGCAGTTCGTCGTCAGCGGTAAGCAGCTCTTCGCGACGGGTACCCGAACGGTTGATGTTGATAGCCGGGAAGACACGCTTCTCGGCGATCTTGCGGTCCAGCGGCAGTTCCATGTTGCCGGTACCCTTGAACTCTTCGTAGATCACTTCGTCCATCTTCGAGCCGGTTTCAACCAGCGCGGTGGCGATAATGGTCAGCGAGCCGCCTTCTTCGATGTTACGAGCAGCACCGAAGAAACGCTTTGGTTTCTCCAGGGCGTGAGCATCGACACCACCCGTCAGGACCTTGCCGGAACTCGGGATCACGGTGTTGTAGGCACGGGCCAGACGCGTGATCGAATCGAGCAGGATGACCACGTCTTTCTTGTGCTCAACCAGGCGCTTGGCCTTCTCGATAACCATTTCGGCAACCTGCACGTGGCGGGTTGGCGGTTCGTCGAAGGTGGAGGCAACCACTTCGCCGCGCACGGTGCGCTGCATTTCGGTTACTTCTTCCGGACGCTCATCGATCAGCAGAACGATAAGGTGGCACTCGGGATTGTTACGCGTGATGTTGGCCGCGATGTTCTGCAGCATGATGGTCTTGCCCGCCTTCGGCGGAGCGACGATCAGGCCACGCTGGCCTTTGCCGATCGGGGCGCAGAGGTCGATAACCCGACCGGTGAGGTCTTCGGTGGAACCGTTACCGGCTTCCATCTTCAGGCGCTTGTTAGGAAACAGCGGCGTCAGGTTTTCGAACAGAATCTTGTTCTTTGCGTTTTCCGGCCGGTCGAAGTTGATGGTATCGACTTTCAGCAGGGCGAAATAACGCTCGCCTTCTTTTGGCGGGCGGATCTTACCGACAATGGTGTCGCCGGTACGCAGGTTGAAACGACGGATCTGGCTTGGCGAGACATAGATGTCGTCCGGACCGGCCAGATAAGAAGCATCAGCAGAGCGCAGGAAGCCGAAACCGTCCTGGAGAATCTCCAGCACGCCGTCACCGGAGATTTCCTCGCCGCTTTTCGCATGCTTTTTCAACAGGGAGAAAATCACATCTTGCTTGCGCGAACGGGCCATATTTTCTATGCCCATCTGTTCGGCCATTTCGAGCAGATCGGTAATCGGCTTTTGCTTGAGTTCAGTCAGGTTCATAAGGGGAATGACGTAATCATGTAAGAAGGGGAAATTAAGCTTCTGGCTTAATGAAGCCGCGCCGCAAAGAAGGCGACAGGATCGCGTACTGATTCGAATTAGGGATGCGTCGGCGACGGCGTGCAGAGGGCACTGAAAAAACAGTGCGAGGCCGAATGTAACACCTGCTTTTTCTGCCGTCTAGTCATCAGGCAAAGAAAAGCCCCGGAGAATACGGGGCTTTTATGACTCAGATATTGGCGTCCAGGAAGGCTGCCAACTGAGACTTGGACAACGCGCCGACCTTGGTGGCCTCGACGTTGCCGTTCTTGAACAGCATCAGCGTCGGGATGCCACGCACGCCGTGCTTGGCCGGAGTTTCCTGGTTTTCGTCGATGTTCAGCTTGGCGACGGTCAGTTTGCCCTGGTAGGTAGCGGCGATATCGTCCAGAACCGGAGCGATCATTTTGCAAGGGCCGCACCATTCAGCCCAGTAGTCGACCAGCACCGGGCCTTCAGCCTTCAGTACATCGGCTTCGAAGGAGGCGTCAGTGACGTGTTTGATAAGATCGCTGCTCATGGAAGTCTCCAAGGTCGTAAGCAAAAAAACGTGGCCCATCATAGCTGCACCTGCGGCTTACAGGAAGTCGCGGACGATTGAGTGTAACTATAGTTGTGCATGACCGCGCATATCACCGCTGTCACAGGAAAGTCATATTTCCTCATTCAACCTGCCTTGCATCAAGCCTTGATACGCTGCGCGTTGGCGTCAGCCCAGGATCGTGGCAGGATTGCCGGGTTATCGACCGAGAAGCCATGATCATGCCGCAAACCACAGCCAAGAATCTTTCCTTGATCGCTGCCATCGACTTGGGCTCCAACAGTTTCCATATGGTTGTGGCCAAGGCCCACCATACCGAGATCCGCATTCTTGAGCGCCTCGGCGAGAAGGTCCAACTGGCCGCAGGCATCAACGAAGAACGCCAGCTGAATGAAGAGTCCATGCAACGCGGCCTGGACTGCCTCAAACGCTTCGCCCAACTGATCAGCGGCATGCCTGACGGTGCGGTGCGTATCGTCGGCACCAACGCTCTGCGCGAAGCGCGTAACCGTGGCGAGTTCATCCGCCGTGCCGAAGAAATTCTCGGGCATCCGGTAGAAGTGATTTCCGGGCGTGAAGAGGCCCGACTCATCTATCTGGGCGTGTCCCACACCCTGGCCGACACCCCCGGCAAACGCCTGGTCGCCGATATCGGCGGCGGCAGTACCGAATTCATTATTGGTCAACGCTTCGAGCCACTGCTGCGCGAAAGCCTGCAAATGGGCTGCGTCAGCTATACGCAGCGCTACTTCCGTGACGGCAAGATTACCCCCGCACGCTATGCCCAGGCCTATACAGCCGCGCGTCTGGAGTTAATGAGCATTGAAAACGCCCTGCACCGCCTGACCTGGGACGAGGCCATCGGCTCGTCCGGGACCATCCGCGCCATCGGCCTGGCCCTCAAGTCGGGCGGCATGGGCAACGGCGAAGTCAACGCCGAAGGTTTGGCCTGGCTCAAGCGCAAGCTATTCAAGTTGGGCGACTCCGAAAAGATCGACTTCGAGGGCGTCAAACCGGATCGCCGCACGATTTTCCCTGCGGGCCTGGCCATTCTTGAGGCCATATTCGACGCGCTGGAGCTGCAACGCATGGACCATTGCGATGGTGCTCTGCGCGAAGGTGTGCTCTATGACCTACTGGGTCGTCATCACCACGAAGACGTCCGTGAGCGTACTCTGACTTCGCTGATGGAGCGCTACCACGTCGACCAGGGCCAAGCCGCCCGAGTCGAACGCAAAGCCTTGCACGCCTTTGACCAGGTGGCCAAGGCCTGGGACCTGGAAGAGGGTATCTGGCGCGAATTGCTCGGCTGGGCCGCAAAGGTGCATGAGGTGGGCCTGGACATCGCCCACTATCACTACCACAAGCATGGCGCCTACCTGATCGAGCACTCGGACCTGGCAGGCTTCTCCCGAGAAGATCAGCAAATGCTCGCGCTGCTGGTGCGCGGCCACCGCCGCAATATTCCCAAGGACAAGTTCGCCGATTTCGGCGAAGACGGCGCCAAGCTGATTCGCCTGTGCGTGCTGCTGCGCTTTGCGATCCTGTTCCACCACATCCGCGGCACCCAGCAGATGCCCAAGGTTACCCTGCACGCCAAAGGCGACAGCCTGGATGTGGAGTTCCCGGCGGGCTGGCTGGAAGAGAATCAGCTGACCCAGGCCGACTTCGGCCTGGAGGCGGAGTGGCTGACCCGGGTCGGTTTCGTCCTCAGCGTACGCTGAGGACCGGGTTGCTCAGGCGTTCCAGCAGGGCCGCCTGGGCACTGCGCGGGTTCTGGTTCCCGGTAGGCGTGCTGCGAACATAGCGACCATCGGGTTGCAGGATCCAGGCGTGGGTGTTGTCGGTCAGATACCCCTCCAGCTCCTTCTTCACCCGCAAGATCAGTTTCTTGCCCTCTACCGGGAAGCAAGTCTCGACGCGCTTGTCGAGGTTACGCTCCATCCAGTCAGCACTCGACAGGAACATCTGCTCCTCGCCGCCATTGAGGAAGTAGAACACTCGGGTGTGTTCCAGGAAGCGACCGATGATCGAACGTACCTGAATGTTGTGCGACACCCCGGCAATTCCTGGTCGCAAGCAGCACATGCCACGTACCACCAGATCGATCCGCACACCCGACTGACTGGCCTTGTACAAGGCGCGGATGATCTTTGGATCGGTCAACGAGTTGAACTTGGCAATGATGTGCGCAGGCTTGCCATCGAGGGCAAACTGGGTTTCACGCGCAATCATGTCGAGCATGCCTTTCTTCAAGGTAAACGGCGCATGCAGCAGCTTTTTCATGCGCAGGGTCTTGCCCATGCCGATCAACTGGCTGAACAACTTGCCGACGTCTTCGCACAGTGCATCATCGGAGGTCAGCAGGCTGTAGTCGGTATATAGCCGGGCGTTGCCAGCGTGGTAGTTACCGGTACCCAAGTGCGCATAGCGAACGATCTCACCCGCTTCGCGACGCAAAATCAGCATCATCTTGGCGTGAGTCTTGAAGCCAACCACCCCGTAGATCACCACGGCCCCGGCTGCCTGCAGGCGGCTGGCCAGTTGCAGGTTGGACTCTTCGTCGAACCGCGCGCGCAATTCGATCACCGCAGTGACTTCCTTGCCGTTACGCGCCGCATCGACCAGCGCGTCGACGATCTCCGAGTTGGCACCACTGCGGTACAGGGTCTGGCGTACGGCCAGAACGTTGGGGTCCTTGGCGGCCTGACGCAGCAGATCGACCACGGGTGTAAACGATTCAAACGGGTGCATGAGCAGGATGTCCTGCTTTCCGACCACGCTGAAAATGTTCTCGGCGTTCTGCAGCAGCTTGGGAATCGCTGGCGTGAACGGGGTGTACTGCAATTCTGGATGACTATCCAGGCCAGTAATGCTGAACAGTCGAGTCAGGTTGACCGGACCATTGACCTGATACAACTCACTTTCGCTCAGGTTGAACTGCTTGAGCAGGTAATCCGAGAGATGTTTGGGGCAGGTGTCTGCCACTTCCAGGCGCACCGCATCACCGTACCGACGCGAGAACAACTCGCCACGCAGGGCACGCGCCAGGTCTTCGACGTCTTCGGAATCGAGCGCCAGATCGGCGTTACGGGTCAGGCGGAACTGATAGCAACCCTTTACCTTCATGCCTTGGAACAGGTCGTCGGCGTGAGCATGGATCATCGACGACAGGAAGACATAGTTGGCGCCTGGGCCTCCAACATCTTCCGGCACTTTGATCACCCGCGGCAGCAGACGCGGCGCCGGTATGATCGCCAGGCCAGAATCGCGGCCAAAGGCGTCCACACCTTCAAGCTCGACAATGAAGTTCAGGCTCTTGTTCACCAGCAACGGGAACGGGTGTGTCGGATCGAGGCCGATTGGCGTGATGATCGGCGCGATCTCATCGCGGAAGAAGCGCCGCACCCAGGCCTTGAGCTTGGTGTTCCAATGGCGGCGACGAATGAAGCGAATTTGGTGCTTCTCCAGCTCTGGCAGCAGCACATCGTTGAGAATCGCATACTGGCGATCAACTTCGCTGTGCACCACTTCGCTGATGCGCGCCAACGCCTGGTGAGGCTGCAGGCCGTCAGCGCCGGCCTGCTCACGGGCAAAGGTGATTTGCTTTTTCAGGCCCGCTACACGAATTTCGAAGAACTCATCCAGGTTACTGGAAAAGATCAGCAGGAACTTCAACCGCTCCAGCAATGGGTAGTTCTCATCCAGCGCCTGCTCCAGCACGCGAATGTTGAACTGCAGTTGCGACAGCTCACGGTGAATGTACAGGCTGCTGTCATCCAGACCCGGAATGGCGATGGCGGGTGCCGCCGGGGCCGGTGAAGGCGCGGGCGCCTCTACTTCGACTACCGGCTCGGGCACTGCAGCAGGCTCCGGCGGCGTTTCGAGCATCTGCTCCGGCACGGAATGAGCTTGCTTCATTTCGACATCACTACTCTGTACTTCGTTATTCATCTAGCGTTCCTGAAGGGCGTTACTGCCCTCTCATCAATTGAGCAGCGCGAACAGCGAAATAGGTCAGGATGCCATCAGCTCCTGCCCGTTTAAAGGCCGTGAGGGATTCCAGGATCACGCCTTCACTGAGCCAGCCGTTCTGGATCGCGGCCATGTGCATGGCGTACTCGCCACTGACTTGATAGACAAAGGTCGGGACCTTGAATTCATCCTTGACCCGGTAAAGGATATCCAGATACGGCATGCCTGGCTTGACCATGACCATATCAGCGCCTTCAGCCAAGTCTGCAGCCACTTCATGCAGGGCTTCCTGACTGTTGGCCGGGTCCATCTGGTAAGAGGCCTTGTTGGCCTTGCCCAGGTTCAACGCAGAGCCGACTGCATCGCGGAACGGACCATAATAGGCGCTGGCGTACTTGGCCGAGTAAGCCATGATACGAACGTTGACGTGACCGGCCAGCTCCAGTGCCTCGCGAATAGCCTGGATACGGCCATCCATCATGTCCGAAGGGGCGACAACCTGAGCACCGGCTTCGGCATGCGACAGCGCCTGACGCACGAGCGCATCGACGGTGATGTCGTTCTGCACATAACCTTCGTCGTCGAGAATACCGTCCTGGCCGTGAGTGGTGAACGGATCAAGGGCTACGTCGGTAATTACACCCAGCTCCGGGAAACGTTCACGCAGGGCTCGGGTGGCACGCTGGGCAATACCCTCCGGGTTCCAGGCTTCAGCACCGTCCAGCGACTTTTTCTCTGTTGGCGTGACCGGGAACAAGGCCAGGGCAGGAATGCCCAAATTCACCCACTCCTGTGCAGCTTCCAACAACAGGTCGATGCTCAAGCGCTCTACACCTGGCATCGAGGCAACTTCCTCGCGGCGATTTTCGCCATCCAGGACAAACACCGGCAGGATCAAATCATCGACGGTCAGTACGTTTTCGCGAACCAGACGACGGGAAAAATCGTCACGACGGTTGCGACGCAGACGGGTGGCAGGAAACAAACGGTTAGCGGGGGTAAAGCTCACGGCAGACTCCTGAGCCCGCGCAGGCGGGCGAGCGCGACAGTTATAAGCGCTCATTATGACGCTTGAATGACAGCCAGGGACAACCCTGCGACTTGAGGACGCAGTTATTGTCCTAGCAGGAAATGTTCACGTCGAGACACATTTGGACACTTTCCCCAAAGGCCACGAAGGGTTAGGCTGCGCGTTCATTTCGCCAGCACCCAGAAAATGCTCCAACAATTCCTGCAGGATTTCGGCTACTTTGCCCTTTTTCTCGGTACGTTTTTCGAAGGTGAGACCATCCTGGTTCTCGCAGGCTTCCTTGCGTTCCGCGGATACATGGATATCAACCTGGTGGTCCTGGTGGCCTTCTTCGGCAGTTATGCCGGTGACCAGCTCTGGTATTTCATGGGGCGCAAGCACGGGCGTAAGCTGCTGGCGCGCAAACCACGCTGGCAACTGATGGGCGACAAGGCCCTCGAGCACATCCGTCGGCATCCGGACATCTGGGTCCTGAGTTTCCGCTTCGTCTATGGCTTGCGTACCGTTATGCCGGTCGCCATCGGCCTGTCCGGCTACCCCCCACGGCGCTATCTGCTGCTCAACGGCATCGGCGCGGCAGTCTGGGCCTTGGCTTTGGGCACCGCCGCCTACCATTTCGGCGCCATTCTCGAAGGCCTGCTGGGTAACGTGAAAAAATACGAGCTGTGGGTACTCGGCGGCCTGTTGGCCTTTGGCGGGTGCCTGTGGCTGCGTCGGCGCTTCAAGGCCGCGCGCGTTGCCCGCAAGGAAGCTGCCGCGTTGCTGGCTGAACAAGCAGAGCAGAGCAAACCGCCAGCCCCCGATCAAGACAACGATCGTCCTTGACCTGCAGCAAGTGAACACTCGGCGCGGATTACGATCCAAACTCTGTGGCGACATTTGCCAATTTATAGGACATTGAGCACCTCGACTCGGGAGTAGTGAGAATGACAAAAAAAGTTGCAGTGATTCTTTCCGGCTGTGGTGTGTACGACGGCGCCGAAATCCACGAAAGTGTGATTACCCTGCTGCGCCTGGACCAACGCGGCGCACAGGTGCAATGCTTTGCTCCGAACATTGCCCAAATGCACGTAATCAATCATCTGACCGGCGAAGAAATGCCTGAGTCGCGCAATGTCCTGCTGGAGTCGGCGCGCATCGCCCGCGGCGAAATCAAGGACCTGCGAGAAGCCGATGCCAAAGACTTCGACGCACTGATCGTACCGGGTGGTTTTGGCGCGGCAAAAAACCTGTCCAACTTCGCCGTTGAAGGCCCTGGTTGCACCGTTCACCCTGATGTTCTGGCCTTGGCCGAGGCATTTGCCGAAGCCGGCAAGCCGGTGGGGTTGATCTGTATCTCCCCTGCCCTGGCGGCGAAAATCTACGGCCCCGGCGTGGTCTGCACCATTGGCAACGATGCTGACACCAGCGCCGCCATCGTCAAGATGGGCGGCACGCACGAGGAGTGCGATGTTCATGACATCGTCGAAGACACTCAGCGCAAGTTGGTCACCACCCCGGCCTACATGACGGCAAAGTCGATCAGCGAAGCCGCTGGCGGCATCTACAAGCTGGTTGACCGCGTACTAGAGCTGACTCACGAAAACGACTGAGTTCGATATCAGCGCGCCAGACGCGTGAGGATGCGGTCCAGGGCGTTGGAGAATGCCTGCTTTTCACGATCGCCGTAAGGCGCCTGACCACCACCGACCTGCCCTTGCTCTCGCAGGTCGGTGAACAGATTGCGTACCGCCAGACGCTCGCCCATGTTGCGCTCATCGAACTCGCGCCCGCGCGGATCAAGACAGGCCACGCCCTTTTTCACCAGCCGATCGGCAAGCGGTACATCACTACAGATCACCAGCTCGCCCGGCACAGCATGTTCGACCAGGTAATCGTCGGCGGCATCCGGACCACTGGGCACAACGATCAGTCTGACACAGGCAAATGCAGGCTTGATCTGACTCTGGCCAGCCACCAGTACCACTTCGAGCTGGCGCTTGAGGGCGAATTTGACGACCTGATCCTTGGCCGCCTTGGGACAGGCATCGGCATCAATCCAGACACGCATGACAAAAATTCCAACAAGAACGGACGGTCAGTATCCCCGCTCGCCCGTTCAGCTTCAAATCAACCCGCCGAAACCCGTCGCTTCTCGGCCAGGCGGCTGCGCCCGTAGAGAACGACGATTGCAAGCAACGCAACTGCTTGCGCGGTCAGCGAGTACGCATCAGCGTGGATACCCAGCCAATCGAAATCGAAGAACGCCACCGGACGAGTTCCGATCACGCCGGCCTCCTGCAAGGCCTTGACGCCGTGGCCGGCAAACACCACCGACAAGGCGCACAGCAGCGCGGCGTTGATGCTGAAGAACAACGACAGGGGCAGCTTCGCCGAACCACGCAGAATCACCCAGGCCAGGCCAATGAGCAGGACCAACGCCGTGGCACCACCCGCTAGCACCGCCTGATGCCCAGCGGGGCCAGCCTGCAGCCACAGGGTTTCGTAGAACAGAATCACTTCGAACAACTCGCGATAAACCGAGAAGAACGCCAGCAAGGCAAAACCGAAACGCCCTCCGCCGCTCAGCAGGCTGCTCTTGATGTAGTTCTGCCAGGCAGCTGCATGCCGACGATCGTGCATCCATACGCCCAACCACAGGACCATGACGCTGGCAAACAGCGCCGTGCAGCCTTCAAGGAGCTCACGCTGGGCACCACCAACGTCAATGACATAGGCCGCAAGGGCCCAGGTGCCAAAACCGGCCAGCAATGCCAGGATCCAACCGATGTTGACGCTGCGCACCGCCGACTGTTGACCGGTATTGCGCAAAAAGGCCAGGATCGCCGCCAGCACCAGAATCGCTTCCAGGCCTTCGCGCAGCAGAATCAGCAGGCCGGAAATGAAACTCAAGGTCCAGCTCAAGCCGTCTCCACCGAGCAAATCCGCAGCTTCCTTCAGCTTGCCTTTGGCCACCTCCAGGCGCTGTTTGACCTGGTCGAGACCCAAGCCATCCTGCAACGCCTGGCGGTACGCCATCAGCGACTTCTCAGTGTCTTTGCGTACGTTGGCATCGACGTTGTCCAATGAGCTTTCGACCAACTCAAAGCCTTCCAGGTAGGCTGCAACAGACAGGTCGTAGGCCTGCTCGTGATCACCAGCCTCGAAGGCCGCCAGGCTCTTGTCCAGCGTCGTTGCGGTGTAGTCGAGCAACTGCCCCGGGCCCCGCTGGACCTGCGGCGGCTGGGCGCGCTGCGCACGGAATACCGCCGCGGCCTCTGGACCTTGGGCGGCGTCGACCTCGGCAGGCGTCTGGCGAGCCAGATCAGCGAGGTTGAAGGTTGTGTCGCCCTTGGCCTTGGTCGGGTCGGCAGTAAAACTTGCGATGTAAGTGGCCAAATCCCAGCGCTGACGCTCGTCGAGCTGGTCGGCAAACGACGGCATGTCGGTGCCCTCGATGCCTTGTCCCAGCGTATTGAACAGATCGAACAAACTCAGACGGGACAGACGTTCGCTGCTGCGCAGGTTGGCCGGCGGTGGCTCAAGGCCCACACCTGCCGGGCCATCTCCAGCACCGGTGTCACCATGACAAACCGAGCACTGCTGGGCGTACAACGGTGCGCCACGGGAAGCATCGGGCGTGATCAGAGGGGCCTGACTGACTTCATAGGCTACGGCCAACTGCGCGCCAAGCTGGCGCGCCTGATGGGCGACGCTGGCGCCCTCTTGATGCTGAACAATGGCCTGGCGCAGATTGATCACGCCCTGCTCCAGCGCTCGCTGCTCGGCGCGTGCCGGCAGTCCGCTGATCAGGCCTTGCAATACATCGGTAAACTCCAGCTGCTCGCGGTACTCCCCATCGTCCACGACCTTGCCCGCCTCTACCGTCGCCGGATAGTCGGCACCGATGTAGCCAATCAGGTGCAACGCTTTGGCGGCATCATCGACAGAGTCGGCCAGCAGCGCGGTACTACTCAGTGCCAGTAGCGGCCAGAGTAACCAGGCAAGCAAACGGGAGCGGGGAATCATGAGCCAATCTCAAATAACAATGCGAGGTATTGCATTGTTCACTTCCAATGGCCATCGCTCAAGGTTTACCCGGCAATCTCAGTAAAAATTAGTGACAATTTCATCTTCAAGCAAAAAAGACGACCCGAAGGTCGCCTTTCCTACCAATGCGGCAATTACCGCAATGAAACGTGCCTGCGTCTCAGACCGGCGCCCGGCGGATGGTCGCCAGCAGTGTGGCAGCGCCCAGGAACAACCCGGCGAAGGTGCGGTTCATGCGGCGCTGTTGCTTTGGCGTACGCAGCAAACGCAAGACTCGCGCCGCCAGGCCGGTGTAGCCGGCCATGACCAGCAGATCGACAGTAATCATGGTCGCGGTGATGATCAGATACTGAGGCAGCAAAGGCGAATGGGGATTGATGAATTGCGGCAACACCGCCAGCATGAAAATCAGCGCCTTGGGGTTGCTGACATTAACCAGAAAGCCGCGAAACACCAGGCTCAACGGCTTGCCGATTGGCCGCACGGCAGACTCGTCGCTCAGGTCAGCCGGCAAGGCACGCCATTGTTTGACGGCCAGGTAGACCAGATAGGCAACGCCGAACCATTTGATTACCTGGAACGCGGTAGCAGAAGCCGCCAGCACGGCGCCGACACCTGCCGCAATGATCGCAATCTGCAGAACCAGGCCCAATTGCAAGCCCAGGGCGTTCCAATAGCCACGCCAGAAACCGTACTGCAGCCCACACGACATCGAGGCAATGGCCCCAGCGCCCGGCGAGAGACTGATCACCCAGCAAGCGGCAAAAAATGCCAACCACGTTTCCAACGACATCGCACACCTCGCCCGTAGCTTTGTTACAAAGCTCTAAGCTAGTGTGCTGGCGAAAAAATCACCACGGTTTTTTTCAGTTCGCCGATCAATTGCCTGAGGTTTTGTCTTCGCCCACCAACGGTACGAACTCAGCCCCACGCCAGCGCCGTACCGACTTCTGGAAAAATTGGCTGTTGGGCACCTGAACGATGGCCCCGCCAGCTTCGGGCAACTCGATCAATGTCGTGAACAGCAGGTTGATGGCCACCACCCGCCCTTTAACGCCGGGCTTGTCGATGGTCTCGACCAACTCCACTACGTCGCCAATGCGAAACGGCCCGACGGTGAAGATCAGCACGGCACACAGCAGGTTCGACAGCACACTCCACATGGCGAAGAACGCAACGGCGGCCACTGCGACAAAGCCGGACAAGGCCGTCCAGAGCACCGTGGCGGAAACGCCCAGGCGCTCGAGCACGAAGACCAGCGCGCTGCCCATGATCAACCAGCGCAAACCGCCCCGAACCGGCATCATCAGTTCCGGTGGCAATGGATAACGCTCGCCCAGGCGTTTGAGACAGCGCCCAACCAGGCGCTGCAACACAAACGCGGCGCAGAGGATCAGAAGAATCTGCAGCCCCAACCAGAACGGTGCGATCCATTCCGGCGGAACCGGCAACTGCAAGGACGTTATCAAGACAACGCCTCCAGCTCCGCCTGCATGGTCTCCAGCTCCTCGAGGGCGGCCATCCAGGCTTCTTCCAATTCTGCCTCACGAACTTTGAGCTTGGCCTGTTGGGCCAGCAGATCGCGCAGCTCATCCTTGCGGGCCGCTTCATAGAGCGCGCTGTCACCCAGGCTTGCATCGACCTTCGCCAACTGTTCGTGCAAGGTGCCCAGTTCACGCTCAAGTTTGTCGGCTTCGCGCTTGTGGGGCGCCAGTTGCTGACGGAGTGCCGCAGCAGCCTGACGCTGGGCTTTCTTGTCAGTCTTGTCGGCGTTGACCGGCGCAGTACTGACAGGTGCATTGCGCTGGCGGTACTCGACCAGCCAACGGCTGTAGTCATCAAGGTCGCCATCGAAGGTTTCGACTTTACCGTCAGCTACCAGCAAGAAGTCATCGGTGGTGCTCTTGAGCAGGTGGCGATCGTGAGATACCACCAGCACTGCGCCACTGAACTCCTGCAGGGCCATGGTCAGCGCCAGGCGCATTTCCAGGTCCAGGTGGTTGGTCGGTTCGTCGAGCAACAGCAGGTTGGGTCGCTCCCAAGCGATCAATGCCAGCGCCAGGCGGGCCTTTTCGCCACCGGAGAAATTAAGCACCGGCTCGTCGATGCGGTTACCCCGGAAGTCAAAGCCACCGAGGAAATCGCGCAATGTTTGTTCGCGCTCGGTCGGGGCCAGGCGTTGCAGGTGCAGCAAGGGACTGGCTTTGTTATCCAGCGAGTCGAGTTGGTGCTGGGCGAAGTAGCCGACCGACAGGTTTTCACCGCGCACCAAGCGCCCGCTCAGCGGCTCGAGCTCGCCCGCAAGGTTTTTGATCAGGGTCGATTTACCCGCGCCGTTGGGGCCGAGCAAACCGATGCGCGCACCCGGCGTGAGCTGCAACTTGACCTTCTCAAGGATGGTCTTGTCACCATAGCCCAAGCGGCCCTCGGAGAGATCGAGCAAGGGGCTGGAGATTTTTTCCGACTCACGGAAAACGAAGTCGAACGGGGAATCCACATGCGCCGCCGACAGCTCCTCCATGCGCTCCAGGGCCTTGATCCGGCTCTGCGCCTGACGTGCCTTGGTAGCCTGGGCCTTGAACCTGGCGATGTACTTTTCCATGTGCGCACGTTGCGCCTGCTGCTTCTCGTAGGCCTGTTGCTGCTGGGCCAGGCGCTCGGCACGGGTGCGCTCGAATGCCGTGTAGCCACCGCGGTAAAGCGTCAGCTTGCACTGTTCGACGTGGGCCACATGATCGACAACCGCATCGAGAAAATCGCGGTCGTGGGAAATCAGCAACAGAGTGCCCGGATAGCTCTTGAGCCAGTCTTCCAGCCAAAGGATCGCATCCAGATCCAAGTGGTTGGTCGGCTCGTCGAGCAGCAACAAGTCGGAAGGACACATCAACGCCTGGGCCAGGTTCAGACGCATCCGCCAGCCGCCGGAAAAGTCGCCGACCCGGCGATCCATCTGCTCGTTGGTGAAGCCGAGGCCGGCCAGCAGCTTGCGCGCACGCGCATCGGCAGTATAGCCATCGGCGCTATCGAGTTCGATATGCAGGCGCGCCAGCGCCGTACCGTCATGGGCGGCTTCGGCGGCGGCGAGATCGGCCTGGACCTTGCGCAGGCGCAGGTCACCATCGAGCACATAGTCGACTGCCAGACGGTCGAGCGTATCGACCTCCTGACGCATGTGTGCGATACGCCAGTCGGCCGGCAACTGACAGTCGCCCGAGTCAGGCGTCAGCTCTCCGCGCAACAAGGCGAACAGGCTGGATTTACCGGCGCCATTGGCACCGATCAAGCCGGCCTTGTGACCGGCGTGCAGGGTCAACTCAGCGCCTTCTAGCAGGCGCTGGGGACCACGCTGTAAAGTGAGGTTCGATAGTCTGATCATAATGGCCGCGGAGTTTACCAGCTTCGTCGATAACTGGCGCGAGTAGGACCATGCACACCGACCTGTGGAATTTTGCCTTGAACCTCTATGCCCGCCCAGGGGTAGAAACCGCGTGCTTGCAATGGCAAGACCAGGGTGGCGATGTCTGTCTGCTGCTTTGTGCAGCATGGCTCAATTCACGTGGTGCTCAAGCCAGCGAGCAACGCATGCAGGCACTGCGTGAAGTGGCCGAAACCTGGCAGAAAGAGGTGACCGGGCCGTTACGCAGCTTGCGCCGGCAATGGCGACAGGCAGCCATTGAGGACTCGCAGTTGGCGCGCTTGCGCGAACAAGTGAAAGGCTTGGAGTTGGAAGCTGAGCGGGTGTTGCTGGAGCGCCTGCAAATCGCCAGTGAAGGCTGGTGCTCAGCAACCGGAGCCGAGAGCGACTGGTTGCACTACCTGGCGCCAAGGGACGCCGGTTTGCATCACGACGCGCTGGATACGTTGCGCGCCGTGATGCTGTCGACTCAGGACGCCGAAGACGGAGTCTGAGTTGGTGCCACCGACGCTGCCGGCGTAGTCGGCGCGGCGGCTGCCGGAGCCGCAGCTGCTGGCGTAGACACGGACGCTGCTGGCGCAGGCGTCGCTGCAGGCTTGGCTACAGCTGGTTGTGCTGCTGGCTTGGCAGGTGCCTTTGCAGCAGGCTTGGCCGCAGCTCGGGCAGGTGCTTTGGCCGCAGCAGGCTTGGCCGCGGGTTTGGCTGGCGCTTTTGCTGCTGCAGGTTTGGCCGCAGGCTTGGCTGGCGTTTTTGCCGCAACTGGCTTGGCCGCAGCTTTGGCTGGTGCTTTCGCTGCCACGGGTTTGGCCGCTGCCTTGACTGGAGCTTTAGCCGCTGCCGGCTTGGCCGCAGCTTTGGCTGGCGCTTTCGCTGCTGCAGGTTTGGCCGCAGCCCTGGCTGGAGCTTTGGCTGCTACTGGCTTGGCTGCTGGCTTGGCCGCAGGTTTTGCAGCTGCTGTCCGTGCCGCAGGTTTGGCGGTGGCTTTTGCTGCTGCAGGCTTGGCCGGCGCTTTCGCGGCAACAGGTTTTGCAGCTGCGGTTTTAGCCGCAGGCTTGGTGGCCGCTTTGGCCGCTGCCGGCTTGGCAGCAACGTTACGCGCAGGCGCTTTTGCTGCAGGTTTGGCAGCGGGTTTGCTTGCAGCCTTGGCTACTGGCTTGGCAGCAACAGGCGCTGGTTTGGCCGCGCGCTGAGTCAGCGCTTTGCCAGCAGCCTCCTTGACCTTGCCAACGCCTTGGGCAAGTTTCAGGCTTTCCTGAGCATCACGTTTGAGCTGCAGGATGTAGGTGCGAGTCTGCGACTGACGCTCTTTGAGCGAGTCGAGCAATTCTTCCAGTTCAGCGGCTGCGGATTTGGCCTTGGCCTGAGCCTTGGACTTTCCGGACTTGGCAGCATCCTGCAATTTAAGACGAGACTTATGCAGTTTTTCTTGAGCCTTGCCGCGTTGTTTTTCCAACTTGGCGAGCAGCTTTTCTGCATCAGCCAGCGCTTGCGAGCAGGCAGTTTCCAAATGTTCGAGCAGGCTGCCCGAGAGTTGCTGGAGCAGGTGCAACGGAGTATTTACTGGCTTCTTATTGGCCGACATGATTTACCTCCTGGCTGACGAGAGTGCGGCTCATACTATGCTTCTGCTGCTACCGCCGCTAGGCCATGTTGACAGTATTAAAGGCGCCGCGTTGCATGCCTGGGCAAAGTTGTTATCGCTGCAGCTGGAATCAAGTGTAGATGCTTCACAAAGTGTTGCTGATATTTACACGGTAGTCGTAGGCGAACGCTGGCATACTTTATTTCCACTGAAGCAGGAGTGAGCCAGTGTCACGCTATCTAGTGTTAGCTCTTTTTCTATTGCCGGCGACGCTCATGGCCGCGCCTGCCAACACCCCGAAAAATGAACATGATCTGGCCTACAGCCTGGGCGCAAGCCTCGGTGAACGCCTGCGTACAGAAGTTCCTGACCTGCAGTTGGACGCGTTGCTCGAAGGACTAAGCCAGGCCTATCAAAACAAGCCGTTGGCGCTGAGCAAAGAACGCATTGCAGTAATACTCAGTGAACATGAAACCCGGGCCAATGAAGCAGTGCTACAAGCACAAAGTGAACAGATGCTGGCTGCAGAAAAACGTTTCCTCACCACTGAACGTGCGCGTGCAGGTGTGCGCGAATTAGCCGCAGGCATTCTGGCAACAGAATTGGTGAAAGGTAGCGGACCCAAACCCACAGCGACCGGTAAAGTCCAGGTGCGTTATGTCGGCAAGTTGCCTGACGGCACAATCTTCGATCAGAACCAACAGCCGCAATGGTTCAAATTGGACAGTGTGATCGAGGGGTGGCAAGTAGCACTGCCCGAAATGGCAACCGGTTCGAAATGGCGTTTGGTAATTCCTTCGGCGCAGGCTTATGGCCCCGACGGCGCGGGCGACTTGATTGCGCCCTACACGCCATTAGTGTTCGAGATCGAACTGATTGAAGTGGCCGACTGACGCGTCGGCCCATCGGTCAGGCCTGCACGGCGCCTTCTTCACTATGGGCGTTGTGCAGTACTTCGATCAGGCAGTCTTCCAGCTCGAAGCGCTCATGCAGCAAGCTGCCCAGCTCACTGAGTTTTTTCGCGAAACGCTCGGGGTCGTTGCAGTTGCCCTTGTCGCAATGATCGTTGAACGCCGAAGCAATTTCAGTGGTCGCGTCGATGCGCGGACTGATCTGCTGGGCAAGCTCAAGGCCGCGTGTGTCGCCAAATGCCTTGGCTTCACTGACCAACTGCTCGCTGACTTCGAAATGCCAGGCCGAAACATAGTCGACCAACACTGCACAGAAGTCCCGGCTTTTGTCCTTGTCGGCGAAGGCAGGCTTGGCATCACGTAACTCACGGAAGGCTGTCACCAGCTCTGCGCGCTCTTCCAACCAGCGGTCAATGAGCTTATGGACCCCACCCCAGCGTTCCTGAGCATTCTGACAACTATCTAGCATGGCGATCTCATCCCTTCTGGGTAATGCCCCTGCCCCCGCTCGCAAAAGTGCAGAGCATAGGTCGTTGGCAGGGCAGCATCGAGCAGCTGTATTTTCGGTATGCGTGCAGGGAGATTATTCCCGTGCGCCCTTGGCTTCAAGGTACGCAGACGACAAAGTTCATACAAGTGTTTAATACCACTTGCCGGTGCCACTGGTCGTTTGCAGGCGTGCTCGCGTGCTTCAGTTTTTTGCCAGATGACGAATCAGCAGATGCCTGTAGGCCAACAGGCGAACGAGCAGCAGCGCGGCCAGCAGTACAAACACCAGCAAGCTCCACTCAGGAACGGTCAAGTCGAGAAAGCTCCAGGTGATAGGTACGCATTCCGGGCTGCCAAGCAGCATGGCTTTGATTACCTGCCCCAGGGGCATATTGGCGACGAAATATTCCATCGATGGCTGGCAGCCAACGTTGGAAAGTGGTGAGCCCTGCAACCAAACGTGTCTGGCTGCCAAGAGCGCACCGGCAGTAGCGAAGAACAGCCCCAGGGCCGCATAGATCCGTGAACCAGACCACCCCGGTGCCTGCACTACCGCACACAGACAGACCAATGCAAAACCGCCCAGGCATATGCGCTGGCTGTAACACAACGGACACGGCTGCAGCGCCAACCCCCATTCCAGATAAAAGGCCACAGCCAGCATCAGCGCCGAGACCAGCAACGCCGGAAGGAACATTGAACGCAAGCAGGCCGACGGCATGGGAGTTCCGGGATCGAGAAGGACAGGCTTTAACGGTAGAGGAAAGCGGTACCTTGTTTCAAGGCGCGACAAATAGGGCAAGTCCCTGAGTGCAAAGGGAATATTCCGAGAGAAGACTTGAAGTTTTACCTACCACTGTCAGACGGGAGCGTGAGAGTGTGTAGGCATTTTCTCTGCAGCCTTGAGCACGCGCACTGGCGCATGCCCAAGGCTCGATTCACGCCTGGACGGATTCTGGCAGCGGCAAGGCCAGCAGACGTTCGTCAAGCAGCCCCAGGCCCTCCTGGAACAGTTGATTGCTGCGCTCGGTATCACCCAACCCGGCCAATAGGCGCGCCAACTCTGCGCACGCTTCAGGATTGCGCTGCAAGCGTAGGCTGCTCTCCAGGTAGTCACGGGCTTTGCCCCACAAGCGATTCTGCAGGCTCAGCCGTCCGAGAGTGAGTAACAGGCCCGGATCATCGCCATGCTGCTTCAACCAGCCTTCAGCGGTTTGCAACTGGCGTGCGACATCCGAGCCACGTACCAAGCCATAGAGCCGTGCCAGGTGGCTTTCATAGTGGCGCTTGATTGCGGTGCGCAGAACTTCTTCGGCCTCATTCTCGGCCCCCAGCTGGCGCAATTGTTCGGCATAGGCCAATACCAGCTGCGGCTCTTGGCGCTGGGCGGCCGTCAGTTGCTGCCAGGCGCGTTCCAGCGACTGCCGAGCACTTTGCTCTTCGCCTTCACGGCTGGCGGCCAGGCTGAGATTTTCTCCCCAGGCGCGACGTTCAAGATCCGCCAGTTCGGCAGCGGGCAAGACTTTGTCCTTGCGCAAGTCCGGCATCAACCGAATCAGCGCCGACCAGTCGCCACGCTCTCGGTACAACCGCTGCAGCAGCCTGAGCACTTGCGCATTGTGTGGATGACGCTCCTGCATGGCTTGCAGCGTGACCAGTGCGGAATCACTCTCCCCCTGATCCATCTGCAGTTGGGCATGATTCAAGGCGATGGCCAGCTCCGCCTGCGGCTGACGCTCCAGTGCCCGCTCAAGCAGGTTGTCGCGGTCTTCGATACGCCCCAGTTCATTTGCAGCCCGCGCAGCACCAAGATAGTACAGCAGCGGCTGACGCTCGCTTTCGGCGGCACGTTGCAGGTGGCGCTGGGCACTGGCCCAACGACCTTCAGCAAGGTCCAACTGCCCCTGCTCAATGGCCAGCTGGGTACGGCGACTGCGGTTGCGCCGCGACCAGGGATTGACCACGCCACTTGAGGTCAACACAAGGCCCACCAGATAGCGCACCAGCAGTACCGTCAGGATGATGCCGAGCAACGCCGCCAGCGCCGCCCAAAGCCCCGATTGATAGCGAAAGCCGCCGTAGGAAATCAGCACATAACCACTGTGCTTGGCGATCGCGATCCCGAGCGCAGCAGCGACCGCAATGGCCACTACCGCCAACAGGTAGACGCGCTTCATGGCTTGGCCTCCTCGACCGGCAGGTGCCGACGCTCAAGGTAGGCCTGGACAGCACTCAGGCTGTCGGCCAGGTCCGGAACGACCACCGACACCGGCTCTTCAGCCAACGCATTGAGGCTGTCGAGCATCGCCTTACTCTGGGGGTTGTCCGCATTGAAGTTGGCGAGCAGAACGCTGCGCGCATCATCCAGCGCCTGGGTGTAGACCTTCGCTTCACCATTCAACGCTGCCCATTGAGCTTGCTCGATCGTCAGGCTCAACGCCAGGCGCAGCTGGTTGAGCGACTGCCCGGAAAGCAACGGCCGTACATTCTCGTCAGCATTGAAATCGATCTGGAAATACTTGGACAACTCGGCCCACCACTGCGACCAACGACTGGCGCCGTCGCCATCGGCGGTCAATGCCCCGAGAGCATTGGCGTCGCTGTTGAACTCCGGCGACACCGCGCTGAGCTGCTGCACCAGCTCACGCTGAGCAGCGAGTTTCAGGAACAGACCGGTGCGATCCGGTTGCTGAACGCTGTTCAACGTTGCCAGGCTCTTGGCCAACTGCTCACGAGCGGCGAACGCGCCAGGATCACTCTGCTCTCGCAGAATGTCATCGGCACCCTGGACCAGCGCACGCGCACTGACAATATCCTGCAATGCAGAAAGCCGCAGGCTGGCCAGGCGCAACAAGTGCTCGGCTTCGGCCAGGCGCCAGTCCTTGCGGCTGGCCCCAAGCACGGTTTCAAGGCGCTGGCTCAGACGCTGCTGGTCACCCTGCAATTGGGCTACCAGGCGGCGACGATCTTCGAGTTCGGTGGCTGCAGGCAAGCCCGCCAACTGCGCGGATATTTGCTGTTCGCGCAATTGCAGGGCCTGGGTTTTTTCGCCCAGGGCTTGCAGGTATTGGCCCTGGCCTTGCTCAGCGCCCTGGAGCTGGCGCACCTGCCATACCCCCCAACCACCGACGGCGACACCCGCAGCACCGAGCAGCAGAGCCAGGATCGCCAGGCTGTTGCTCGAACGTTTGCCTGGCGTGGCAGCGGAAGGTTCAGACGTTTCAGGCGTCGTTTGCATGTCATCGTTGGGCAAGACAGTTTCGCTCACGTATCCATCCTTTGCATTGGGCTCGTCGCCAATCAGCTTAGCGCTTCAGAGGGCAGGTGCAGGCATTTGCTGCAGTGCTGCCAACAACGCCGCGGCACTGGCACCGCGGCAGTCCACTACATTCTGTGCCCCGGCTTCCCGGGCTTGCCCGGCTACACGCGGGCTGGGTACAAACAGCGGCAAGCGGGCCAACTGCGACCAATTGTCCCCGGCCAGTTGCAGCAGGTGTTCAAACCCCTGCCCACTGCTGACCACCAGGCCGTTCAGGCGTTCCGCGCAAATTCGTTCAGACAGCGCGCCCAGTGGATAAGCCGGTAGGTAGCGACGGTAGAGTTCCAGATAATCGACACTAGCACCTTGCTCGGCGAGACGCTCGGCGAGCAGTTCGCGACCGCCCTGGCCACGTATGATCAACACACGTGGCGCCGTTCCGCCAATCGCCTGGTGCAATTGAGGCATGTGCAGCAGGGCTTCGCTGTCGTCGCCCTGCGCTGGATAGCAGACCTGGCAGCCCTCGGCCTGAAGGACCTGCGCTGAAGCCGCGCCCACGGTAAACCAGGCTTGCCGAGGCAGCTGCGACCAGTGACGAGCCAGCTCGGCCAGTCCCAGACGCGCAGCAGGCTTGCTGACCACGATGACCGCTGCGTACTGGTCAAATTCGCGCAGCAGTTTGCGCTGTGCTTCATCCAGGCTCAGCGGTTCGATTTCCAGCAACGGCAGGCTGCTACTGGCAATGCCTTGCTCGGCCAGCGCCCGGGAGAGCGCAATGCACTCCTGCTCCGGGCGTGTCAGCAGCAGGCGCCAACCGCTCACGGGTGACCGGCCTCGCCGTAGACAGCCTTGAGGATGTCTTCGGCGCCTTGCTTGAGCAGGTCCTCGGCCACCTGGACACCCAGCGTCTGCGCATCGCTGCGCGGCGCACGGGCTTCAGCGGTCAGCAGCTTGCCACCGCTGGGCTCGCCAACCAGGCCACGCAGCCACAGTTGATCACCTTCGAGCACGGCATAACAGGCAATCGGGACCTGGCATCCACCATTGAGGTGCTTGTTCAGCGCCCGCTCGGCCACGACACGGTCCGCGGTGTCCTGGTGATGCAAAGGAGCCAACAACGCATGAATTTCGCTGTCGACGCTGCGGCATTCGATACCCACAGCACCTTGGCCACCGGCAGGCAAGCTGTCGTCGACGCTGATGCCGGAGGTAATGCGGTCTTCAAAACCAAGGCGGATAAGACCGGCTGCAGCGAGGATGATCGCGTCGTACTCACCGGCATCGAGCTTGGCCAGGCGGGTGTTGACGTTACCGCGCAGAAAGCGGATCTGCAGATCAGGGCGACGCGCCAGCAACTGGGCCTGGCGGCGCAGGCTGGAAGTGCCTACCACGCTTGCAGCTGACAGCTCATCAAGGCTTTTGAAGGTATTGGACACGAAGGCGTCGCGCGGGTCTTCACGCTCACAGATGCAATACAGCCCCAGGCCTTCAGGGAAGTCCATGGGCACATCTTTCATCGAATGCACAGCGATGTCGGCCTGGTTTTCCAGCAGCGCGGTTTCCAGTTCCTTGACGAACAGGCCCTTGCCACCAATCTTGGACAGCGGCGAGTCGAGCAGTTTGTCACCCCGGCTGACCATAGGCACCAGAGTAACCAGCAAACCAGGATGGGCTTGCTCAAGACGTGCTTTGACGTATTCGGCCTGCCACAGGGCTAGGGCACTTTTGCGCGTGGCAATGCGGATTTCACGAGTGGACATGGATCGATCCGTACAAGATAGATGCAACGGATGATAACAGCTCATTCCGACCCGCTTGCAGATCTATGTCACAGGAGAATTGAACCGTCCCTGGTAGAGCTATTCTCCAATCGCAGCCTAGAGCTGCTGCATCATCTTGCGTACACCGGCCACGTGCCGGCGGCTAACGATCAATGCATCACCGTTGAGGCCCTTGAGAAACAACTGGAAATGCCCCAACGGCGTGCGTTGCAGCCGCTCTATTCGGTTGCGGGCGACCAGGGCGTTGCGGTGAATCCGCACGAACCGGTCGCCGAATTCGTCTTCCAGCGCCTTGAGGGGCTCGTCCAGCAGGACTTCGCCGCCTTCATGACGCAACGTTACATATTTGTGGTCGGCGATGAAGTAGATCACCTGGTCCAGCGGGATCAACTCGATCCCTTTGCGGGTTCGCGCACTGATATGGCTACGTGGCCCGCTGCCGCTTTCGGCCGCTGGGCGGGTAAGCGCAGCCAGTTGTACCCGACTGGGTCGCTCGGCCTTTCTCAAGGCTTCGCGCAGCGCATCGGCAGCCACCGGCTTGAGCACATACCCGAGCGTGCTTTCCGTGAATGACTGGACGGTGAATTCGTCATCACCCGTACAGAACACAACGGCAGGCGGGGCTTCACGCTCACACAAGCGGGCAGCTACCTGCAGGCCATCGAGGCCCGGCATGCGGATATCGAGCAAGACCACCTCAGGCTTGAGGCTGTCTATCAACGCCAGAGCCTCTTCGCCGTTGGTGGCGCTGGGCTCCAGTACGGTGTATCCCCCGAGTTCGCCAAGCAGTCGGCTCAGCCGTTCCCGGGCTTGGGGTTCGTCATCAACGATCAGGACATTCATATTGCGCTGGATTCCTGCGTGAGTCTCGCACAAGGGTAGCGTAGACAGGTGAGGTGACGACCGTCACGGCGATCCACGCTCAGACTCGCACGATGGCTAAAGATTCACTGGTTCGGCAGGAAACATGCCGATCCTCTGTCCAACTGTAGACGGTTGCCGGAACGCTGCCGTTCAATCGGTAAATATCCTGTTGTGCAACGGCTGTCATCTGCCTTCTGCGCGACATAATCACGCATTCGCACCGACCGCCGCCCTGCGGTCCGGGCCTTAACCCTGTTATCATCGACGCCACTTTCCGTTCACGCCTTCAACGAGTGAATCCATGAGCACCGACAAGACCAATCAGTCCTGGGGCGGCCGCTTCAGTGAGCCCGTCGACGCATTCGTCGCCCGTTTCACCGCCTCCGTCAACTTTGACCAGCGCCTGTACCGCCACGACATCATGGGTTCGATCGCCCACGCCACCATGCTGGCGAAGGTCGGCGTGCTCACTGATGCCGAGCGCGACACCATTATCGATGGCCTCACGACCATCCAGGGTGAAATCGAGGCCGGCAACTTCGACTGGCGCGTCGACCTTGAAGACGTGCACATGAACATCGAGGCACGCCTGACCGACCGTATCGGCATCACCGGTAAAAAGCTGCATACCGGCCGCAGCCGCAATGACCAGGTCGCTACCGACATCCGTCTGTGGCTGCGAGACGAGATCGACCTGATCCTGGCCGAGATCACCCGTTTGCAGAAGGGCCTGCTGGAGCAGGCCGAACGCGAAGCCGACACCATCATGCCCGGCTTCACCCACCTGCAGACCGCCCAACCGGTAACCTTCGGCCATCACCTGCTGGCCTGGTTCGAAATGCTCAGCCGCGACTACGAGCGCCTGGTCGACTGCCGCAAACGTACCAACCGCATGCCGCTGGGCAGCGCCGCCCTGGCAGGCACCACCTACCCGATCGACCGCGAGCTGACCTGCAAGCTCCTGGGCTTCGAGGCCGTGGGCGGCAACTCGCTGGACGGCGTCTCCGACCGCGACTTCGCTATCGAATTCTGCGCAGCCGCCAGTGTGGCAATGATGCACCTGTCGCGTTTCTCTGAAGAACTCGTCCTGTGGACCAGCGCCCAGTTCCAGTTCATCGATCTGCCTGATCGTTTCTGCACCGGCAGTTCGATCATGCCGCAGAAGAAGAACCCGGACGTTCCAGAGTTAGTGCGTGGCAAGACCGGTCGCGTATTCGGTGCTCTCACCGGCCTGCTGACCTTGATGAAAGGCCAGCCGCTGGCCTACAACAAGGACAACCAGGAAGATAAAGAGCCGCTGTTCGACGCCGCCGACACCCTGCGTGACTCGCTGCGCGCCTTTGCCGACATGATCCCGGCGATCAAACCGCGCCACGCGATCATGCGTGAAGCTGCACTGCGTGGTTTCTCTACCGCAACCGACCTCGCCGACTACCTTGTACGCCGTGGCCTGCCATTTCGTGACTGCCACGAAATCGTCGGCCACGCCGTCAAGTACGGTGTCGATAGCGGCAAGGACCTGGCTGAAATGAGCCTGGAAGAACTGCGCCAGTTCAGCGACCAGATCGAACAGGACGTCTTCGCGGTGCTCACCCTGGAAGGCTCGGTCAACGCCCGCAACCACATCGGCGGTACCGCACCGGCCCAGGTTCGCGCAGCCGTTGCTCGGGGCCAGGCCTTGCTGGCCAGCCGCTGAGCCCAACGCACAGGCTCGTCGGCGCTACGCCGCGAGCCTGCTTGCGCGAGAGGGACTAGCGCTTGCCGCTACGCACCATCTCAAGGAAAACAGGCATCTGCGCATCCTTGTCTGCTGCGATTTTCTGCACGTTGGGATTCTGCTTGAAATGATTGAGCAGCGTCTGGGCCTGAGGAAAATCCTCCAGCAGATCCATATCAAAAACCTTCTTGCCCACTGCACTGGCCAGATCAAGGCTGAAGCAGAACTTCATGTCGGCAATGGTCATCTGATTGCCGGCAACGTATGGCGAGAACGTGCCATTGCGCTTTAGCGTTTCCACCCCGGCCAACAACTCGGTTTTCGCCTTGTCCTTGATAACCGGATCGACCTTGGCACCAAAGAAAGCCTCGGGATAACACGCACGGGCCGGCAACTCGATATACAGCTCGATTTCCTTGGCCAGCTCACGCACTTTGGCCTGGGCGAAGGCATCTGCGGGCAGCAATGGCTTGTTATCAGGATGCGTCTGTTCGATATATTCCAGAATCAGGTTGGTTTCACTCAGAAAGCCATGTTCGGTCTCCAGCACCGGCACCTTGCCCCGCGGGCTGACTTTCAGTGCCTGCGGGCTCTGGCCGCCGAAGAATAGAACTTCTTCAAAAGGAATTCCTTTCTCCAGCAGCGCCAGCTTGACCATGTTGTAGTAGTTGCTAACCGCGAATCCATGAAGCTTGAGCATGACAACAGCCTCCAGGCCGTAAAGGGGTTGGCGCAGTTGTTATAGCCCCGGCACGCGGCACTGACCAGCATCATGGAGTTTGTAGATAGCGAGGCATTGGCGCTTTGCCCGTGGCAAACTGAGCATCCCCTCAGAGGAGAATCGCCCATGAGCGAACCCACAGACATCGACAACGACGAAGAAGAGTTCGCCGAGTCGACCCTGATCGAAGCGATCGAAAACCAAATCGAAAGCGATGATCCACCTGCCGCCAAAGCCACGTTCAACAAACTGACCCTGGTAGGTTACGAGCGCGAAGACATCCTTAACCTCATGGCCCACGTGCTGGCCTACGAGATTGACGCGATGCTTGAAGATGACCGCGCCTTTGACACCCAGTGGTACGAAACTGCCTTGCGCGCCCTGCCTGAGCTGCCTCCTGAAAAGGACTGAAGCAAAGCAGGAGTTACCTGACTACACTGCAAAACCAGGCACCGCTGACGGTGCTGCCCTCCTTGTCTGGAAGTCGGAGTTACTATGTCGTTTACCCCCGATCTGATTGCCGAGCTGGAAGTCCTTGCCCTGTTCAACCTGGATAGCAGCCAGGAAGGTATCAAGGTTCACAACACTGCCTCTCAAGAGCTCATCGCTGCCGCCCAGCGCCTGTACGACAAAGGTTTGACCGACCAGCATGATGGCGGCTACCTGACCAGTCTGGGGCATGATGCGGCCGAACACGCACAGCAACTGCTGACTATCCTGAAAGTCGCCCAACCGGCCTGAAAACAATGCTCATCGCGGAGCAAATCTGCTCCGCGATGCATTCAACGCTAATAAAATGGCGTCAAAATTAAATTAGCGCTTAAACTCGCCTCAGCTCCCCAGACGGCCGGTTTTAGCGCGCAATGAACCACCCCTACGAAATTCGCCCCGACCTCGAACAGGGCATTGACCGAAAGGTGCTCAGCCAACTGCGCCAACGCTTCCTGACGCTCAATCAGGGGCGACTCTACCGAGCCCTGGAAGGATTATCGAGCCGTCAGCAGCAAGTGTTGACGCTGTTGCCGCTGTTTCTGCACGTCAATCACCCGCTGCTTCCTGGCTATGTATCTGGAACCACGCCCGCAGGGGTCGCCAACTTCGAACCTGACGCCAACATACTGGCCGAAGCCCAGCGCCTGACACGCTCCTTCTCCTACAAGGCCCGCCATGGCAAGCCATCCATGCCCATCCACGGGCTGTTCCTGATGGGTAGCCTGGGCACGCTGGCCCAGGCAGAACAAAGTGATATGGACGTGTGGGTCTGCCACGCAGCCCATCTCGGCGATAGCGAACTGGCTGAACTGCGCAAAAAAGCCCAACTGTTGGAGAACTGGGCCACCAGCCAAGGCGCCGAGGCCCACCTGTTTCTGATCGAACCGCAACGCTTCGTGAGCGGCGCACGCGACAGCCAACTCAGCTCCGACGACTGCGGAACCACCCAGCACTATTTACTACTGGACGAGTTCTACCGCACCGCGATCTGGCTCGCCGGACGCACCCCGTTGTGGTGGCTGGTGCCAGTCTACGAAGAGTCGCGTTACCACCCGTACATCGACACACTTCTGTCCAAGCGCTTCGTGCGCGCCGACGAGTACCTGGACTTGGGGCACCTGGCGCATATTCCGCCAGGGGAGTATGTCGGCGCAGGTCTCTGGCAGCTTTTCAAGGGCATCGAGTCGCCCTACAAATCGGTGCTGAAACTGCTCTTGACCGAGGTCTATGCCAGCGAACACCCGCACGTGAATTGCCTGAGCCTGCAATTCAAACAGGCGGTATTTGCCAATCAGCTCGATCTCGACGAGCTCGATCCGTACATGATGGTCTACCGGCGCATCGAGAAGTACCTACAAGCACGCGGAGAGCAACAGCGACTTGAGCTGGTGCGTCGCAGCCTGTACCTGAAAGTGAACAGGAAACTCAGTGGCCAGCCGCGCCAACGCGGCAACTGGCAGCGTGCACTGCTTGAGCGACTCAGCGAGGAATGGGGTTGGGACGAGCGCCAACTGGCATTGCTCGACGCCCGCAGTCAATGGAAGGTACGCCAGGTGGCAGTCGAACGCCGCGATCTGGTCGCCGAGCTCAACTACAGCTATCGCTTCCTCTGCCAGTTTGCCCGTAACCAGAATGCAGCAAGTCGAATCGACCACCGTGACCTGAGCATCCTCGGCCGGCGCCTGTATGCAGCGTTTGAACGCCGCGCAGGCAAAGTCGAGGTCATCAACCCAGGCATTGCCCCGGACCTGGCCGAAGATACCCTCACGCTGGTGCAATCGCCCAACCGCAAGGAGCCCGGAGAGGTTCACTGGGGCCTGTACAACGGTAACCTGGGCGTGCACGAATGGGAGCACTTCGCGCCACTCAAGCGCTGCCGAGAACTGCTCGAGTTACTGGCCTGGGCTCATCGCAATGGGGTAATCGACAACAGTACACGCCTGGCCTTGCATCCAGGCAGCAGCGACCTGAGTGAATATGAGCTGTTCAACCTGTTGGGCAGCCTGCAACAAAGCATCCCTCTACCCTTGCCGATGATCAGCGAACAGCGCCTACTACAGTCGAGCGTGGCGGACGAAATTCTCCTGTTGATCAATGTCGGCATCGACCCGTTACGCCACCATCGTGACCTGAACATTCTGATGACCACCGAGCGTACCGACTCGCTGAGCTACGCTGGCGTACGTGAGAACCTGGTCTTGACCCTCGATCAGGTAACGCTCAATAGCTGGAACGAGGTTCAGGTGCACCGCTACGAGGGTGAGCATGCCTTGCTGCGGTGCTTGCGCGACTACCTCAATGGTTTGGGTGATTGCAGCCATCGACCACGGTTGCGGGTTCAGTGCTTCTGCCACAACCGAGCCCCAGCCATTGCTCTGCGGGTCGAAGAGGTTTTTCTCAATGCCCAGGCGCTGCTGGCGCAGCACCTCAACTTCCGTTATTTGTTGCAAGTCCAGCAGCACACCCACGTCTTGGAGCTGCAGGCCGGTGCAGTGAACCTGGTAACGCTTGAGGGCCAGGATGCTGTTTCGCACTATTTAAGCAAGGAACGTTGCGAGTACAGCCCGCTGCACCTGGATGCCAACGCCCTGCAGGAGCTGGACCTGGCCCAGGTTCTGCCACTGGGACAACCGCGGTGTATTCAGGTGTTTTATCGACTGCAGGATGCCTGGGCCACTGTCTATGTGCTCGATGAGCACAACGCACTCTGGCAACAGCGCCTGCCTTACCATGACGAAAACAGCCTGCTACTGCCGCTACAGCGCTTCATGCAGTCCATGGTTTTTCGCCGTGAAGCGCGGCTGCCGCTGGACAATCTTCACGCTCAAGGTTCGCTGGAGATTCTTTATTACCAATTGTTGCCTTCAGGCACTGGCAAGGTCCGCCAGGTGGATGCCAAGCAAGTGCAGCGTAATGCCATCGCCCTGCCTTACTACGAAGTGCAGGCGATTTTGCAGGCAGGCGCCAGCGATGACGTTCAGGTCACTTTGTATTGTAATCAGCGGGAGTTTTCCGAACTCGAGCATGGCGACCAGCTGTATACCATGGTCGCCCGCGAGATCATCGAGCAGCGCCGCGAGACCGAGCGCTACCGTTGTTACATTACTGACCTGGACCTGTCTGGCGTGCTTGCCGAAGGCCTGGGTTCGAGCACTCTCTACCTGCGCTACAAAGGCGAGCTGGAGCAGGCGCTCAACGAGGCCCTGGCGCAGGTCTAAGGCTCAGAGATCGAAGTTGCCAGCCGCTTCGGGCTGGTATTCAACTTCCAGCAGCTTCAGCTTGAGCGTTTTGCCGCCCGGGGCCGGCCAATCGATCTGCTCACCTACCGACAAGCCCAGCAGCGCACTGCCGATGGGGGCCAGGATGGAGATCTTGCCTTCGTCGGCGTTGGCGTCCTTCGGGTAGACCAGGGTCAGGTGGTAGTCCTTGCCACTGGCTTCTTCGCGGCAATGAACCCGGGAGTTCATGGTCACGACACCGGCCGGAACTTCCTCGTGACCGACCTGTTCGGCGCGGTCCAGCTCGTCCTGCAAGGCGAGCACACCCGGCGTATCCTGCATCTTCTCATCGAGGCTGTCGATCAGACGCTCGAGACGCTGTACGTCCAATCGGGTGACGATAATGGAAGGCTTGGTGCTCATGATCCAGTCAGGCTCCTTTTTTTGAGCGATATAAAGCAAAACCCCGCCCAAGGGCGGGGTTTGCAGGAATTCGGCACTGCCGAAGCAAGTTCGACACTACCACAGCCAAGTAAATACACAATACCCGAAGGGATTACGCCGATCCTGCCAGTTGCCGACGAGTCTGCGCCTCCTGGCAGATTTGCCGACGACGCTGGTCATCGGCAGAGCGCCACTGGCGAATGTCCTCGACATGACGGAAACAGCCAATACAAACCTTGTTCTCATCCAGCCGACAAGTGCTGATGCAAGGCGATGGCACCGCCGGACTGACATTGCTGTAGAGCGGCTTGGCCGGCTTCGACGCGCTGCTCATCTCAGATCTCTTCGAAGTCGAGCTTCTCGCCCACCCGCTCCCAGACGATGCGCTCAAGCATCTCGCCCAGCAACTCTTCGGTTTTTTCGCAGGTCCATTTGCCGCTCTGCTCGTCGTAGTCGAAATGGAAACCGCCGGACTTGTCAGCCAGCCACAGCTGACGCAGTGGCTCCTGGCGACTGAAAATCAACTGGCTACCATTGTCGAACTTGATGGTCAGGACGCCAGCCGAATTCTCCATATCCAGATCCAGATCGGTGTCGTCGAACAGGTCTTCCAGGGCCTGTTGGGTCGCATCGACCAGGTCGTGAAAACGCGCTTCGGTCAAACTCATTGCAAGAACCTCAAAAATGTCTGCACACACGCAAGCCGGGGAAGATACGAGCGACGCGCGCCGAATGCAAAGGATAACGCCCAGTGCCTGACGCAGCAGCCCCCGCCCGACGGCGGGCTGCCTGCATAGGCAAGGCGGCAGGTGCTCGGTATACTCGGGCGCAATACTGCATATTTCAAAGGATTACGCCATGAAGCGCCTGATCTCCTCCCTCGCGGCGCTCGTCGCGATTGCCTGCCTTGTTTCCGCCTGCGGCCAGAAAGGTCCGCTGTACCTGCCAGACGACAGTAAAGACGGTCAAAAGTCGCAATCGCACAAGCATCAGTAAGGGTAACCCATGGACGCTTTCAACTACCGCGACGGTGAACTGTTCGCGGAAGGCGTGGCCCTGTCGGCCATCGCCGAACGTTTCGGCACGCCAACCTACGTCTACTCGCGCGCTCACATCGAGGCCCAGTACCGTAGCTATGCCGACGCCCTGCAGGGCGTTTCGCACCTGGTCTGCTTTGCGGTCAAAGCCAACTCCAATCTTGGCGTGCTGAATCTGCTGGCGCGTCTGGGCGCAGGTTTCGACATCGTGTCCGGCGGTGAGCTCGAGCGGGTCCTGGCCGCTGGTGGAAGCGCCGACCGTGTAGTGTTCTCGGGCGTCGGCAAAACCCGTGAAGACATGCGCCGTGCCCTGGAAGTCGGTGTTCACTGCTTCAACGTCGAGTCCACCGACGAGCTGGAGCGCCTGCAAGTGGTGGCTGCCGAGATGGGTCTGCGCGCCCCGGTTTCGCTGCGGGTCAACCCGGACGTCGACGCTGGCACCCACCCGTACATCTCCACGGGCCTGAAAGAAAACAAGTTCGGTATCGCTATCGCCGATGCTGAAGAGGTTTACATTCGCGCTGCCCAGTTGCCCAACCTGGAAGTGGTCGGTGTCGATTGCCACATCGGTTCGCAACTGACCACCCTGGAGCCTTTCCTCGATGCCCTCGACCGCCTGCTGGCGCTGATCGATCGCCTCGGTGACTGTGGCATCCTCCTGCGTCACCTGGACCTGGGTGGCGGCCTCGGCGTGCGTTACTGTGACGAAGAACCGCCACTGGCGGGCGACTACATCAAGGCTATCCGCGAACGCGTTGGCGACCGTGACCTGGCACTGGTGTTCGAGCCGGGCCGCTACATTGTGGCCAACGCCGGCGTCCTGTTGACCCGCGTCGAATACCTCAAGCACACAGAGCACAAAGACTTCGCCATCGTCGATGCGGCCATGAACGACCTGATCCGCCCGGCCCTCTACCAGGCCTGGATGGACGTCACTGCCGTGCAACCGCGTGCCGGTGAAGGCCGTAACTATGATGTAGTCGGTCCGATCTGCGAAACCGGTGACTTCCTGGCCAAAGAGCGCACGCTGAACCTGGCCGAAGGTGATTTGCTGGCAGTGCAGTCCGCGGGCGCCTATGGTTTTGTCATGAGCTCGAACTACAACACCCGTGGTCGCTGTGCCGAGATCCTGGTCGATGGTGACCAGGCGTTTGAAGTGCGTCGCCGGGAAACTGTCGCCGAGTTGTTCGCTGGCGAAAGCCTGCTGCCGGAGTAAACCCATGCTGCTGCGTTTTACCAAAATGCATGGGCTGGGCAACGACTTCATGGTCCTCGACCTGGTCAGCCAGCATGCGCACATCTTGCCCAAGCACGCTAAGCAATGGGGTGATCGCCACACCGGTATCGGCTTCGACCAGTTGCTGATCGTCGAAGCGCCGAGCAATCCGGAAGTGGACTTCCGCTACCGAATCTTCAATGCCGACGGCTCTGAAGTAGAGCAATGTGGCAACGGAGCACGCTGTTTCGCGCGCTTCGTGCTGGACAAGCGCCTGACTGCAAAAAAACGCATTCGGGTCGAAACCAAGAGCGGTGTCATCGAGCTGGACGTGCGCAGTGATGGGCAGATCAGCGTCGATATGGGCCCGCCTCGGCTGGTGCCTGCCGACATTCCGTTCGATGCACCGGCCCAGGCGTTGAGCTATCCACTGGAAGTAGCCGGACAACAGATCGAGTTGGCCGCCGTATCCATGGGTAACCCCCATGCTGTGATACGCGTCAACGACATCAACAACGCACCGGTTCATGAACTGGGGCCACAGATCGAACACCATCCGCGCTTCCCACAGCGGGTCAACGTCGGTTTTATCCAGATCATTGACCGTCACCGCGCTCAATTGCGCGTCTGGGAGCGCGGCGCTGGGGAAACCCAAGCCTGCGGTACTGGCGCCTGCGCGGCTGCCGTGGCTGCGATCAGCCAAGGCTGGATGGATTCCCCACTACTGATCGATCTTCCCGGTGGACGCCTGTCGATCGAATGGGAAGGCCCAGGCAAGCCGGTCATCATGACCGGCCCCGCCGTTCGCGTATTTGAAGGACAGGTTCGTCTATGAGTGAGTGCCAACCATGACCGATCAGCCCCAGGCTCCCGCCGAACAGCCCACCGACCTTAGCGCCGAGGGCTCGACGCCCGCCTTCGGGGCTGATGCCGTGGTTGCGTACCTGCGTGACAACCCGACGTTCTTCGCGGAACACGACGATCTGCTCTGCGAACTGAACATTCCCCATCAGCGCGGCGACAGCGTTTCGCTGGTGGAGCGTCAGCTCAAGCTGCTGCGCGACCGCAATATAGAAATGCGCCATCGCCTCTCGCAGTTGATGGACGTAGCCCGAGACAACGACCGGTTGTTCGACAAGACCCGTCGACTGATTCTCGATCTGCTCGATGCCGACAGCCTGGAAACCGTGGTCATGGCAGTCGAAGACAGCCTGCGCCAGGAATTCAAAGTACCCTTCGTCAGCCTGATTCTTTTCGGCGAAAGCGCAGCCCCTGTCGGCCGCTGGGTCAACAGTGCCGACGCCCAGCAAGCCATCGGCGGCCTGTTGTGCAGCGGCAAGACAGTCAGTGGCAACTTGCGTGACCACGAGTTGGACTTTCTGTTTGGCGAAGACCAACGCAAAGAAGTCGGCTCCACGGCGGTGGCGACCCTCAACCATCAAGGCCTGCATGGCGTGCTGGCCATCGCCAGCCGTGATCCGCAGCACTACAAAAGCACAGTAGGCACCCTGTTCCTCAGCTACATCGCCGAAGTGCTTGGCCGTGTCGTCCCGCGTTTTACCCAGACCCTACGCCCGGTACGTTGATGGAACGTCAGCTGCAGGCCTTCAGTGCGCACCTGCGCAATGAACGTCAGGTGTCCGAGCACACCCAGCTGGCTTATCGCCGCGACCTGGAAAGCGTTTTGGCGTTTTGCGGCAAAACTGGGATCGACAGCTGGAATGACCTGCAAATCCAGCACTTGCGCCAACTGATCGCCCGTCAGCATCATCAGGGACAATCCTCCCGCAGCCTGGCTCGCTTGCTCTCGGCAGTGCGCGGGTTGTATCGCTATCTCAATCGCGAAGGGCTGTGCAGCCATGATCCGGCCAACGGCTTGTCGGCGCCCAAGGGTGAGCGGCGCTTGCCGAAAACCCTCGACGCCGACCGCGCCCTGCAGTTGCTCGAAGGCGCAGTGGAAAACGACTTTCTCGCACGCCGCGATCACGCCATGCTGGAGCTGTTCTACTCCTCTGGCTTGCGCTTGTCAGAACTGACCAGCCTGAACCTTGACCATTTGGATCTACCTGCCGGCCTGGTGCAGGTGCATGGCAAGGGCAGCAAGACTCGCGTGCTGCCCGTCGGCCGCAAGGCACGTGAGGCAATGGAGCAATGGCTGGCCCTGCGCGGTATCAGCAGCCCGCAGGACGGCGCGGTATTCGTCAGCCAGCAAGGGCGTCGACTCGGTCCGCGTGCGATCCAGTTGCGCGTACAGGCGGCAGGAGCCCGAGAATTGGGCCAGAACCTGCACCCGCACATGTTGCGACACTCCTTCGCCAGCCATCTGCTGGAGTCGTCCCAAGACCTGCGTGCGGTACAGGAGATGCTCGGCCACGCCGACATTGCTACCACGCAGATCTACACTCACCTTGATTTCCAGCACTTGGCGGCCGTCTATGACAGTGCCCACCCCCGGGCAAAACGCAGTAAGGGCAGCGATTCATGAGCATCGAACTGATCACTTTCGACCTGGATGACACCTTGTGGGATACCGCACCGGTAATTGTCAGCGCCGAAGCCATCCTGCGTGACTGGCTGGCGGCCAATGCGCCAGACCTGGGCACAGTCCCGGTGGAGCATCTGTACGCTATCCGCGAACGTCTGGTGCAAGCCGAACCGGGGCTCAAGCATCGCATCAGCGCTCTGCGCCGGCGCGTCCTGTTTCACGCCCTCGAAGACGTCGGCTACAGCGAGAACAAAGCCCGTGAGCTAGCCAACGAAGGTTTTGAAGTGTTCTTGCACGCTCGCCACCAGATCGACATTTTTCCCGAAGTTCAGCCGGTACTGGAAATCCTTCGTCATCATTACACCCTTGGCGTTGTTACCAACGGCAATGCCGACGTGCGACGCCTGGGGCTCTCCGACTACTTCAAGTTTGCCCTGTGCGCCGAGGATATCGGCATCGGCAAGCCCGACCCTCAGCCCTTCCTTGAAGCCCTGCGCCAAGGTCAGGTCGAAGCTCATGCCGCGGTGCATATCGGCGATCACCCTGGGGACGACATTGCCGGGGCGCAACGTGCAGGCCTGCGGGCAATCTGGTTCAACCCGCAGGGCAAACCCTGGGAGGCTGAGAGCCGCCCTGATGCTGAAATCCAGCGCCTGTCGCAACTGCCCGAACTGCTCAACAGCTGGCGTTAACCTTCTCACACGGCACAAAAAAGCCCGCAGCGACGGCGGGCTTTCTTGCTGACAGAACCACTCAGATAGGGCGGCTTCCGTACTTGTTGTCTGGCTTCTTGGGCGGATCGGCAACCACGTTGGCTTCCACTTCCTGCACCTTGCCGCCACGCGAAAGGAACTCTTCCATGGCCTTGGCCAGGGCATCACGCTCCTTCTGCTTGGCTTCCATGCTCGGCATTTCATCTACCGAGACAGCAGCCGACTTGGACTTGCCCTTGGCAGCAGGTGCCGGGCTGTCGTCGCCACCATCGTCAGCCACATCATCGGCTGCCGCTTCGAGGCCCTCATCACCGTCGTCTTCGTCGCCTACTTCGAGGTCGTCATTTTCCAGATCGTCGTCGCTCATGTTCTACCTCATGACTTGCGAAAAGCAGATTAGTTATAGACCAGCAGTGTCGTGAGTCGACAACCGCCAGAAAAAATTCAAAGGGTCGCGGGTTTGCCGCCACCTCGAGTGCGCGCAAAAAAGCTGGCGTGCACCGTGCAGGTCCCGCTCTTGGCAGGGCCTGACAAAATTAAAGAGCCGCCGATAGTGAATTGTCGGCCTACCCTGGCGTGATCAGCCTGCTCATTGGCAAGCCTAGCAAAGGGTAGCGAAGTTTGCGGACTGCTTGTCTGCTCCCTTCGGCGCGCATTCTAGCGTGCTCAGAGAAAAAGCAAAGTGTCTTACTATCACTCTGCTCTGTAAGTTTTCTCCCCGTGCGGCGCCAGCCGAGAAAGCAGGCGTAAAAACGTCATGGGAAACCGTTTGCGTTACCGGAAATCGACATCGTGCAGACAAAAAAATGCCCGGCAAGCCGGGCAAGATTTTTCGAGGGCGTTACAGGTTGTAGCCGCGCTCATTGTGTTGCGCCAGGTCGAGACCGACCGACTCTTCTTCTTCGTTAACCCGCAGACCCATCACCAGATCCAGCACTTTGAGAATCACGTAGGTAACAATGGCCGTGTAGATCACGGTGAAACCGACGCCTTTGGCTTGAATCCAGACTTGTGCACCAATGTCTTCAACGGTACCGAATCCGCCCAGTGCAGGAGCTGCGAACACGCCAGTGAGGATTGCCCCGACGATACCGCCGACGCCGTGGACTCCGAAGGCATCCAGGGAATCGTCATAGCCAAGCTTGCGCTTGAGGCTGGTAGCGCAGAAGAAGCAGATGACACCCGACATCAAGCCGATCACCAGGGCGCCCATTGGGCCCACGGTGCCTGCAGCCGGGGTGATCGCCACCAGACCGGCGACCACACCGGATGCAATGCCCAAGGCGCTAGGTTTACCGTGGGTAATCCACTCGGCAAACATCCAACCCAGTGCGGCAGCGGCGGTTGCGACCTGAGTTACCAGCATGGCCATACCCGCGGTGCCGTTGGCGGCAGCAGCGGAGCCTGCGTTGAAGCCGAACCAACCTATCCACAGCATGGCCGCGCCCATCAGGGTGTAACCCAGGTTGTGCGGAGCCATAGGCGTGGTCGGGAAGCCTTTACGCTTGCCCAGCACCAGACAGGCCACAAGACCGGCGATACCTGCGTTGATATGCACCACAGTGCCGCCAGCGAAATCCAGAACGCCCCAATCCCACATCAGGCCACCCGCACCAGCCCAAACCATGTGAGCGATGGGTGCATAAACCAGCGTGAACCAGACAGCCATGAAAATCAGCATGGCGGAGAATTTCATGCGTTCGGCGAAAGCACCGACGATGAGGGCTGGAGTAATGATGGCGAAGGTCATCTGGAAGGTGATGAACACCGCCTCAGGGAACATTGCCGTCAGGCTGTCAGGGGTGACACCGGCCAGGAAGACCTTGGAGAAACCACCGACAAAGGAATTGAAGTTGACCACGCCTTCTTCCATACCCGTGGTATCGAATGCCAGGCTGTAGCCGAAGACCACCCAAAGAATGCTGATCATGCCAGTGATTGCAAAGCACTGCATCATCACCGACAGCACGTTCTTGGAACGCACCATACCGCCGTAAAACAACGCCAGACCAGGGATGGTCATGAACAGCACCAAGGCTGTAGCAGTCAACATCCAGGCAGTGTCGCCGGAGTTGAGTACGGGGGTTGCCTCCTCTGCCAGGGCAAGGCCGGGCATTATGAGGGACAAAAGGGCTCCTAGCCCTGCGAATTGACGCAGAGTCATATTGTTTTCTCCTGGGGCGTTGGGGTTTGGTGAGGCTTTTTTTAGATCGCGTCGGTATCGGTTTCGCCGGTACGGATGCGGATCGCCTGCTCCAGATTGACCACGAAAATCTTCCCGTCACCGATCTTGCCGGTGTTGGCAGCCTTGGTAATCGCTTCGATGACCCGGTCCAGATCCTTGTCGTCGATAGCGACGTCGATCTTCACCTTGGGCAGGAAATCGACGACATATTCAGCCCCGCGATACAGCTCGGTGTGGCCCTTCTGCCGACCGAAGCCTTTGACTTCAGTGACAGTGATACCCTGCACGCCGATTTCAGACAGCGACTCGCGCACGTCGTCCAACTTGAACGGCTTGATGATGGCAGTGACTAGCTTCATGAAACTCTCTCCCGAATTGGTGGACTTGCCCCAGGAAAACAAACCCGACTCAAGTCTAAGCGCAGCGCCTGGCTTTGTAACGCGTCGTCGACCGAAACAGCTTGATGCTCCACCTGCACCCGCCTACGTCACGTTGACTGCATCAGTGCATGGGTCACTAAGGTCTTAGCAGAAACCTTGCCAAATCCGTTAACCCCTCCAATAACAAGCACTTGCGGCGAGCCGCCAACATTGGCCAGTCGCCAGCTCCCATTAGCTGCACAATTACAGTGCGTGGCGATTCACCACGATGCGCAAAAAGCGTGCAGGCCAAGGTTGATAAAATCTGCGTGCTACACTAGCGCCCCACTTGGATACAGCGGATAGCCGAACATGCTCGCGCCCAAAGCCTTTCTCGATGCCCTGAGCGACCAAGCCTCGCGCCTGTTCAGCGGTGACACCTCACAACCTCGGGCTGAACTTGAAAGCCAGTTCAAGGCGTTGCTGCAAAGCGGCTTCAGTAAACTGGAACTGGTCAGCCGGGAAGAATTCGACAGCCAGATGGTGGTATTGGCCCGCACCCGCGCTCGCCTCGAAGCGCTGGAAGCCAAAGTGGCCGAAATGGAAGCACGCCTGAATCCAACTGCTGCCGAATAAGCTGCCTTTTGCAGATACGGCACCTAGCAGTAAAAGCGGGCTCAGCCCGGTAATCGCTGCAGTTCAATCCCATCGATCAATGAATCGATCAAGGCTTGAGCCAGCTCCAGCGAATGCTGAACCGACCTGGTATGCTCCCGCCCGAGGCCGTCGGCATATTCCAGCACCTGCGCGACACTGGCGCTGGCGCATCGGAGATACAGCGACGCATGCACCAGCGCATCCTCGGCGCTGACACCTGCACGAACAACGAACAGCGGCGGATGCTCGGGACAACTGGCGACCGCCCTTTCGACAGTTTCGACAAAGGGCAAATCGGGTGGATCAGGAACAGGCTTTTTCATTGGGCAACTCCCATGCAAATGGAGCGACCACCGTTCGCTGCGAAACGAATAGGGTGGCAGCTGTACGCGGGTTCGCAGACCGGGCATAGGAACCGGCGCACCCTAAAGTGCCCCACGCACAGCCGCCATTAACCTGTGATGCAAGCAGGGAAGCCTGCAACTGGAAAATAGAGCTCTGACTTATGCCTCGGACTGCGACATCCGGTCGTAAAAATATTCACGACCATCGCAGGGTAGGCACGCACCTTGGCAGGCGCAACAGAGTAACGGCGCCCAAAGTATGATTCAGAAGCGTCTGACAGAAAACACCTACGCACCCTTGAAGGGAAAAATTATCGTAAAAATTAGACTTACTTTTAGACGCCATCCTCGCATCCCCTCGAAACTCACACCTGTTCATTGTTGTGAAGACAATACGCAAACTTTCTAGACGTTACATACCAACAGCCGCAACACGCTGCACTTGTAGGAAACTTCTGAATTTTGCGGCGCCCGCCCCGAGACGTTGAGCAAAAATTCTCTTTCAGGCACTCTCGCGCGCTGCTCGAAAGCAGCTACAAACAATGTTGATAAGTCCACACCACTATTAGCTACGCCTCTATATGATGATGAGAGCGCAGTATGTATTTTTATCGGGAATCAACTACTGGAATAAACGAAAAATAATTTACTGTAGCTTTAAAAGGCGCTCGAGTCACAACCTTAAACGTCCAAGCCCCACACACCATAAACATGGGCAATACAGAACCACAAGAGATTATCTCTTTACAATACAGTAATATCACTTGGATCCACCTTCACTCAGTACATCAGCACCCACCACGTGGGCAAATGAAAAAAACTCCAATTCAACGCCTTTGCAGCCTCCTATGTAGATGGAGTTATTAGGGTGACTGCGGACGGTTCAATAAGCGGATGGGAATAAATACAGGAAATACAGCGAGAGTACGCTAATTTTTCTGACAAGTGTCTTTTTAAAGGAGCCAATAAATTACAGACGGGCATACCCGTAGCGGGCAAAACCACTCTAGTTTTCGAGGCGCTAGTGGATTACCATTCTGTCAAAATAATAATGCAGACAGAACCACCCGAAAATTCACAATAGAAGCATACGCAGCATCACTTTCTTAAATTATACCGCGCAACCTTTTTCTGTAAAAAATAAATCCCACAAAAACAATAACTACATACAGTACCAGATAGAGAACATGTAATTGCCTACCCTCAAGCTGATAGGTCGCTCTTATAGGCCAAGCAACCAGCCCCGTGTACAAGATTGAAGGCCCTAAAACAGCACATGACAAGGCAATATAATAGCGAAAATTATCTAAACTCATATTCATCCATCCATTCAACACACCAGCCAAAGAAATTACAGACACTACATAGTAAGGATTGCGAACACCCTTTATCTCGTTTCGGGAGGCATCAGGCAACACAAGCATCGACGCAGGTGTTGTGCGCGTAGTATGCGATCAGAAATAAATCAGCCCATGGAAATTTAGCAAAAATTGTGTACTTCACAATTCAAACTCTATCTCGACATGTTTGAAAATGTAGCCGGTTTTGTCACAGATCCGGTCAGGGCTCAGTCCTGGAAAAAATCAGACTTACTATTCCTTATCTCCCCCTCATCCCTCCACTATCCTTACAAAGCCGCAGGACGCGGCCCCGCATTGATCATGGAGTGTTCATGTCCCTCGCCCTTGTCCACAGTCGCGCTCAAGTGGGGGTGTCTGCCCCGGCTGTCAGTGTCGAAGCCCATCTTGCCAATGGTTTGCCCGCGCTGACCCTGGTCGGTTTGCCGGAAGCCACGGTGAAGGAAAGCAAGGACCGCGTGCGCAGCGCGATTCTTAATTCAGGACTGGAATTTCCCGCCCGCCGCATCACGCTCAATCTCGCGCCAGCAGATCTGCCAAAGGACGGCGGGCGTTTTGATCTGGCTATCGCTTTGGGCATTCTGGCAGCCAACGGGCAGTTTCCAGGCACTGCCCTGGAAGATCTGGAGTGCCTCGGAGAGCTTGCGCTATCGGGCGCCATACGACCGGTGCAAGGCGTTCTTCCAGCGGCCTTAGCGGCTCGGGAAGCCGGGCGGGCGCTGGTAGTGCCACAAGAGAATGCCGAAGAAGCCTGTCTGGCATCGGGCTTGGTGGTGTTTGCTGTCGGCCACCTGCTGGAGCTGGTAGCTCACCTCAATGGCCAGACGCCTCTTGCCCCTTATGCCGCCAATGGTTTGCTGCTGCAAGTGCGCCCCTACCCTGATCTCAATGAGGTGCAGGGCCAGCAAGCCGCAAAACGCGCCCTGCTGGTAGCTGCCGCGGGCGCTCACAATCTACTCTTCAGCGGCCCTCCCGGCACCGGGAAAACCCTGCTCGCCAGCCGTTTGCCTGGCCTGTTGCCGCCACTGGATGAACGCGAGGCGCTGGAAGTGGCAGCGATTCAATCAGTAGCCAGCCATGTACCGCTCAGTAGCTGGCCGCAACGGCCCTTCCGACATCCTCATCATTCGGCGTCCGGGGCTGCGCTGGTGGGTGGCGGCAGTCGTCCGCAACCGGGTGAAATCACACTTGCTCACCACGGAGTGCTGTTTCTTGATGAACTGCCTGAATTTGAACGAAGGGTGCTTGAGGTGCTGCGTGAACCACTGGAGTCCGGCGAGATTGTTATCGCCCGCGCCAAAGACAAGATCCGCTTTCCGGCACGCTTCCAACTGGTCGCAGCAATGAACCCCTGCCCCTGTGGATATCTCGGCGACCCTACCGGGCGCTGTCGTTGCAGCAGTGATCAGATTCAGCGCTACCGCAACAAGCTTTCCGGTCCCCTGCTTGATCGCATCGACCTGCATCTGACCGTCGCCCGCGAAGCCACCGCCCTGTCCCCGGTTGCCAGCAACGGCCAGAGCAGTGCCTGTATTGCGGCACAGGTCGCAGCTGCGCGCGAGCTTCAGCAGCGACGCCAAGGTTGCGCCAACGCTTTTCTCGACCTGCCAGGCTTGCGCAAGCACTGTGAGTTATCCACAGCCGACCAGCATTGGTTGGAAAGCGCCTGCGAGCGGCTGACGTTATCGTTGCGAGCGGCGCATCGGTTGCTGAAGGTGGCTCGCACGCTGGCCGATCTGGAGCATGCCAAGCACATAGATAGAAACCATCTCGCCGAAGCCTTGCAGTACCGACCGACTACAGCAGCCTGAGCAATTATTTCAAACTTGAAATATATATAGTGCACTATTTTATTTATGCACTAAGACAATGGCAAGTGCTGCCCGTCGACTTGCCACACCGATGCGCAGGCCTATAATAGCCACACATTTCACGGCACGCGTAATGCTTGATGATCTACCATTTTCGACTGAAAAACAGCGCTCTTGTGGAGTTTAATTCCGAACACTGCAAGATAATTATCGAGAAATCACCCGGCACCACCGAGGAAGTATCACTGGCGCGAGCAGATTCGCGCATACTCGAACTTTTGCTGATGAGCCCTGGCACAACCTGCTCACGCGAAGCCATTCAAGAGTTCGCCTGGGATGATCGTATCGTCTCCACCGGCAGCCTCAACCAGTCGATATTCATGCTCAGGAATATCCTCGGCGACAGCAAGGATCACGAGATCCTGATCACCGTGCCGCGCCGAGGCTATCGCTTCAACAGCGACTACCTGATCAACGGACCCGAGGCATCAGCAGCGCCTGAGCAAGAAGACCTGGAACAAGGCCCTTCAAGCAGCGAGCCGTCCCCGCCAGCGCCCAGTCGTAAGCGAGGAATTGGCAGAGCAGTCCAACTGGGTTACCTGGCTGCGGCAGTATTGGCAGTGTTCGCTGTATGGCGGATATATGCCTGGTATGAACCGGTTAATGGGCTGCAGGTAGTCAATATAAAGCAGGGCGAACTTTCAATTTCGGCGGTCGGTAAAAACAAGCATGAAGTCGAAAAACTTAAATCTTATATTGCAGAACTAGACTTGCCAACGCAAGGAATGAAAGGTCAAGCGTTTATAAGCCGAACCGGCCCGCGCTTTAATATATCGTGCATCAGGGCAACGGGGCTTACTTACAACGCTGAGTTCCAGTTGCGTGATGAGTCCCTCGCCAGCATGCTAAAAAAATGTGTGGCCGCTGAATGATGAAAAATATTCGAACTGCATGGCCCCACTGGCTTGTCATCGCAATTGTGATGTCTGCGAGCCTGGCGGCGCTTTTCATTGAGCTTCCCCGCCCGTTCAAGAACAGCCAGCCTTATCGAACCGAAGGGCATAACTTCATGGCTCAGGATGTTCTGGACTCCAAGGAGGGGTTGACCATAAGCGAACCGAGCGCGGTTATCAGCGTGCTTGAACGATTAGGCGACAAGGAACGACACGTAGCCGTCGGTACGTCGTTTGTCGATGTCTCTCGCTGGCGATTGAAGATCAAGGTTGAAGACCTGCAGGCCAGCAGCCATGAAGAGCTGTTCGACGTGCGCCGCAATTCGGAATTGCTGTTTGCTCGCCAGTACTTCAGGTTAGGCTCAATTCTCAACCTGGCGGTCATTCCGTCAGGTGGCGATACGCTTTGCTACTACATGCTTGAGCTCGACCGTTTGAGGTGCATGAACGACTGACCGCGGGGACCGCCGCGTCCAGTCGGGCGCGCCCTACAGGCCATAAATAACGATTTTTGATTCCTGCTTTTTCCACTCCAGCTTCAGAGTGCGATGCGCCAGTCACATCAGGGTGGCGCTAACAGGAATCCTCCATGCCATTCAGAACATTAATCCTGCTTTTGCTCTCGATGAGTCTATTTGGTTGCTCGATGGCCCCCACCATCGACACCGCCATAACGCCCGAGCAACAAGCAAGTACTTCCCTCACTGTTATCGAGCACGATGACAGTAGCCTTGCTTGGAAGAAATCCTCCGCGTCCTTGTCGAAGGATTATGACAAGACAATATTCATCAATTTGCCAAAAACCATTTCCTTCGACACTACCGATCCCAGACTTGCCAACTTTGATGGCGACGCAAACAAGCTTCGCTCGCACTTTCGCGCGCAACTGGAAAAGCAGCTGACTGCTGCGGGTTATCGCGTAGTAGACAAGCCAACCCATGGGGCACTCGCGCTTCAAGTTTCGATTGCCGACATCGAACGCGCCCCGCGTGATCCGAATGTCACCGAATACATTCCCATCGGTATGTTGGTCGGGCTTTCCCTGCACGCCACGGGAGTGCGTGACGAGACGCTTTACTTGTTCTTCCAGAGCGAAGTCAGCGACAGCCTGACCGGTGTAACCCTTGGCCGCGCCGTAGACCGGGCCAGCGGTCGCAATATCGGGCAAGACAAAGGGCCTGTCGTCGAAGACATCTATCCCGCCATGGATACCGCTGCGCGGTTGATTCGCGAACGGCTGGACAGAGAATTCCAGCCCAAGGGCTCGGTTTGATAGACCCCCTTCCCATTAACCAACCCACATTGGATGAACAATGAAATTCGCAAAACAGTTTGTAGCCGCTTTGGTCGTATTCAGCTCTGTCGGCGTCATGGCGGATGACCGTGGCCTTTATCTGGGCGGCGGCCTCACCAAGGTTGACACCGACGAGCATCAATTGAGCGATGACGACAACGCCTATAAGGCCTTTGTAGGCTACCGGCTGAACCCATACCTGGCGCTCGAAGGTGCCTGGGTAGACCTGGGCAAATTCGATGGTGAGTACGCGGACTTCGAAGGCCACTCGCTGCAAGCCACCGCGCATCTCGGCTTTCCCATAGGTCAACGCATACGCCTGTTCGCCAGCGCCGGCGTCCACGCCTGGGATGCGGACAAAGACGTCGCCGGCGACAGCAGTGATTTGGACATGACCTACGGCCTTGGCGTCGAGGTCGATGTGTTGCGCAACATTGGCGTTCGCCTGGAGCAAGAAGTGCTCAAGGTGGGTGATATCGATCTGGACCAGACCAGCGCCAGTGTCTACTTCATGTTCTAGGTACCCACCAGTAGTAATTGCCGCAAACCTGCTCTTTACTAGCAACACCCCACCGCCGCGAGATCGGTATGTTCGCTCTTATCCAGAGTTACCCATTGCTGATCGGTATCGTTCTGATCGCACTCGATATTCTGCTCTGGCAAGTGACCCCGCTCAAGCGGCGCGCCTTGCGTATCGGCCTGCGCCTGGGTGTGTTCCTGTTGTTTACCTGGGTGTTGATCAGTTCCGGGGTAAGCCCGTTGCAGCCAGCGCCTTGGACCGACGATGTAGCCCGCAATCTGTTGGCAACTGTCCTGGGCATTGGTTGGTGGCTATTCGCAGCGCGGACCATGACCGTTGTGATCGGCGTGATTTTGGTAGCGCGCAGTAGCCATACCGGCCGCCTGCTGCAAGACGTACTCGGTGCGGTGATCTTTTTAGTGGCTATTGTCGCCGCAGCCGCTTACGTGTTGCAGCTACCGGTAAAGGGGCTGCTGGCGACCTCGGGGGTGATGGCGATTGTCATTGGCCTGGCGCTGCAAAGCACCCTGAGCGATGTGTTCTCCGGGATTGTCCTCAACACCACCCGCCCTTATCAGATAGGTGACTCGGTCAGCATCGACGGCACTGAAGGCAAGGTCATCGATATCGACTGGCGCGCCACCCGCCTGCTGACCGGCAACGGCAGCCTGGCGGTAATTCCCAACTCGGTAGCGGCCAAGGCCAAACTGCTCAATTTCAGTCAGCCGAACGATGTACACGGCGTGTCGATCAGCGTGGTGATTCCGGCGAGAGTCCGTCCCAGGCGCGTGTTCGATGCGCTGGAGAAAGCCCTGCAAGGTACGCGTACGCTGCTGAGCACGCCGCCACCCAAGGTCACCATTAAGAGCTCCACGCTGGAATCGGTCGAATACGAAGCCAGCGGTTTTGTCAGTTCAATGAGCCAGAAAACCGATACACGCAATCACCTGTTTGACCTCGCTCATCGCCACCTCGAAGCAACCGGCGTGGTGTGGAATACCGACAGCCTGCCATCCCAGACCTGGACCCGCCAACGTGCCCTGTTGGAAGACGTACGCATTTTCCGCTCACTGAGCAGCGAGGAAAAAGACAACCTCAGCCAGCGCATGACGTCAGTCGAGTACCTGGCCGATCAGGTGATCCTGGGCGTGGGTGATAACTCGGACTATCTGCTGGTGATAGGCACTGGCGTGGTGTCGGTGGTGGTGCGGGACGGTGACAAGCTGATCGAGGCCGGACGCATGGGGCCGGGCGAGATCCTGGGGGTTGAGAACCTGCTTGAGGCTGAAGACTCAACGGCTGAGTTTCGCACCTTGTCCAGTTGTCTTCTGTACCGCATCGACAAAGACGAAGTGCGCAGCTGTCTTGAGCAACGGGGCGAAGTCAAGACAGCGCTGATCAAGCTCCAACGTATCCGTCAGCAAACGCGGCAGTCGCTGCTGGAACAAAAGCCGGCAGCCATCAAGAAAGGCGGCTTTCTCAGCTGGCTGCACAAGTAGCCGTTACAACACCACGCGCAAACACTGCCCGGCGTGATACAGCGAAAATCCGGTCTCGTAGAAGCCGGTGCGCAGAGCCGGCGCTGAAACCGGCTTCATTGGCGAAAACGGAACAGGCAGGGTATCCGGGTTGTCTTGTAGGAGGAACTGCGCAAAGGCCTTGCCGATCACCGTTCCGGTGGTGTTGCCCCGGCCGTTGTAGCCGGTGACCGCGACCAGGCCCGGGGCCGGCTCGAACAGGCGCATCAAGTGATCAGGGGTGAAGTCGATGCAGCCGGTCCAGTGCATTTCCCACTCGACTTTGCCCAACTGCGGGAAGTAGTGATTCTGGATACGGTCGGCCCAGCTGCGAATGAACCAGCTTGGCTTATTGTCGACCCGACCCAGGCTACCGAGTAGCAGCCGGCCTTCATCATCACGACGAATGCTGCTCAGCACGGTGCGAGTGTCCCAGGAGCCTTGCCCGTGCTTGAGCACGTTATCAGCCGCAGCGCATTGCAGCGGCGCCGAGGCGACCTGGTAGTAGTAGCCCCGGAAAAAGTGCTTCTGCAGCGTGGTCCAATCGCCTTCGGTGTACGCGCCGGTGGAGATAACCACTTTGTCGGCGCTGACCGCGCCATTGGCAGTTTTCACTCGCCAGCCGCGGTTTTCGCGCTCCAGTCCCTCGACAGCGGACTGCTGGAAAATCTGCCCACCCAGGCGGCTGACGGCTGCCGCCAGGCCTTGGGTGTAGGCCATGGGGTTGATGGTGCCAGCGCGGCGGTCGAGCAGCGCGGCGGAAATCTTGTCGGTACCGCAGTATTCCTCACACGCTGCGCCAGTAAGCAATTCGACGTCGGCTCCGCGACGGCTCCACTGCTGATGACGCGCCTGCAAGTCGGCTACTCCGGTGGCGTTATGCGCCATATGCAGGGTGCCAGTATTGTGTGCCTGGCAGTCGATGCCCAAGCGTTCGATAGTGGCGAAAACTTCAGCAGGTGCCTCGCCGAGGACCTTGTTCAGGCGACTGCCTTGCTGTTGGCCAAGCGTAGCTTCAACGTCATCGGGACGAATCCAGGTACCGGCATTGACCAGACCGACGTTGCGACCCGAACCGCCGTGGCCGATCTTCCAGGCTTCCAGCAGGATCACCGACTTGCCAGCTTCAAGCAGGTGCAGCGCGGCGCTAAGACCGGTAATGCCACCGCCAATGACGCAGACGTCGGCCTTGAGTTCGGTGGCCAGCTTATCGACCGGCGCAGCGAGCGTGGTTACGTGTTCCCACAAACAGTGTTGACGCAGCTCTGGCATGGCCGGCTTCCTTGATTATTATTGTTCGGTGGAGCGCTTGTCGCGGGGCCAACTTGCTCCCACAGTATCATTGAGACTTGTAGAAGCGGGCTGGACCCGCGAACAACCGGATCAGTCGAACACGATCCCCTGCGCCAATGGCAGCTCACGCGAGTAGTTCACGGTATTGGTCTGACGACGCATGTAGGCTTTCCACGAATCGGAGCCCGACTCACGACCGCCACCGGTTTCTTTCTCGCCGCCGAAGGCCCCCCCAATTTCCGCTCCGCTGGTGCCGATGTTGACGTTGGCAATACCGCAGTCGCTGCCCGAAGCGCTCTGGAAGCGCTCTGCTTCACGCAGGTCGGTGGTGAAAATGCACGAGGACAAGCCTTGCGGTACCTCGTTGTTCAGGCGCAGGGCCTCTTCGAAGTCGTCATAGGCCAGCACGTAGAGGATCGGGGCGAAGGTTTCGTGACACACCACGGCGCTTTGCGCCGGCATCTCGGCAATGGCTGGCGATACGTAGTACGCATTCGGATACTGCTCTGCCAACTGACGCTCACCACCAAATACTTGGCCGCCTTCGTCGCGAGCACGCGCCAGGGCATCCTGCATGGCGCTGAAGGACTGCTTGTCGATCAGTGGCCCAACCAGGTTGTCCTTGCGCGGATCACCGATACGCACTTTGGCGTAGGCAGCTTTCACCCGTGCAACCACCTCGTCCTTGATCGAGCGATGCACGATAAGACGACGCAGGGTGGTACAACGCTGACCGGCCGTACCGACGGCGCTGAACAGGATGCCACGCACGGCCAGGTCCAGGTCTGCGCTAGGCGCCAGGATCATGGCGTTGTTGCCACCCAGTTCGAGGATGCTGCGACCAAAGCGGGCGGCAATCCGTGGACCGACTTCGCGCCCCATGCGGGTACTGCCGGTGGCGCTGACCAGCGGCACACGCGGATCGTCGACCAGCGCTTCACCGGCTTCACGATCACCGATAATCAGTTGGCTCAGTCCTTCTGGCGCATCGCCAAAGGCTTTCAGGGCTTTCTCGAACAGCGCCTGGCAAGCCAGCGCGGTGAGCGGGGTTTTCTCGGAAGGCTTCCACACCACGGCGTTACCGCAAACCAGCGCCAGCGTCGTGTTCCAGGCCCAGACGGCAACCGGGAAGTTGAAGGCGCTGATGACACCGACCACGCCAAGCGGGTGCCAGGTTTCACGCATGTGGTGGCCAGGGCGCTCAGAGGCGATGGTCAAACCGTACAACTGGCGCGATAGACCCACGGCGAAGTCGCAAATGTCGATCATTTCCTGCACTTCACCCAGACCTTCCTGAGTAATCTTGCCGGCTTCGACCGAAACCAATTCACCCAGGGCAGCCTTGTTTTCACGCAGTACTTCGCCGAACAGGCGAATCAACTCACCGCGACGCGGCGCCGGAACATTGCGCCAAGCCTGAAATGCTTGCGCAGCCTTGTCGATTTTTGCCACGACCTGGGCTTTGCTTTCCAGGTGCACCGAGGCAATCGCGCTGCCATCGATAGGGGTGTGAACGGGATGGTTGCCATGGGTGTAGGCAGTGGCCGGGACACCGAGGCGGTCAAGCAGTCCATCAACCATTTTCTTCTCCTGCATGCGATGAGTGGTTGAAATAGTGATCCGGATCAGTATTAATCCGATCACTCTGGCGCAACAAACGACCTTTATTCTGCATATCATTCCGCCAGGTAATGATCTACCCGCTTAGAGACTGCTATGTCCAAACGTCTGGTGCCATCGATGGCCGCCCTGCAGTGTTTCGAGGCTGCCGCCCGGCACCTGAGCTTTACCCGCGCAGCCGAAGAATTGCATCTGACCCAGAGCGCGGTGAGCAAACAGGTCGCCCAACTTGAGGAGATGCTGCGCCATCACCTTTTCCTGCGCATCCGCCGCCGCCTGCAATTGACACCTGCTGGTGCGCTTTACCTGGCCGAGGTCAACAAGATCCTCACCCAGGTAGACATGTCCAGCCGCTACATCCTCTCCTACGGTCAGCAGACCGAAGTATTGAAAGTAGCCACTCAACCGAGTTTTGGCGTGCGCTGGTTGATTCCTCACCTTAAAGGCTTCGGCAAACGCCACCCGAATATCCATCTGGATATCCGCAACGAGATGGAACCCTTCGCGCTGCTGCAGGGTAAAGCCGACGTGGTGTTTTTCTTCGGCCAAGGCACTTGGCCGGGAGCTACCTGTGTGGAGTTGTTCGGCGAAGAAGTGGTGCCGGTTTGCGCACCGGAGTTGGTGCAGGGCCGCACGCTCAAAGACGCCAGCGAATTGTCCGAGCTTGTGCTATTGCAAAGCACTTCGCGCCCCGAGGCTTGGCATGAGTGGTTCCTGGAACAAGGCCTGCACTCGGCCCATAGCTACCACGGACCACGCTTCGACACCTTCTATATGAGCCTCAGTGCTGCCCAGTCCGGCTGCGGTGTGGCCCTGGTGCCGCGTTATCTGGTGGCGCAGGAGCTGGCTGAGGGCAAGTTGGTCGTGCCCTGGCAGCACAGCATGCGCAGCAATGGCTCACATTTTCTGGCGTTTGCCGAGCATGCGGCGGAGGTGCCGAAAGTGCGCGCACTGGTCGAATGGATCGCTGCCGAATTGGCGCCGGAAGATCACGAATTTACGGAATAATTGATCGACTTTTTTTCGCTTGCGGGAGTAGTGCATTCCTCGCTTTCATGTAGCGGTGCCCACTTCACCAGGAAGCTTTCGATGCCCGCTCAAGATTTCGTTAGCCCGGACAGCATTCGCGCGCAGTTCTCGGCCGCCATGTCGCTCATGTACAAACAAGAGGTGCCGCTCTATGGCACGCTGCTGACGCTGGTGAGCGAAGTCAACCAGCAGGTCATGGCCGAGCAGCCGCAAGTGGCTCAAGCCCTGCGCCTGACCGGCGAGATCGAGCGCCTCGACCAGGAGCGTCATGGCGCAATCCGAGTCGGCACCGCCGAGGAGCTTGCCACCATCGCCCGCCTGTTCGCAGTGATGGGTATGCACCCGGTGGGTTACTACGACCTCAGTTCCGCTGGCGTACCGGTACATTCAACTGCCTTTCGGGCCGTTCATGAGCAGTCGTTGCACATCAGTCCGTTCCGGGTATTCACTTCGTTGCTGCGTCTGGAGTTGATCGACAACCCAGCGCTGCGAGAACTGTCACGGCAGATTCTCGCCAAACGGCAGATCTTCACTCCACGCGCCCTGGAGCTGGTTCAGCAGTGCGAGCGTGATGGCGGCTTGAACGCCAGTGATGCCGACGCCTTTGTAGGTGAAGCCCTGCACACTTTCCGCTGGCACCAGGACGCCACCGTGACAGCGCAGCAGTATCAACAGCTGCACGATCAACACCGGTTGATCGCCGATGTCGTGGCGTTCAAAGGCCCGCACATCAATCACCTGACACCGCGAACCCTCGACATCGACGCCATTCAGGCAGGCATGCCAGCCAAAGGCATTTCACCCAAGGCCGTGATCGAAGGTCCACCACCGCGTCGCTGCCCTATCCTGCTGCGCCAGACCAGTTTCAAAGCCCTGCAGGAAAAGGTCGCCTTCAGCGATCAGCAGGGCGCTGCCAGCGGCAGCCATACCGCCCGTTTCGGCGAGATCGAGCAGCGCGGCGCAGCACTGACGCCCAAAGGTCGCCAGCTGTATGACCAACTGCTTGATGCCGCGCGTGACTCGCTGGGTGGCGTGCCGGCAGAAGCCAACGCCGAGCGCTACATGAACTTGCTCGAGGAAAGCTTTCAGGCATTTCCGGACGACTTGGCGCAAATGCGTGAACAGGACCTGGCGTACTTCCATTACTTGCCGACCGAACGTGGCCTGGCTGCACGCGGCGAGGCCCAGCGCCCGACCTCGTTGCAGGGACTGATCGACGCCGGGCACGTGCAATTTGCAGCCCTGGTGTACGAAGACTTCCTGCCGGTCAGTGCTGCGGGGATCTTCCAGTCCAACCTCGGAGACGATGCCCATAGCGAGTACGGCAGCAATGCCAATCGCGATGCCTTTGAACAGGCATTGGGCAAATCGGTACAGGATGAGCTGGCGCTATACGCCCAGAGTCAGCAGCGTTCGTTGCAGGCGTGTGCCCGAGCGCTGGATTTGCCTGGATTGTAACGGCGTCGTCGCCGGGCCAGCCCGCGCCGACAACTGCCGCGATAATTAACTGAGGACCTGCACCTTCGGCAGGTCCATCGCGTCGGCTTCGCCCTGCAGAAAGTCACTCAAGCGGCGCAACCGCTCGCCCCCCGGCCGGGTCTTTGGCCACACCAGGTAATAATCCAGACCACTGGCTACCGCCGTTGGCCAGGGCAGGCTCAAACGCCCCTGAGCCACGTCCTCGGCCACCATCAGCAGATCGCCCATCGACACGCCATACCCGCGCGCGGCAGCAATCATGCCCAGCTCCAGGGTATCGAACACTTGCCCACCCTTCAGCGAGACCTTGTCGGTCAGGCCCATGCGCGCCAGCCAACTGCGCCAGTCGCGCTTGTCAGGTGTCGGATGGAGCAACTCGATGCCTGCCAGGCGCTTGGCGTCCCAGGGGCCGTCCGCCCGTAGATCGGGCGCGCCCACCGGAATCAATAGCTCAGAAAACAGCCGTACCACTTCCCAGTCCGGAGGAAAGCGCCCGTCGCCCAGCAACACCGCACAATCGAATGGCTCATGGTTGAAATCGACGTGATCAACATCCATCCAAGCACTTGTCAGTTGCACCTCGTTGCCCGGTTGCAGATGACGAAATCGGCTGAGTCGCGCGAGCAACCAACGCATGGTCAGCGTCGAAGGTGCCTTCATGCGCAAGATGTCGTCCTCACTGCGTAGCGTATTGCAGGCACGTTCCAGCGCGGCAAAACCTTCGCGCACCCCGGGCAGCAGCAAGCGGGCCGCCTCACTGAGCTGCAAGCTGCGGCCATTGCGCACGAATAAACGGCAGGCGAAATGCTCTTCCAATGTGCGGATGTGTCGGCTGACTGCGCTCTGGGTGATTGATAACTCATCCCCGGCGCGGGTGAACGAGCTGTGCCTGGCAGCAGCCTCAAAGGCTCGCAAAGCATACAACGGCGGTAAACGACGGGACATGTGGTCAATCCTGCAGGTGCTGCCTGAGTGTTGGTCAACATCATACCGGCATGAGTTTTAATCATGCCAATGATCGCTTTTATCCTTTTGTGCAAAACCTTACAAAAGATGAGAATTTCAAACTTTCCGAAATCAGCTTCAAAAAAGGACGATTCAATGCAGGTCGCACCCACACATGAACTCAAGGCTCTGTTGCGCCTGGCCGGTCCGCTGATCGCCTCGCAGTTGGCCCACATGCTGATGGTGCTGACCGACACCCTGATGATGGCCCGCATCAGCCCACAGGCCCTGGCCGGCGGTGGCCTGGGTGCGGCCAGCTATTCGTTCGTGTCGATTTTCTGCCTGGGAGTGATTGCTGCCGTCGGTACCCTGGTGGCGATACGCAAAGGTGCCGGTGACATTCCCGGCGCTACCCGCCTGACTCAGGCCGGACTGTGGCTGGCTTGGGCCATGGCCATTGTCGCAGCGCTAGCGCTGTGGAACCTTGAACCGGTGTTGTTGCTACTGGGCCAAAGCCCGAACAACGTCGAAGCCGCCGCTCAATTCCTGCTCCTGCTTCCTCTGGCCCTTCCCGGCTACTTGAGCTTCATGGCCTTGCGCGGCTTCACCAGCGCCATCGGCCGCTCGACGCCGGTAATGGTCATCAGCCTGATCGGCACGGTGGCCAACTTCCTGCTCAACTATGCGCTGATCGAAGGCATGTTCGGCTTGCCCAAGCTGGGCCTGATCGGAATCGGCCTGGTCACGGCTGTCGTTGCCAACTGCATGGCCGTGGCCATGGCCCTGTACATACGCTGGCACCCGGCCTATGCCCCTTATCCCATTCGTACTGGCCTGAGCCGCCCCTCCTGGCCAGCCCTGCGTGAGCTCTGGCGCCTGGGACTGCCCATTGGCGGAACCTATACGGTGGAAGTCGGCTTGTTCGCTTTTGCCGCGCTGTGCATGGGCGTACTGGGCAGCACGGAACTGGCAGCCCACCAGATTGCCCTGCAGATCGTTTCCACCGCCTTCATGATCCCGGCCGGGCTGTCTTATGCGGTCACCATGCGCGTCGGCCTCTACTATGGCGCGGGTAATCTGCCTGGCGCGCGGCATGCCGGGCGGGTCGGCATAGGTTTCGGGGCGACGATGATGCTGATGTTCGCCATCCTGTTCTGGCTGTTGCCCGATCCGTTGGTGGGGTTGTTCCTCGATCACGGTGATCCCGCCTTCGCCGACATTATCCAGTTGGCCGTAAGCCTGCTGATGGTTGCGGCCTGGTTCGAGCTGTTCGATGGCGTACAAACCATCGCCATGGGCTCGATTCGTGGCCTCAAGGATGCCAAGACCACCTTCCTGGTGGGACTGTTCTGTTACTGGGTGATTGGCGCTCCGGCAGCCTGGCTGCTGGCCTTTACCCTCGGGATGGGTGCGGTCGGCGTCTGGTGGGGCCTGGCAGTGGGCCTGGCCTGTGCGGCAATAAGCCTGACACTGGCGTTCGAGTGGCGGATGAAGCGCTTACTGCGCAATGCTGGCAGCTTGAAAACTGCCGTATCAGCGGCGTAAAACTGCACTAGGAGCGGATTCATCCGCGAAGGGCTGCGCAGCAGCCCCAACGCCAGCAACGCCTGCTCCCAGACCACGGTTGCCCCACTACAAGGCGATGGATTGCTGCGCCGCGCCACTGAGTAGAAACGTCATCAGCTCATCGATTGGCAACGGCCGGCTGATCAGAAACCCCTGAACCTGGTCACAGTTGAAACTGCGCAGCAGGTCCAATTGCTCGGGGGTTTCCACCCCTTCGGCCACCACCTCGAGGTTGAGGTTATGCGCCAGGTTGATCATGGCGTGGACCAGCTTGCGGTTCTCCTCACGCTTTTCCATGCCACCGACAAAACTACGATCGACCTTGAGCAGGGTAATCGGCAGGCTATTGAGGTGGACGAAGGATGAGAAACCAGTGCCAAAGTCATCGAGAGAAAAGCGCACGCCCAACCGCCCAAGCGCATCCATGGTTTGCTCGACCAGATCGTTACGGCGCATCACGGCCGTCTCGGTAAGTTCGAACTCCAGCCATCGCGCATCCACGCCATGCTCGATGATCAGCCGACTCAGCGTCGCCAACAGCTGGCTGTCCTGAAACTGGCGGAACGACAGGTTCACCGCCATGTGCAAGGGCGCCAGGCCCTTTTCCCGCAGCGCCTGCATGTCGCGCAGGGCTCGTGAGATTACCCAGTACCCCAAGGGCACAATCAAACCACTCTGCTCGGCGAGCGGCACGAACTCACTGGGTGGCAACAAACCACGCTCGGCATGCCGCCAGCGCACCAGCGCTTCCAGGCCAACGATGCGCCCGTCGGTCATGTCCAGCCGAGGCTGATAGTGCAACTCCAGTTCATCGCGACGCAGGGCGCGGCGCAACTCGCTCTCCAGATCAGCGAGGCTGCGAGCGTTGCGGTTTATTCGCTCGTTGAAGATATGAAAGGTGCAACCCTGGGTACCTTTGGCCTGCTGCATGGCAATGTGAGCGTGCCACATCAAAGGATCAGCGCCACCCTGCGCACGCGCATGGGCAACACCCAGGCTGCAGCCGAGGAGCAAGCTCTCGCCATCGACCCAATAGGGCTCGGCCAAGGCCTCGGTAATGCGTTCGGCCATCCACTCGGCACGTTGCGGTTCACGTCGCGTATCGATCAGCAGGGCAAATTCATCACTGCCCAGGCGCGCCACCTGGTCACCGGCCTCAAGCTGGCTCTTCAAACGCCCGACCACCTGCAGAATCAAGCGGTCGCCAGCCTGGTGACCCAGCGCGTCGTTGGCTCGACGGAAGTTATCCAAGTCCAGATGCCCAAGGGCGACGCCCCGTCCCTCATTGTCGGCCAGGCGTGCGGCCAGCAGGGTCTGGAAGCCCTGGCGATTGGCGATACCGGTCAACGGGTCCTGCTCGGCCAGGCGCTGCAAGGTGGCTTCCAGCACGCCACGCTCACGTACATGACGAAGGCTACGGCGCAGGATATCGGGGCCCAACTGATCAAGCACCAGCCAGTCGCTGACGCCCGGTGGTGGCGATTGCGGTTCCTGCTCAAGCAACAACACCATCGGCAGGATGCAGCGCCCTGGCGCAGGCTGCAGCTGCGGCGTTGCCAGTACCAATGCGTTGCGGTCATTGGCAAACAAACTATCGACCGCGTCCCAGCTGGGTGCGGTCAACATCACCGCGCTACCCGCCAGCGGTGCCAGACAATCACGCAGGGCCGAGGCCCATTCGGGCTCATCAGCCAGCAACAGCAAACGCAAGGGTTCGACAGGCGTAGACAAGCTGGCTCCTTAGGACGTGGACGCAGTCAAATGACAATGGGCAGCGAGAGGCTCATCCTAAACCATTAGTGAAAATGATTTTCACTTAAAGTCGCGCCTATCCATTTGCCGACATCCCGCAGGTTTCGCCATGCATCCTGCGGGAAAGTATCAAAAGCGGCAAATTTAGATCGAGTGGTACGTCACACTGTCAGACGGTCGCGGCAGAATCTCTCTACGCCTGCTAAAATGCCCGGCTATTTTTCAGGCGACCCCGGTTTTCTTCATGTCCCGACTCAATCCCCGGCAACAAGAAGCCGTGAACTACGTCGGCGGCCCTCTTTTGGTGCTCGCCGGTGCCGGTTCCGGCAAAACCAGCGTGATCACCCGTAAAATCGCGCACTTGATCCAGAATTGCGGCATTCGTGCGCAATACATCGTGGCGATGACCTTCACCAACAAGGCCGCGCGCGAGATGAAAGAGCGGGTCGGCACCCTGCTACGCAAAGGCGAAGGGCGCGGCCTGACTGTGTCGACATTCCACAACCTGGGCCTGAACATTATCCGCAAGGAGCATCAGCGCCTGGGTTTCAAACCGGGCTTCTCGATCTTTGACGAGACTGACGTCAAAGCCTTGATGACCGACATCATGCAGAAAGAGTATTCGGGCGACGATGGCGTCGACGAGATCAAGAACATGATCGGCGCCTGGAAAAACGATCTGATCCTGCCGCCTGAAGCATTGGAAAAGGCGCGCAATCCCAAGGAGCAGACCGCCGCCATCGTCTATGCCCATTACCAGCGCACGCTCAAGGCGTTCAACGCGGTGGACTTCGACGACCTTATCCTGCTGCCGGTCAAGTTGTTCCAGGAGCACGCCGACATCCTGGAAAAATGGCAGCACAAAGTTCGCTACCTGCTGGTGGATGAATATCAGGACACCAACGCCAGCCAGTATTTGCTGGTGAAAATGCTCATCGGCACGCGCAACCAGTTCACCGTGGTGGGCGACGACGACCAGTCGATCTACGCCTGGCGCGGCGCACGTCCAGAAAACCTGATGCTGCTCAAAGAGGACTATCCGTCACTGAAGGTGGTGATGCTGGAGCAGAACTACCGCTCCACCAGCCGTATTCTGCGCTGCGCCAACGTGCTCATCTCGAACAACCCGCATGCCTTTGAAAAGCAGTTGTGGAGTGAGATGGGCCATGGTGACGAGATTCGTGTGATCCGCTGCAAGAACGAGGAAGCCGAGGCCGAACGGGTGGCCATGGAAATTCTCAGCCTGCACCTGCGTACCGATCGCCCCTACAGCGATTTCGCCATTCTTTACCGCGGCAACTACCAGGCCAAGCTGATTGAGTTGAAGCTGCAGCACCATCAGGTGCCGTATCGCCTGTCTGGCGGCAACAGTTTCTTCGGGCGTCAGGAAGTCAAAGACCTGATGGCCTACTTCCGCTTGCTGGTCAATCCGGATGACGACAACGCCTACCTGCGCGTGATCAACGTGCCGCGCCGCGAAATTGGCTCAACCACCCTGGAAAAGCTCGGCAACTACGCCACCGACCGCAAGATTTCGATGTACGCCGCCAGTGAAGAGCTGGGCCTGGGCGAGCATCTGGACAGCCGTTTCACCGACCGTCTGCAGCGCTTCAAGCGCTGGATGGACAAGGTTCGTGAGCAAGTCGCTCTGGAAGACCCTATCGCGGCCTTGCGCGGCATGGTCACCGACATCGATTACGAAAACTGGATTCGCACCAACAGTTCCAGCGACAAAGCTGCAGACTTTCGAATGGGCAACGTCTGGTTCCTGATCGAGGCATTGAAAAATACCCTCGAAAAGGATGAAGACGGTGAAATGACCATCGAGGAGGCCATTGGCAAGCTGGTCCTGCGTGACATGCTTGAACGTCAGCAGGAAGAGGAAGACGGTGCCGAGGGCGTGCAAATGATGACGCTGCATGCGTCCAAGGGCCTGGAGTTTCCTTATGTGTTCATCATGGGCATGGAGGAAGAGATTCTCCCCCACCGCTCCAGCATCGAAGCTGACACCATCGAGGAAGAACGACGTCTTGCCTACGTGGGCATTACCCGCGCACGCCAGACCCTGGCTTTCACCTTTGCAGCCAAGCGCAAGCAGTACGGCGAGATCATTGATTGCTCGCCAAGCCGCTTCCTCGACGAGCTGCCGGATGATGACCTGGCCTGGGAAGGCCTTGACGATGCGCCGACCGAAGTGAAGGCCGCACGCGGCAATAATGCATTGGCCGATATCCGCGCCATGCTTAAACGTTAGATAATCAACCTTTGCTGCGGCGTACTGCCGTGGCCACTCTTGCTACATCGAGGAAATACCACAGTGGAAGCACTGCACCAGAAGATTCGCGAAGAAGGCATCGTGCTTTCCGATCAGGTTCTCAAAGTCGATGCGTTTCTTAACCATCAGATCGACCCTGCGCTGATGCAACTGATTGGCGACGAGTTTGCCCGTCGGTTCGCCGACTCCGGCATCACCAAGATCGTCACTATCGAGGCCTCGGGTATCGCCCCGGCGGTGATGACCGGCTTGAAGCTGGGTGTACCGGTGATTTTCGCGCGCAAGCACCAGTCGCTGACCCTGACCGAAAACCTGCTGACCGCGTCGGTATATTCCTTCACCAAGCAGACTGAAAACACCGTGGCGATCTCCCCGCGCCACCTCAACAGCAGCGATCGCGTGCTGGTGATCGACGACTTCCTGGCCAATGGCAAAGCCTCTCAGGCCCTGATTTCGATCATCAAACAAGCTGGCGCTACCGTTGCCGGCCTGGGTATCGTTATCGAGAAGTCGTTCCAGGGCGGCCGTGCCGAACTGGACAGCCAGGGCTACCGCGTTGAGTCGCTGGCCCGGGTCAAGTCGCTCAAGGATGGCGTGGTTACTTTCATCGAGTAAGCCGGCGCTCATGTCGCGGGGACAGCCCGCTCCCACACAAAAGTCGTGGGAGCGGGCTTGCCCTGCGATAGTGTCCTCAAACCGACGAAGTCGCCTGCAACCCCGCCAGCAGCAAGCGCTGGTACAGCTCATCCTTGAGCCCCTGCGGCTGCGCCAGTCCCATGCGCTGCAACTGCTGTGGATAAGCCTCCGGTGCCGGAGCGTCCAAGGCGGCCTTGCCCAACGACAGTACCTCGCTCAATTTGAATTTGCTCTTGAGCCAGTTCAACGCACGCAACAAATCGCGCTCTTGCTCAGTGAAATCACTGCCCAACGGGTACTCGGGGAACAACTGCGCGTGCCCGTCACGCAAGCGTTGCAAGCGCTGCGGTGTGTTGTCGGTAAAGCGTGGCGCCAAGGCAAAGTCGGACGGCAGCTTGCCGGCCTTCTGCGCCTGTGCGATCAACCCGGCCTGAAAACGCGAATCGCAGATCTGCAGAAGTCGCCGGATGGTTTCGGCATCGGTCTGCCCGCGCAGGTCGGCGATCCCGTACTCAGTGACGACCACATCACGCAGGTGCCTTGGAATAGTGCAGTGGCCGTACTCCCAGACCAGATTCGAGCTCACCTCCCCAGCCGACTCCCGCCAACTACGCAGCAGTAGAATCGAGCGTGCACCTTCCAGGGCATGACCCTGAGCGACAAAGTTGTATTGCCCCCCAACGCCGCTGAGTACCCGTCCGTCTTCCAACTGGTCGGCAACCCCGGCCCCCATGAGGGTCATGGTGAACACGGTATTGATGAAGCGTGCATCCAGGCGCTGCGAACGCTTGAGCGCTTCCTCGCCGAACAGTTCGTTGATGTAGCTGATTGCGCACATGTCGATACGTTTGCGGCTTTCCAGCGGCATGTCGCGCAAGCGCTGATAAAACGCCCGAGGCCCGAGGAAGAAGCCGCCATGTGCCAACACGCCGCCAGCGACCGGGCGCCGGATAATGCCTGCTTCCAACAGTGCCAACAGGCCGTTGACGAACATTTCGCTACAGCCATACAAGCCGTGAACGAAAGGCTCGGTGCCGCCTTCGCGCTCGATCAAGGCGTGCCAGGGATGCAGGTTCATCGCACCCAGGAGTGCCTGGTAGGCTTGGCTCTCAGACTCTCGCGCCAGGAGCGCCGCGGTCAGGGCGTCGCCCATGGCCCCGATGCCGATCTGAAGGGTGCCGCCGTCGCGCACCAGGGTGCTGGCATGCAAGCCGATGAAATGATCCTGGGGCGTGACTGGCATATTCGGTGTGGAAAACAGCCGCCTGCGCTCAACCGAATCAATCAGTAAGTCGAAATCCTGACGGGGCAATTCCGAGCCACCGGGCATGTAGGGAAGCTCGGCGTGCACCTGACCCAACAGCAGGATGGTTTCCCCGGCAGCACGACGGCGCTCGATCATCGGCAGCAGATCGAGCGTGATATCCGGATTACAGCTGAGGCTCAGGTGGTCTGGGTACTGCGTATCCTGCGCTACCAACTGCGCCACCAGGTTCAAACCTTTCGCATTGATGTCCCGCGCTGCGTGACTGTAGTTACTGCTGACGTAATCCTGTTGAGCCGTGGCGCTGTGCAGCAGGCTGCCGGGCTGCATGAAAAACTGCTCGACGCGAATGTTGGCCGGCAAACAATCCTTGCGCAGGTCGCTCAGGTACTCGAGCTCTTCATAGTCGGCAAATACCCGTTCGAGGAACGGTTCGAGAAAGCGCCGCTGCAGGCCGTCGCCTAGATCAGGCCGCCCCAGGCTGAGCGCGGTATAAATCGTCAAACGCCGCTGGGGCAGTTGCCGAACACGCGCATACAAGGCGTTGACGAAAGCGTTGGGCTTGCCGAGGCCCAAGGGCAGCCCCATGTGGATATGTGCGGGCAAACGCGCCAACACTTCGTCTACTGCCTTTTCGATTGAGCAACTCTGTGGCATCTGCGCCTCCCGGTCATCCTTGCAGGTTGGACCGAGCATGGCTTGAGTTTGCTCCCCAGTCCACACCAGCGGGAGCGAGCCTGGCCTGCAGAAACAACAAAGCCCGCTCGTGGCGGGCTTTGTTGTCGAAATTGCAGGCTTACAGGCCGGACATTTTCTTGATGGCGCCCATCAGGTCGTCATCCGAGCAATCCGCGCAAGTGCCTTTAGGCGGCATGGCGTTAATGCCGGTGATTGCTTTGGCCAGGATACCGTCCAGGCCACCTTGGTGGTCGGCACGCTCTTTCCAGGCAGCGGTGTCACCTATTTTCGGTGCGCCCAGCAAGCCACTGCCATGACAGGCATTACAGTGCTTGGCGATAATATCGTCCGGGGTCTTGGCAGCGCCGCCGCCTGCGGAAGCAGCAACTTCCATGCCCTTGCATTCTTGACCTTGTACACACACTTGTCCGACTGGTTCGAGTCGCTTGGCAATGTCGTCGTTGGTCGCAGCTGTTGCGCTGACTGCCCAAAGGGCCAATACGGCAGCTGGTACGGCCAGCATTTTCTTGATTAGATTCACGCGTACACCCTCATGGTGGCTAGTCACGCCCGCGGCCACGGTTTCGCAGGCGGCGCAAGTATAACGGGAACCCTGCCATACCGAAACAACCCTAATGTCCAAAGGGTCTTAGCCGCGACAATCCGCCGCGTGTCACACACTTTAGAAGTTGGCCGGCGTCGCTGCGCTGATCAGCCGAGCCGGCTCATCGTAGGGGTTGCGGAAACGGTGCGGCTTGGTACTTTCAAAATAGTAGCTATCGCCCGCTTCGAGAATAAAAGTTTCCAGACCGACCACCAGTTCCAGGCGCCCTTCAAGGAGAATCCCGGTTTCCTCACCGTCGTGAGTGAGCATTTCTTCACCGGTATCGGCACCCGGTGGGTACACTTCGTTAAGAAATGCAATCGCCCGGCTCGGATGCGCCTTACCGACCAGTTTCATGGTTACGGCACCGTCAGAAATGTCGATTAACTCATGAGCCTTGTAAACGATTTGCGTGGGGTTTTCCGGCTGAAGTTCTTCCGAGAAAAACTCGACCATGGACATCGGAATACCGCCCAGCACTTTACGCAACGAGCTGATTGAAGGGCTTACGCTGTTCTTCTCGATCATCGAGATAGTGCTATTGGTGACGCCCGCCCGTTTGGCGAGTTCACGCTGGGACAGGCCCTTGAGCTTGCGAATGGCTTGCAGTCGTTCACCGACGTCCAATGCTGGAGCCCTCCTAAACGAACGAGTGGGGTCGAAATTGAACGATATCATCGCAACAGCGTTCAGTATTTACAACACTTCGACCCGCAGCCTGTCCGCTTTGGCGCCTCAATCGTCGATATAGTCCAGCGGCACACGTTTGAGGTTGCAGAATATCTGGTACGGAATCATTCCCGCCTGCTGCGCCAGATCGCTGGCCAGCACATTTTTGCCCCATAGCTCTACCGGGCTGCCGATGCCGGCTTCCGGTACGTCGGTCAAATCAATGCACAGCATGTCCATCGACACTCGGCCAATCAACTGACTGCGCTTGCCTGCGACCATGACCGGAGTACCGGTCGGCGCCTGACGCGGGTAGCCATCGGCATATCCCATGGCAACCACACCGACGCGAGTCGGGCGCGGGCTGATGAATTTAGCGCCATAGCCCACTGGCTCACCGGCAGGCAATTCGCGCACGCTGATCACGCGTGATTGCAGGGTCATAACCGGTTGCAGACGGACAGCTTCAGCTTGCGGCACTTCAAACGGCGTGGCGCCGTAGAGCATGATGCCCGGGCGCACCCAATCACTTGGAATGGCCGGCCAACCCAGCACAGCCGGCGAGTTACGCAGGCTGATTTCAGCACTCAGGCCCTGACGGGCGGCTTGAAATACCGCGACCTGATCGTTGCTGGCAGCACTGTCGAGCTCGTCCGCACGGGCGAAGTGACTCATCAACACCACACGGGTGACCTTGCCGCTGGCCAGCAAGCGCTGATAGGCCGCCTGGTAATCCTTGGGATGCAAACCTACCCGGTGCATGCCGCTGTCGAGCTTGAGCCAGACGGTGATCGGCGTGCTCAAGCGCGCCTGCTCGATAGCTTCCAACTGCCACAGCGAATGCACAACACACCACAGGTCATGCTGGGCAATCAGCTCCAGTTCGCTGGCTTCAAAAAAACCTTCGAGCAACAATACCGGCGCCTTGATCCCCGCCGCTCGCAACTCCAACGCCTCTTCGATGCAAGCTACGGCGAAACCATCGGCCTGCTGCTCGAGCGCCAAGGCGCAACGCACGGCACCATGGCCATAGGCGTCAGCCTTGATCACGGCCAAGGCCTTGGCACCGGACAATTCGCGAGCCAGTTGGTAGTTGTGACGCAGAGCTTGAAGATCGATCAGGGCACGAGCAGGACGCATGGCGGCAGCCTTCTTGGCAGTCTGGTTATAGTAAAAAACCCGGTGCTCGATTGCAGCTTGTAGGCCACCAACGGCACCGGGTGAGGGATTGCTATTACGGCAGTGCAGCCACTACCGACAGCTCTACGAGAATTTCCGGCTCGCACAGCTTGGCTTCGACAGTCGCGCGTGCAGGCGCGACGCCTTTGGGCAGCCACGTGTCCCAGACACTGTTCATGCCCTGGAAGTGCGCATCGATGTCCTTCAAATAGATGGTCACCGAGAGCAAGCGGCTCTTGTCGGTACCGGCCAGATCCAGCAGACGCTCGATGTTGACCAGGGTTTCACGGGTCTGCTGCTCAATTCCCGCATTCATGTCGTCCCCCACCTGGCCCGCCAGATAGACGGTGCCATTGTGGGTGACGATCTGACTCATGCGCTCATTGGTGAGCTGGCGCTGGACTGACATGTTTTGCAGGCTCCTGGTGTTTTCCGTAACGAGAAATATCGAGGCCTTCGGCACTGATCTGTGGCTTTTTACGTGCGATCAAATCCGCCAGCAAGCGGCCCGAACCGCATGCCATGGTCCAGCCCAGCGTACCGTGACCGGTATTGAGGAACAGGTTGCGGAACGGTGTGGCACCTACAATCGGCGTACCGTCCGGCGTGGTCGGGCGCAGGCCGGTCCAGAAACTGGCCTCGCTCAGATCGCCGCCGCGAGGATAGAGATCGTTGACGATCATCTCCAGCGTTTCGCGTCGACGCGGATTCAGCGACAGGTCAAAACCGGCGATTTCAGCCATGCCACCAACACGAATACGGTTGTCGAAACGGGTAATCGCTACTTTGTAGGTTTCGTCGAGAATGGTCGAAGTCGGCGCCATTGCCGGGTCGGTGATCGGCACGGTCAGGGAGTAACCCTTGAGTGGATAAACCGGCGCCTTGATACCCAACGGCTTGAGCAGTTGCGGCGAATAGCTACCCAACGCCAGAACGTAGCGGTCGGCAGTTTCCAGCTTGCCATCGATCCACACACCATTGATGCGGTCACCGGCGTAGTCCAGACGCTGAATGTCTTGGCCAAAGCGGAACTCGACACCCAGTTTGATCGCCATTTCCGCCAGGCGGGTGGTGAACATCTGGCAGTCGCCCGTCTGGTCGTTTGGCAAACGCAGGGCGCCAGCAAGAATATCGGTAACATTAGCCAGGGCTGGCTCGACGCGGGCAATGCCCTCACGGTCGAGCACTTCGTACGGCACGCCGGACTGCTCAAGCACAGCGATGTCCTTGGCGGCGCTATCGAGTTGCGCTTGGGTACGGAACAGTTGGGTAGTACCCAGCATACGGCTTTCATAGGCGATGCCGGTTTCTGCACGCAACTCGTCGAGGCAATCACGGCTGTACTCGGACAGACGCACCATGCGCTCTTTGTTCACGGCATAACGGTTGGCGGTGCAGTTGCGCAGCATCTGCGCCATCCACAGGTACTGGTCGATGTCTGCAGTGGCTTTGATTGCCAACGGTGCGTGACGCTCGAGCAGCCATTTGATGGCCTTCAGTGGCACACCGGGAGCAGCCCACGGCGAAGCGTAGCCTGGCGAGACCTGGCCGGCGTTGGCAAAGCTGGTTTCCATGGCGACTGCCGGTTGGCGGTCGACCACAACGACTTCAAAACCCTGCCGTGCCAGATAGTAGGCACTGGCGGTTCCGATGACACCGCTACCAAGTACCAGAACTCGCATGTTTATTACCCTCGACGCAGCGTATAGCTGACATTTGTTGTTAGTGGCGTAGATGGGCGCAGTATAGGAAGGTATGACCAGTGCTTTTCACTGTATAAAAGCCTATATTTGGCGAGAATTCTCGGCAAGGTTGGCTTTTACGGAGGGGCATCCACTATGAGAACCCAGCACCAAAGCAAACGTGAACTGGATAAGATCGACCGCAACATCCTGCGCATACTGCAATCCGATGGACGCATTTCGTTTACTGAACTGGGCGAGAAGGTGGGTCTTTCGACGACGCCATGCACCGAAAGAGTGCGGCGCTTGGAGCGAGAAGGGATCATCATGGGCTACAACGCCCGGCTCAACCCGCAGCACCTGAAGGGCAGTTTGCTGGTGTTCGTCGAGATAGGCCTGGATTACAAGTCTGGCGACACGTTCGAAGAATTTCGCCGCGCGGTACTGAAACTTCCCCATGTGCTGGAATGCCACCTGGTGTCGGGGGACTTTGACTACCTGGTGAAAGCACGAATCTCGGAGATGGCTTCTTATCGCAAGCTATTAGGCGATATTCTTCTAAAATTGCCGCACGTTCGCGAATCCAAGAGTTATATCGTCATGGAAGAAGTCAAGGAGAGCCTTAACCTGCCGATTCCAGACTAAGCCCTAGACCAGCACCTGGCGGGTACTGGCAATGAACTGATGCACCAGCTTCTCTGCCTGCGGGTCAATCATTTCGACCGGGCCGCGACCGTTGGGGCATGGCAGGCGCTCTGTGGTACCGAACAGCCGGCAGATCAGCGGCCGCTCTTCGTACACTGTGCAGCCATCAGCCCCCAGGTGCACACAATTCAGCTCGGCCAGGGCGGCTTCCTGTTCGGCCGCACTCTTGCGCGGCAAGCGGGCCATTTCTTCCGAAGACGTGGTCACCGGCCCGCAGCAGTCATGGCAACCGGGCACACACTCGAAAGATGGGATCTGATCGCGCAGGAATCGGATCTTGTGGCTGTTACAACTCATGGCGGCCTGCGGTGGGGAACGGGGACGACGGTATTTTGCCCCATGGTTGCCCCGTATCGAAAGTGCAGCTTATCCTGCGTCAATTTTTCCAAACACTAAAATCAGGACTCATCGATGAGCGCCCCTGTTCAATCACCTGCTTCCCACGCCGCCTCCTACTATGCAGCCAGCAGCCAGTTGCAGCCCGAATTTCCGGTGCTGCTCGGCGCGTTGAGCTGCGACGTGTGCGTGGTGGGGGGAGGTTTTTCGGGGCTCAATACAGCGATTGAACTGGCTGAACGCGGCCTCAATGTCATCTTGCTGGAGGCCCGCAAAATCGGCTGGGGCGCCAGTGGTCGCAATGGTGGGCAGTTGATTCGCGGCGTCGGGCACGGTCTTGATCAGTTCACCCCGCTGCTGGGCAGCGACGGCGTACGCGAACTGAAATTGATGGGCCTGGAAGCGGTGGACATCGTGCGCCAGCGCATCGAGCGGCACGCGATAAGCTGCGACCTGACCTGGGGCTACTGCGATCTGGCCAATAAGCCCAAGGATTTGCAAGGCTTCGCCGAAGATGCCGAAGAGCTACGCGGTCTGGGCTACCGCCATGAACTACGCCTGGTCCAACCCGAACAGATGCGCACAGTGGTGGGCTCGGACCGCTACGTGGGCGGTCTGATCGACATGGGCTCCGGGCACCTGCACCCCCTGAACCTGGCCTTGGGCGAGGCAGGCGTGGCCAAGAAGCTTGGGGTTCGCCTATTCGAACAGTCGACAGTTACCCGTATCGACTATGGCTCACAGGTGCGCGTGCACACTGCCCAAGGATCAGTGCGCGCCAGTACCTTGGTACTTGGTTGCAACGCCTATTTGAACGACCTCAACACTGAATTGGGCGGCAAGGTGTTGCCTGCCGGTAGCTACATCATTGCCACCGAGCCTTTGAGCGAAGAGCTGGCTCACGAGCTTCTGCCACAGAACATGGCGGTTTGCGACCAGCGAGTTGCGCTGGACTACTACCGTCTGAGCGCGGATCGCCGACTGCTGTTCGGAGGCGCTTGCCACTATTCCGGGCGCGACCCGCATGACATCGCCGCCTATATGCGGCCAAAGATGCTCCAGGTTTTTCCGCAACTGGCCAATGCACGCATCGACTACCAGTGGGGCGGCATGATCGGCATCGGCGCCAACCGCCTGCCGCAGATCGGTCGCCTGGCCGACCAGCCAAACGTATATTTTGCCCAGGCCTACTCAGGTCACGGCCTCAATGCCACTCACCTGGCGGGCAAGCTTCTGGGTGAGGCCATCAGCGGCCAGCACAGCGGACGTTTCGACCTGTTCGCCAAAGTGCCGCACATCACCTTCCCGGGTGGCAAGCACCTACGCTCACCACTGCTGGCCCTGGGCATGCTCTGGCACCGACTGAAAGAGTTGGTCTGAACTGTTGCGTCCTGCCGCAGCGGCATACCCCGCGATCGGCTGCCTATGCGTCAGGAACTCAGCTTCAGCCACGCCAGAAAGGTTTCAAGCCCTCCTGGCGTGCCTGCTCCGGTGTAAGGCCGATATCGCGCAATTGCTCGGGGGTCAGTTCCAACAGCTCACGACGACTGTTCCATCGATGCGCCATCAAGCCCCAGCGCCCAAGCTCAACTGGAACATTGAACAACTTCAAACGCTGTTCACGCCTCAGTTCTTCAGCGTGCAATTTAAGACGCACATCGCTAATACCGCTCATCACCTGATCCTCCGGGTCTGAATAACCGTAGGAAAAGCTTGCGCGATCATGCGCAAGCAATACAGATTCAAAGCAGCGATATTATTTCCATACAGAATTGGCAGTTTTCCCACTGAATGCTGTATTTTTTCAGCATCTGTATTGGTAGGCCGCCACACGACGCCACGGGAGTATGCCATGACCCTCTACGTCAATCTCGCTGAGTTGCTCAGCGCCCGCATCGAGCAAGGCCTGTACCGCCCGGGTGATCGCTTGCCGTCTGTACGGGCGCTGAGTGTGGAGCATGGCGTCAGCTTGAGCACTGTGCAGCAGGCCTATCGCCTGCTGGAAGATAACGGCCTGGCAGCGCCGCGCCCTAAATCCGGCTACTTCGTGCCGACCGACCGTAGCCTGCCTGCGCTGCCCGCGGTGAGCCGTCCGGCGCAACGGCCCGTGGAAATTTCCCAATGGGAACAAGTCATCGAATTGGTGCGCAGCGTACCGAGCAAAGACGTCGTGCAACTAGGCCGTGGCATGCCCGACATCGATAGCCCCACGCTCAAGCCGCTGCTGCGCAGCCTGGCCCAACTCAGCCGCCGCCAGGACATGCCCGGCCTGTATTACGACACCATTTCCGGTACCCTGGCCCTACGCGAACAGATTGCCCGCCTGATGCTCGACTCCGGCTGCAGTATCGATCCGGCTGACCTCGTCGTGACCACCGGCTGCCACGAGGCACTGTCGGCCAGCATTCGCGCCGTGTGCCAGCCTGGAGATATCGTCGCGGTGGACTCGCCGAGTTTTCACGGCGCCATGCAAACCCTCAAGGGCCTGGGCATGAAAGCCTTGGAGATCCCCACCGACCCGCTCACAGGCATAAGTCTCGAGGCCCTGGAACTGGCGCTTGAGCAGTGGCCGATCAAGCTCATCCAGATCACCCCGAACTGTAACAACCCTCTGGGCTACATCATGCCCGAGGCGCGCAAGAAGGCCTTGTTGACCCTGGCCCAGCGTTTCGACGTAGCGATCCTGGAAGACGATGTCTATGGCGACCTGGCCTACACCTACCCGCGTCCGCGCACCATCAAGTCGTTCGACGAAGACGGCCGGGTGCTGCTGTGCAGTTCCTTCTCCAAAACCCTGGCGCCAGGGCTGCGTATTGGCTGGGTAGCCCCTGGCCGATATCTGGAGCGGGTGCTGCACATGAAATACATCAGTACCGGTTGCACCGCGACCCAACCGCAGTTGGCCATTGCCGACTTTATCGAGGCCGGCCACTACCCGCCGCATATGCGCCGTATGCGTAGCCAGTACCAACGCAGTCGCGATCAAATGAGCGACTGGGTCACCCGCTACTTTCCGCCAGGCACTCGCGCCAGCCGACCGCAGGGCGGGTTCATGCTGTGGGTGGAGTTGCCCGAAAGTTTCGACACGCTTCGCCTGAACCGGGCTTTACTTGGGCAAGGTGTGCAAATTGCCGTCGGCAGTATCTTCTCCGCCTCCGGCAAGTACCGCAATTGCCTGCGGATGAATTTTGCGGCACGCCCCACAGCCGCAATCGAAGCCGCTGTACGCAAGGTTGGTGAGACCGCCATTCGTCTACTGGCCGAAGCTGACAACGACGGGTAACTTTCCGCCGCCGTTCGCGGTCGATATATCCATAAGCAATTGAACCAAAGGACCCGTTTGCCTTGAGAAGCCTGTGCGCGCTGCCCCTGTTGCTGTCGCTGCTGCTGACGCTTGGCCTGAGTGGATGCGCCAGTGTCGGACAACCACGGCAAGTTACTCAAGCACTGCCCGCCAGCGACTCAGCCTTCGGCCGCTCAGTACAACGCCAGGCTGCTGCCTATGACGGCCGCTCCGGCTTTCGCCTGCTGCCCAACAGCAATGAAGCCTTCCGCGCTCGCGCCGAACTGATTCGTAATGCCCAGTCGAGTATCGACCTGCAGTACTACATCGTGCATGACGGCCTCAGCACCCGTGCCTTGGTGCATGAGCTACTGTTGGCTGCCGACCGGGGCGTGCGGGTTCGTATTCTGCTCGACGACACCACCAGTGACGGCATCGACGACAAGATAGCCACCCTCGCCGCCCACCCGAACGTCCATATTCGCGTCTTCAACCCGCTACACCTTGGCCGCAGCACCGGCGTGACCCGCGCCTTGGGCAGGCTGTTCAACCTCAACCTGCAACATCGACGCATGCACAACAAGCTGTGGCTGGTAGACAACAGCATGGCCATTGTGGGCGGCCGCAACCTGGGCGATGAGTACTTCGATGCCGAGCCCAACCTCAACTTCACCGATATCGATCTCTTGGGCGTCGGCCCGGTAGCCGAACAACTGGGTCATAGCTTCGATCAATACTGGAACAGTGCTCTAAGCCAGCCGATTGGCGACTTCATGCTGACTCAGCCTGACGCCGAAGACCTGAGCGCCAGCCGCCAGCGCCTGGAAGCCTCGCTCGCCGCGGCCCAGGTCGAACGCAAAGCACTGTACGACCGCCTGATGGCCTACAAGACAAATCCCCGTCTGGGCGTGTGGCGCAACGAACTGATCTGGGCCCATAACCAGGCATTGTGGGATGCACCCAGCAAGGTTCTGGCCCGTGATGAGCCTGACCCGCAGTTGCTCATGACTCACCAGCTGGGTCCGGAAATGAACGACGTGCAGCATGAGCTGATCATGATCTCGGCCTATTTCGTTCCCGGTGAAACCGGTCTGCTGTACCTGACCAGCCATGCCGATGCCGGTGTCTCGGTCAAGCTGCTGACCAACTCCCTGGAGGCGACCGATGTGCCTGCGGTGCATGGCGGCTACGCGCCGTATCGGCGGGCGCTGCTCAAGCATGGCGTGCACTTGTATGAACTACGTCGCCAGCCGGGTGATCCCGGTTCCAAACGCACCCTGAGCCTTTATGGCAGTTCCGATTCGAGCCTGCACAGCAAGGCGATCATCTTCGACCGGCGCAAAACCTTCATTGGCTCGTTCAACTTCGATCCTCGGTCTGTGCTGTGGAACACCGAGGTCGGCGTACTGGTCGACAGCCCGGAGCTTGCCGAATACACCCGCGAGTTGGCGGTACAGGGTATGTCTCCGGCACTGAGCTACCAGCCGCGGCTGGTCGACGGCGAACTGGTCTGGGTAACCGAAGACAACCACCGCCTGCACACGCTGACCACCGAACCCGGCGGACTGTGGCGCCGTTTCAATGCCTGGATCAGCAAGGCCGTTGGCCTGGAGCGCATGCTTTAGGCCGGAGCAGGCTCGAAGGCATTCGGGCGCCGGGCAAGTACCACCAGCCCGGCAGCGCCAGCAGCCATCAACAGGGGCAACGCATGCCCGCTGACCCACTGGCTACCTGCACCTGCAACCAGCGGCCCGATCAGGCAACCAATGCCCCACAACTGCGCGACGTGTGCATTGGCGCGCACAAGGGCATCATCGCGGTACCGTTCGCCGATCAGCACCAACGACAACGTGAACAAGCCCCCGGCGCTGGCACCGAACAACACCCACAGAGGCCAGATCATCCATGTCTGCAGCATCACTGGAATAGCCAGGCTCGACAGCAGCAAGGTCATCGCGCAGCCGCTGAACAACGTACGCCTGGACATGCGGTCGGCCAGTGCGCCGATAGGCAGTTGCAGCAGCGCATCGCCAATCACCACCGTACTAACCATGAACAAGGCAATCTCGGTGGTGAAGCCTTGCTGCAGGCAATACACCGGCAACAAGGTCAAAATCATCGCCTCGAAAGCAGCAAACAAGGCGATCGCCCAGGCAATCACCGGCAACCGTCGGCAGAAGCCAATCAAATCGAAAAGCGTCACGCTGCAGGACTCCGCCGTGGGCGCCCCGTTACGCCCGAGCAACACCAGGGGCGCCAGCAGCAATAAGCCTGCACCGACCCAGAAACCAAAATCGTCCTCTGAACCCAGTACCCCCAGTAAAAGCGGGCCAGCCAATTGGCTCAAGGCATAACTACTGCCATACAAAGCCACCAGGCGACCTCGCCATTGCTCCACAACCAGTTGGTTGATCCAGCTTTCACCGAGGATGAACACAATGGTCAAGATCATGCCAATCAGCAGGCGCAGCACCAGCCACAGCGGATAGCTGGGCAGCAGCGCCAACAAACCGATGGACAACGCACCTGCCCACAGACACATGCGCATCAGCCCCGGCGTACCAAAACGGGCAGCTAGCCGACTGGTCAAGCTGGCGCCCAGCAACACACCGATAGCCGGCATCGCTGCCATCACGCCAATGGCAAAGCTACCATAACCCCAGCCTTCCAGACGCAAGGACACCAGCGGCATGCTCACGCCCAGCGCAAGGCCGACACTGAGCACCGCCGACAGCACGGCGAAATAGGTTCCCCAACGCATCGCAGCCTCCCAGGCTGTTGTGGATCTGCAGAAACAACACAGCCGGACCTGCGTCGAGCAAGGTCCGGCTGTGAACTGGATCGAACGGTTGCGGTTACAGCTTGATCCAGGTCGCCTTCAGCTCGGTGTACTTATCGAGCGCGTGCAAGGACTTGTCACGGCCATTACCCGACTGCTTGAAGCCACCGAACGGAGCGGTCATGTCGCCACCGTCGTACTGGTTGACCCACACGCTGCCGGCGCGCAGTGCCTTGGCGGTCAGGTGAGCCTTGGAAATGTCGGCAGTCCACACACCCGCAGCCAGGCCGTAAGGCGTGTCGTTGGCGATAGCGATGGCTTCCTCGACGGTGTCGAAGGACAGTACCGACAGCACTGGGCCGAAGATCTCTTCCTGGGCAATACGCATGGCGTTGCTGACGCCGTCGAAAATCGTTGGTTCCACGTAGGTACCACCGGTTTCTTCGAGAATGCGCTTGCCGCCGACCAGCAGCTTGGCGCCGTCAGTGTGACCAGCTTCGATGTACGACAGCACGGTGTTCATCTGCTGTGCATCGACCAGCGCACCTACGGTGGTAGACGGGTCCAGCGGGTTGCCCGGTTTCCAGGCCTTGAGCGCATCGAGCACCAGTGGCAGGAACTTGTCCTTGATCGAGCGCTCGACCAACAGACGCGAGCCCGCAGTGCAGACTTCACCCTGGTTGAAGGCAATGGCGCTGGCTGCGGCTTCGGCAGCCGCGTTCAGGTCTGGAGCATCGGCGAAAACGATGTTCGGGCTCTTGCCACCGGCTTCCAGCCATACGCGCTTCATGTTCGATTCGCCCGCGTAGATCATCAATTGCTTGGCGATCTTGGTCGAACCGGTGAAGACCAGCGTATCGACGTCCATGTGCAGGGCCAGGGCCTTGCCCACAGTGTGGCCGTAACCTGGCAGCACGTTGAGGACGCCTGCCGGAATACCGGCCTCGATTGCCAATTGGGCGATACGGATGGCTGTCAGCGGCGATTTTTCCGAAGGCTTGAGCACTACCGAGTTGCCGGTAGCCAACGCCGGGCCAAGCTTCCAGCAGGCCATCAGCAATGGGAAGTTCCACGGCACGATAGCAGCAACCACACCTACCGGCTCGCGCGTCACCAGGCCCAATTGGTCATGGGGAGTCGCGGCGACTTCATCGTAGATCTTGTCGATCGCTTCGCCGTTCCAGCTCAGCGCCTGGGCAGCGCCAGGTACGTCGATGGTCAGCGAATCGTTGATCGGCTTGCCCATGTCCAGCGTTTCCAGCAGCGCCAGCTCCTCGACATTTGCGTTGAGCAAGGCAGCAAAGCGGATCATGGTGGCCTTGCGCTTGGCTGGAGCCAGGCGCGACCAGACGCCGGAAGCGAAGGTAGCGCGGGCGTTTTCCACGGCACGCTGGGCATCGGCATCATCACAGCTGGCAACCTTTGCCAACAGACGGCCATCGACCGGGCTGAGGCATTCGAACGTCGCGCCGGAAACGGCGGCGGTGTATTCACCATTGATGAAAGCGCGACCTTCGATCTTCAGTTGTTGGGCACGCTGTTCCCAATCCGCACGAGTCAGGGTGGTCATACGAAACTCCTCCTCTTGTTAAGGTGCAGTGCCGCACGAGGTCTCACGGGCACTGTCAAAAATTCTGGCTGGGCGAGATACGCGCACAGGCACCTGCCACCCTAAACCACTGACGGGCCAATTATCAATATATTTGACATAATTGCACCAAACGCCTACTGATGTTCATTTTATTAAACAAACAAGAGAACAGACCATGCGCATTGATCAAATCATCGACTTCGCCCAAGTTCTTACCGAAGCCGAACGCTATCGTCCTGCCGCCGAAAAGGTGCTCAAAGGCGACCCGGAACAAGCGGTCTATAACCACTACTCCAGCCCATGTGGACAATTTGCTGCGGGCGTGTGGGAAGGTGAAGTCGGCCAATGGACCGTCAATTACACTGAACACGAGTACTGTGAAATCGTTCAGGGCGTGTCGGTGCTGCGCGATGCAGACGGTGGGGCAAAAACCCTGCGTGGCGGTGATCGCTTCGTCATTCCGGCAGGCTTCAAGGGCACCTGGGAAGTTCTGGAGCCGTGCCGCAAGATCTACGTGATGTTCGAACAGAAAACCAATTAACGGCCCGCCGCTACAGGCAAAAAAAAGGCCCGTATCCTGAGATACGGGCCCTTTTTTCGTCAGCTAGATCAATTACTTGATCTTGGCTTCCTTGTAGATCACGTGCTTGCGAACAACCGGATCGAATTTTTTGATTTCGATTTTGTCCGGAGTGGTGCGCTTGTTCTTGTCGGTGGTGTAGAAGTGGCCGGTATTAGCGGTCGACACCAGACGGATCAATTCACGCATGATTCTCTCCCTTAGACCTTAGCGCCGTTACGGCGAATGTCGACCAGAACGGCATCGATGCCGCGCTTGTCGATGATGCGCATGCCTTTGGCAGATACGCGCAGACGCACGAAACGCTTCTCGGACTCGACCCAGAAGCGATGATGCTGCAGGTTCGGCAGGAAACGACGACGGGTTTTGTTGTTTGCGTGGGAAATGTTATTCCCAGTCACCGGACCCTTACCGGTAACTTGACAGACTCTCGACATGCCTCAGCCCTCTAAAACCACATGCCCAACCCGGCATGGGTTGGCCGCTTAATCTCTCAGTCAATGGCGCTAGGCGCCGTGTTTCTTCAGGGTCTTATCGACTCAATCAGCAGATGCGACGAGCCGAGCCCCTAGAAAAGAGCGCTGCTTTATACCAGAAAGACCAGAGCACAACAACAGAAGATGTGCTTTGGCTTGCTGACTGACACGCCGGTGCAGCATAACGACTGGCCCGCAGAGGTGTCGACCACTCGTCGCGAGATTGATAAAAAAGCCTATGGTTATTTCCGGTCCGGCGAACTAGGGTAGGACTTTTCCAGACTGCACTGGCAGATGGGCCATCGATCAGCCAAGGAATTTTATGCGCGTTGCTACTCTACCCCTGTTGTTCGCCACCCTGCTCGGCCCTGTATTCGCTCAAGCGGCCGCGTTAAGTGTGTGCACCGAAGCCAGCCCCGAAGGCTTCGATGTGGTTCAGTACAACTCGCTGACCACTACCAATGCTTCGGCAGACGTGCTGATGAACCGCCTGGTGGAATTTGACGCCGGAAAAGGCGAAGTGGTGCCAAGCCTGGCCGAAAGCTGGACGGTTTCAGCCGATGGCTTGATCTATGAGTTCAAGCTGCGCCCGGAAGTCAAGTTTCACAGCACCGGCTATTTCAAACCCAGCCGAACCTTGAACGCAGACGATGTGCTGTTCAGCTTCCAGCGCATGATCTACCCCGCTCACTCCTGGCACAAAATCGCCCAGAGCGGCTATCCGCACGCCCAGTCGTTGCAGCTACCAAGCCTGATCAAGCAGATTGAAGCGCCAGAGCCGCAGTCGGTACGTTTCACCCTGAATCATCCGGACGCGACATTCCTCGCCACCCTGAGCATGGGCTTCGCTTCAATCTACTCTGCCGAGTACGCCGACCAGCTCCTCAAGGCCGGCACCCCGGAAAAGCTCAATAGCCAGCCGATTGGCACCGGGCCGTTTGTCTTCAACCGCTTCCAGAAAGATGCGGTCATTCGCTATCGAGCCAATCCGGACTACTTCAACGGCAAGCCAGGTGTCGACCCGCTGATTTACGCCATTACCCCTGACGCCAACGTGCGTTTGCAAAAGCTCAAGCGCAATGAGTGCCAGATAGCCTTGTCACCGAAGCCGCTGGACGTCGCTGCCGCTGCCCAGGATCCGACGCTGAAAGTAGAAAAGACCGAGGCCTTCATGACCGCCTTCGTCGCTATCAATAGCCAACACGCGCCGCTGGATAAACCCGAGGTACGTCAGGCCATCAACCTGGCTTTCGATAAAGCCAGCTACCTCAAGGCGGTGTTCGAGGACACCGCAGTGGCCGCCAATGGCCCCTACCCGCCCAATACCTGGAGCTACGCCAAGGACCTGCCGGGGTACCCGACCGATCTCGACAAAGCACGAGCGCTGCTGGCCAAGGCCGGGCTCAAGGACGGTTTCAGCACCACGATCTGGACACGCCCGCAAGGCAGCTTGCTCAATCCCAACCCGAGCCTCGGTGCCCAGTTGCTCCAGGCCGACCTGGCCAAGATCGGCATCAAGGCAGACATTCGTGTCATTGAGTGGGGCGAGCTGATTCGCCGAGCCAAGGCCGGCGAGCACGACTTGCTGTTCATGGGCTGGGCCGGCGACAACGGCGATCCGGACAACTTCCTCAGCCCGCAATTCGCTTGCGCTGCAGTGAAGTCGGGCACCAACTTCGCCCGCTACTGCGACCAGCGCCTCGATCAATTGATCAGCGCGGGTAGGACGACTACGGACCAAAGTGTACGCAGTCGCCTGTACCAGCAAGCCCAGGCCCTGATCCAGCAACAAGCGCTGTGGTTGCCCCTTGCGCACCCCACCGCTGCCGCCCTGGTACGCCAGAATGTCCAGGGTTACCAGGTCAGCCCGTTCGGTCGTCAGGACTTCGCCAAGGTCAGCTCGACACGTTGAACCACCCGTGCTCGACCATCGACAACGGCTCGCCGTCGCCGACAATGAAGTGGTCGAGCAGCCGCACATCCACCAGTGCCAGCGCCTCCTTGAGGCGCAAGGTCAGATGCAGGTCTGCCGAGCTGGGTTCGGACACTCCCGATGGATGGTTGTGGCACAGAATCAGTGCCGCGGCATTGTTCGCCAATGCACGTTTTACCACCTGCCGGGGGTAAACGCTGGCCGTGTCGATGGTGCCATTGAACAGCGCTTCGAATGCAAGCAAGCGGTGCTTGGCATCCAGGAACAGACAGGCAAAAACTTCGTGCGGCTCATGCCGCAATTGCGCCTTGAGGTAGTCCTTGACCGCCTGCGGGCTTTCGAACGCCGAGTCGCGGCGTAGCCGGTCGGCCAGATGACGCCGAGACATTTCCATCACCGCCTGCAATTGGGCGAACTTCGCAGGCCCGAGACCGAACTCGCGGTTGAATCGCTTGCTATCAGCCTCCAACAAGCCGCGCAGGCCGCCAAACTGCCCGAGCAGATGACGGGCCAGATCCACCGCACTGAAGCCGCGAACCCCGGTGCGCAAAAAGATCGCCAGTAGCTCTGCATCCGAGAGGCTGAGCGCCCCTTGCTCCAGTAACTTTTCCCGCGGGCGCTCCGCCGCCGGCCAATCCCTGATGCTCATCCACCACCTCCTTGTCTATCAGTTACTGCGGTTTTTCCGCCCTGTGCTACATTACCCGCTCATTTTTACGCGACGATTCGGCCTGGGGAGGCGTCGTCGCCGCGTGCAATCACTGAGCAAAAGGCAAGCCTATGCAGCGGCTGTATCGTAAGCGCATCGTTCTCGGCGTCGGCGGCGGCATCGCCGCCTACAAGAGTGCCGAACTGATTCGCCGACTCCTGGAACACGGTGCGCAGGTGCGCGTCGTCATGACCCGCGGTGGCGCGGAGTTCATCACTCCGCTCACCCTGCAAGCACTGTCCGGTCACCCGGTGCACATGGATTTATTGGACCCTGCTGCCGAAGCGGCGATGGGCCATATCGAACTGGCTAAATGGGCCGATCTGGTTCTGATTGCCCCAGCCACAGCCGACGTGCTCGCGCGTATGGCGCAAGGCGTTGCGAACGACCTGCTGACCACCCTGGTACTGGCCACCGACGCCACCGTGGCCGTGGCACCGGCCATGAACCAGGCAATGTGGCGTGACCCGGCCACTCAGGCAAACCTCGAACTGCTGCAAAGCCGCGACATCAAGGTGTTTGGCCCCGCCTCCGGTAGCCAGGCCTGTGGCGACGTGGGCCTAGGCCGTATGCTCGAAGCCACCGACCTGGCCTGGTGCGCGGCCGAGAGCTTCAAGCGTGAGTCGCTGACTGGCAAACACGTCGTGATCACTGCCGGCCCGACCCAGGAAAACATCGATCCGGTGCGCTACATCACCAACCACAGCTCTGGAAAAATGGGTTTTGCCCTTGCAGAAGCCGCTGTCGAAGCGGGCGCCAAAGTCACGCTGATCAGTGGTCCGGTGCATTTGCCAACGCCTGATCGCGTCACTCGCATCGACGTGGTCAGTGCCCGCGACATGCTGGCCGCCTGCGAAGCTGCGATGCCTTGCGACATTTTCATCGCTTCGGCCGCTGTTGCTGACTACCGCCCAGAAGTGGTCGCACCACAGAAACTCAAGAAAGACCCTACGACAGGTGACGGCCTATTACTGCAGATGGTTCGCAATCCGGACATCCTGGCCAGTATCGCCACCCGTCCCGATCGCCCGTTCAGCGTCGGCTTTGCCGCCGAGACCGAACACCTGCTCGATTATGCCGCGCGCAAGCTCAAGGACAAGAACCTCGATCTGATTGTCGCCAACGATGTCGCCAACCCCAGCATCGGCTTCAACAGCGAGGAGAACGCCTGCAGCGTGATCGATCGCCAGCTTCATGAAACACTCTTCGCACAGACCAGCAAAGGCAAGATCGCCCGTCAGCTGGTTGCTTTCATCGCCGAACGTCTCAACCAGGTTTAACTCTGCATGCACGCTCTACAAGCCAAGATTCTTGATCCACGCATCGGTAACGAATTCCCGCTGCCGCAATACGCCACTCCGGGCTCGGCGGGCCTCGACCTTCGCGCCATGCTCAAGGAAGACACCGTCCTGGAGCCTGGTCAGACCCTGCTCATCCCCACCGGCCTTTCGGTCTACATCGGCGACCCTGGTCTGGCTGCGCTGATCCTGCCGCGCTCGGGCCTGGGCCACAAGCACGGCATCGTGCTGGGCAATCTGGTCGGCCTGATCGATTCCGACTACCAGGGCGAGCTTATGGTTTCCTGCTGGAACCGTGGCCAAACCCCATTCACCATCACCATTGGCGAACGTATCGCGCAACTGGTCCTGGTGCCTGTGGTGCAGGCTCATTTCGATATCGTCGAAACCTTCGACGAGAGCCAGCGCGGTGCAGGCGGCTTTGGACATTCCGGCAGCAACTGATCGAACCACTGCCCACTGTGCGCCAAGGATGGCGAACTCTCTGGCGAAAAGACCGTCAAAGCGTTCAGTTTGAGCCTGCCCTGCACGCCCTCGATATTGGAGCTCCCCAGAGATGAACGACATGGCACACCTAGCACCTGCACTTCCAGAAAGCATCTTTCGCGCTTACGACATCCGTGGCGTGGTAGGTGACACCCTGACCGCCGAGACTGCCTATTGGATCGGCCGCGCCATTGGTGCGCAAACCCTGGCTCAAGGCGAACCGAACATCTCGGTTGGCCGTGATGGCCGCCTGTCCGGCCCTATGCTGGTCGAGCAGTTGATCAAAGGCCTGGTCGAAGCAGGCTGCACGGTAAGTGATGTTGGCCTGGTGCCGACGCCTGCCCTGTACTACGCCGCCAACGTCCTGGCAGGTAAGTCCGGTGTAATGCTCACCGGCAGCCACAACCCACCGAACTACAACGGATTCAAAATCGTCATCGCTGGCGACACCTTGGCCAACGAACAAATTCAGGCACTGCTGACACGCCTGAGAACCAACGACCTGACCCGCGGCGAAGGCCGTGTCGAACAGGTCGAAATCCTCGAGCGCTATTTCAAACAGATCACCGGCGACATCAAGCTGTCGAAGAAACTCAAGGTCGTTGTCGACTGCGGCAACGGCGCCGCTGGCGTGATTGCCCCGCAACTGATCGAAGCCCTGGGTTGCGAAATGATTCCGTTGTTCTGCGAAGTCGACGGTAACTTCCCTAATCATCACCCGGATCCAGGCAAACCTGAAAACCTCGTCGACCTGATTGCCAAGGTCAAGGAAACCGGTGCCGACCTGGGCTTGGCCTTCGATGGCGACGGCGACCGCGTCGGTGTCGTCACCAACACCGGCAGCATTGTCTATCCCGATCGCCTGCTGATGTTGTTCGCCAAGGACGTTATCGAGCGCAACCCGGGTGCCGAGATCATCTTCGACGTCAAATGTACGCGTCGCCTGACCCCGCTGATCCAGCAGTATGGTGGCCGCGCGCTAATGTGGAAGACCGGTCATTCGTTGATCAAGAAGAAGATGAAGCAGACCGGCGCACTGCTGGCCGGCGAGATGAGCGGACACATTTTCATCAAGGAACGCTGGTACGGTTTCGACGACGGCATCTACAGTGCTGCGCGCCTGCTAGAGATCCTCAGTAAAGAATCCACCGATGCCGAACAGCTGTTCGCCGCGTTCCCAAATGATATTTCCACACCGGAAATCAACATTGATGTGACCGACGAAGGTAAATTCAGCATCATTGATGCACTGCAACGCGAAGCTGATTGGGGCCAAGACGCCAACCTGACCACCATTGATGGTGTGCGGGTCGACTACCCCGATGGCTGGGGCCTGGTTCGCGCCTCCAACACCACACCGGTGCTGGTATTGCGCTTCGAAGCCGACAACACCGCCGAACTGCAGCGTATCCAGGAAATATTCCGCGCTCAATTGAAGCGCGTTGCTCCTGATCTGCAACCCAAGTTCTGACCGACTATTTGTTCCAATTGGAGCCCTGCATGACCCTCGATCGCGATGCCGCCACCCATGTCGCCCAGGTTTTGTCCGAAGCGCTGCCTTACATCCGCCGCTTTGTCGGCAAGACTTTGGTGATCAAATACGGCGGCAACGCGATGGAGAGCGAAGAGCTCAAAACCGGCTTTGCTCGCGATGTGGTGCTGATGAAGGCTGTCGGCATCAACCCGGTGGTGGTTCACGGTGGCGGCCCGCAGATTGGCGACCTGCTCAAACGTCTGTCGATTGAAAGCCACTTTATCGATGGCATGCGCGTCACCGATGCGCAGACCATGGACGTGGTCGAGATGGTGCTCGGCGGCCAGGTGAACAAGGACATCGTCAACCTGATCAACAGTCATGGCGGCAGTGCCATCGGGTTGACCGGAAAAGATGCCCAACTGATCCGCGCGAAGAAGCTCACCGTTACTCGCCAGACGCCTGAGATGACCACTCCGGAGATCATCGACATCGGCCATGTAGGCGAAGTGGTCAAGGTGAATACCGACCTGCTGAACATGTTGGTCAAAGGCGATTTCATTCCGGTGATCGCCCCGATCGGCGTCGGTGAGAATGGCGAGTCGTACAACATCAACGCCGACCTGGTAGCAGGCAAGGTGGCAGAAGCATTGAAGGCTGAAAAGCTGATGCTGCTGACCAACATTGCAGGCTTGATGGATAAGCAAGGCACCGTGTTGACTGGCCTGACGACCGAGCAGGTCAACGAGCTGATTGCCGACGGCACTATCTACGGCGGTATGCTGCCGAAGATCCGCTGCGCCCTGGAAGCCGTGCAAGGCGGTGTCAACAGCTCGCATATCATCGACGGTCGAGTGCCGAATGCAGTCCTGCTGGAGATCTTTACCGACAGCGGTGTGGGTACCCTGATCACCAATCACAAACCGCGCTAACGCCTTGATTGCGGGGCATACCTGCCCCGCAATTGTTCCTTGCGTCTCCTGCTTCCCCCTCAAGGAAATTCCCTGCCAGCCGAAACAGCTGGCACAATTAGATGCAAACCATTTGTATTTACCCGGGAGAAGTAGTGTGAAATATGCGTCACAAGGACTCGTGCTGGCAGCCGCCATCGCATTGGGCTCTATTGCAGGCTGTGCAACAGAAACCTCAAGGGCCGTCGCGGTACAACAAGTCGAAAGCGTCAACCGTCCCTACAGTGGCCTGCGCACCCCCATCGCTGTAGGCAAGTTCGACAACCGTTCCAGCTACATGCGCGGCATCTTCTCCGACGGCGTCGATCGCCTCGGCGGTCAAGCCAAGACCATCCTGATTACCCACTTGCAACAGACCAACCGGTTCAACGTACTGGACCGCGACAACATGGGTGAAATCCAGCAGGAAGCGGCCATCAAAGGCCAAGCCCAACGCCTTAAGGGTGCTGACTTCGTCGTGACCGGCGATGTCACCGAGTTCGGACGCAAAGAGGTGGGTGACCATCAGTTGTTCGGCATTCTCGGCCGCGGCAAAACCCAGGTCGCCTATGCCAAGGTCGCCCTGAACATCGTCAACATCAGCACCTCTGAAGTGGTCTATTCGAGCCAGGGTGCGGGTGAGTTTGCCCTGTCCAATCGTGAAGTGATCGGCTTCGGCGGCACTGCCAGTTACGACTCTACCCTTAACGGCAAAGTACTTGACCTGGCTATGCGCGAAGCCGTCAACAAGCTTGTCGATGCAGTAGAAAGCGGCGCCTGGAAGCCTGCGTCTTAATACGAAGACTCAATTCACACGGACGAACACAGAATGAGTAACGCAAATTTTGCCTGGCGCATGGTCGTCGGCGTCTTGCTGGGCGGTGTCTTGCTAACTGGCTGCACCTCACATAAGCCGCTGTACCAGTGGGAGAGTTACCAGCCCCAGGTGTATCAGTACTTCAAAGGGGAATCGAAAGAAGCCCAAGCGGAGGCGCTTGAGCGCGACCTGCAGAAGATCCGCGCCAAAAGTGGTGCTGTACCGCCCGGCTATCACGCTCAGCTCGGCCTGCTCTACTCGAGCCTGGGCAAGGATGACCAAATGATTCAGCAGTTCCAGACGGAGAAAGCCCTGTTTCCAGAGTCGACCGCTTACATGGACTTCTTGATGAAAAATGCCCAGCAAGGAGCCAAACAGTGATCAGTCGTCTTATAAAATTGATGGTTGGCGCGTGCATCCTGTCGTTGTTCGCAGGCTGCGCCGAGCGCAAGACGGTCGACTACTCAGCCTTCAAGCAAGCTCGTCCGCGCTCGATCCTCATTTTGCCTCCGCTGAACGAGTCGCCGGATGTTAAAGCCAGCTACAGCATGCTTTCGCAGGTTACCTACCCGCTGGCTGAGGCCGGCTACTATGTGCTGCCTGTCGCTCTGGTCGACGAGACATTCCGTCAGAATGGGCTGACCACGCCAGCCGATATTCATCAGTTGCCAACCAATAAGCTCAACGAAATATTTGGTGCGGACGCGGGGCTTTATGTGACCGTCAGCGACTACGGCACACGCTACATGGTGATTAGCAGCGCATCGATCGTGACTGCCAGCGCTAAGCTTGTCGATCTTAAAACCGGTACTACCCTGTGGACCGGCACCGCCACGGCGTCTAGCGAAGAAGGAAATAACAACGCCGGCGGCCTGGTCGGTATGTTGATCACCGCTGCGGTCAAGCAAATCATCAACACCACATTGGATGACGCCAGCTATCCAATTGCTGGCGTGACTGGCGCACGTCTGTTATCGCCTTACCAGAACGGCGGGCTGCTCTACGGGCCTCGCTCGCCGAAATACGGCACGGACTGACCAAAAAAAAGGCCGCGGATGCGGCCCTTTTTTAGATCCCGTACTGGGCTCGATAAGCTTCGACAGCCGGCAAGTGCTGCTTGAGCGCCGGATCGTCGGCAAGGAATTCCAGCACTTGGGTCAGCGAAACAATGCTGACCACTGGAATGCCGAAGTCGCGCTCCACTTCCTGGATAGCTGACAACTCGCCGTTGCCGCGCTCCTGGCGGTTCAACGCGATCAATACGCCTGCAGCCTTGGCCTGCTGGCCCTGGATAATCTGCATGACTTCACGGATAGCGGTGCCAGCGGTGATTACGTCATCGATGATCAGCACCTCGCCCGTCAGCGGTGCGCCGACCAGACTGCCGCCTTCGCCGTGAGCCTTGGCTTCCTTGCGGTTGAAACACCATGGCAGGTCAAGATCGTGATGCTCGGCCAGAGCCACTGCGGTGGTTGCCGCCAGCGGAATACCTTTGTAGGCCGGGCCAAACAGGACGTCGAACGGAATCTTGCTGTCGACGATCGCCGCAGCATAGAAACGCCCGAGCTGAGCCAGGGCCGAACCACTGTTGAACAGGCCGGCATTGAAGAAGTACGGGCTAGTGCGCCCGGACTTGAGAGTGAACTCACCGAAGCGCAGAACCCCACGATCGATGGCAAAACGTATGAAATCGCGCTGATACGGCTGCATGAAAAGTCCCGGATTACCACGGATTTAGCTAAATGAGTACAGCTCGGGTATCATACACGCACGAGATTTTTGGGGCCATTTATGCGGATCATCAGTGTGAACGTAAATGGCATTCAGGCTGCAGTCGAGCGTGGTTTGCTCAGCTGGCTGCAAGCCCAGAATGCCGACGTCATCTGCCTTCAGGATACCCGCGCCTCGGCCTTTGAACTCGACGACCCAGCTTTTCAGCTTGATGGCTACTTCCTTTATGCCTGCGACGCAGAAGTCCCCGCCCAAGGCGGTGTGGCACTTTATTCGCGGTTGCAGCCCAAGGCAGTCATCAGCGGCCTGGGCTTCGAGACAGCCGACCGCTACGGACGTTACCTACAGGCCGATTTTGACAAGGTAAGCATCGCAACGCTGCTGCTGCCTTCGGGAATGAACGGCGACGAAGACTTGAATCAGAAATTCAAGTTGATGGACGACTTCGCCAAGTACCTGGACAAGCAGCGACGCAAGCGTCGTGAATATATCTACTGCGGCTCGTTGTACGTGGCGCAGCAGAAACTCGACGTGAAAAACTGGCGTGATGGCCAGCAATCACCGGGTTTCCTGGCACCTGAGCGTGCCTGGATGGATACCGTCGTCGGTGATATGGGTTATGTCGATGCGCTGCGTGAAGTCAGCCGTGAAGGCGACCAGTACAGCTGGTGGCCAGACAACGAGCAGGCCGAGATGCTCAACCTGGGTTGGCGTTTTGACTACCAGCTACTGACCCCAGGCTTGCGTCGCTTCGTGCGCAGCGCTCGCCTGCCGCGTCAGCCACGCTTCTCCCAGCACGCGCCACTGATCGTGGACTACGACTGGACGCTGACGATCTGATCGTTCAGCCATAAAAAAACCGACATCACGTCGGTTTTTTTTATGGCTGTCTGCAACTGATCGTTATTTGATCGGCCGCCAGGTCAGCGGGTAGCGGTAAGGCTGGCCATCGTTGGCCTTGACCCCGGCAACGATGGTGAGGATCAGCACAGCAACCATAAGCATGCCGAACAGTACGATCCCTACCAGCACGAACATCAGCGCAAAGCAGATGATCGAGGCCAGGAACACCGTGAGCTGGAAATTCAGCGCTTCCTTGCCCTGGGCATCAATGAACGGATCGAGGTCCTTTTTCCATATCCACATCACCAGCGGACCCAGCAGGTTGCCAAAAGGCACGACCAACCCCAGCAGGGCGGCCAAGTGACAGAACATCGCCCACTGACGAATCTCGGCATTGGGGGTAGGCAACTGTAGTGGTTGCTCGCTCATGCTCTGCTCCTTGCCTTGTCGACTATCAGTCAGCCAGCGCAGCTGTCTGCAATTCGAACAGATCAGCCATGCCCTTTTGTGCCAACGCCAGCATGGCATTGAGCTCTTCTGGCTGGAACGGCGCGCCCTCAGCGGTACCCTGGACTTCGATGAAACCACCTTTGCTGGTCATGACCACGTTCAGGTCGGTTTCTGCAGCCGAGTCTTCGAGGTAGTCCAGGTCAAGCACTGCTTCGCCCTGGTACATGCCAACCGAGACGGCAGCGATCATGTGCTTGAGTGGATCGCCACCTTTCAGGCCGCCACGCTTCTTGACCACACGCAACGCATCGATCAGGGCGACCATGGCGCCTGTGATGGAAGCGGTGCGGGTGCCACCGTCGGCCTGGATCACGTCACAGTCGACATACAGGGTGATGTCACCGAGCTTGCTCATGTCCAGGGCGGCACGCAGCGAGCGCCCGATCAGACGCTGGATTTCGAGGGTACGGCCACCTTGCTTGCCACGCGCGGCTTCACGCTGGTTACGCTCGCCAGTGGAGCGTGGCAGCATGCCGTATTCGGCAGTCAGCCAGCCTTGGCCCTGGCCTTTGAGGAACCGAGGTACACCGTTCTCGACACTGACCGTACAGACGACTTTAGTGTCACCGAACTCGACCAGCACTGATCCCTCGGCGTGTTTGGTGTAGTTGCGGGTGATGCGGATCGAGCGGAGCTGATCGGCAACGCGACCACTTGGACGTTTCATTTGGGATACCTGTACTGGGTTTGAATCTGCCCAGCATTATAGAGCGCGCTGGGGCTCGAGGACACGTCTATTGTCGCAGCCCGTGAAACAGCGGGCCCAGAGGCGTTGGTCGGTTTTTTCCGGGTTTTTCCAGACTGTTTGTAACATCAGTGGATTGGGAGCCAGCACCGCACTGCGCTACAATCTTGCGCCTTTGCAGCCGGTTGGCTTTCCCTTAACCCCTTTTTGCGAGGTACTTCCCATGGTGCACAGCATGACCGCTTTTGCTCGCGTCGAGCGCGCAGGTAGCCAGGGCACCCTGATCTGGGAACTTCGCTCGGTGAACCACCGCTACCTTGAGCCGCACCTGCGCCTGCCCGAAGCTCTGCGAGACCTTGAAGGAGCCGTGCGCGAAGCCCTGCGCCAAGGCCTGTCACGCGGCAAGGTAGAGTGCACCTTGCGCTTCAACGAAGAGAGCACCGGCAAACCCCTGCAGGTTGACCGTGAGCGTGCTGCCCAGTTGGTAGCTGCCGCCGAAACCGTCGCCAGCCTGATCAAACAGCCAGCAGCGCTCAATCCCCTGGAAGTGCTAGCCTGGCCAGGCGTACTGGTCGCCGATGCCAATGACCCACAAACCCTCAACAGTGAAGCCATGGCGCTGTTCGTCGAAGCGCTGAATGAACTGAAGAGTGGCCGCAACCGCGAAGGCAGCGAGTTGGCGCGCCTGATCAACGAACGCTTGGATGGCATGGCCAGCGAGGTCACCACCTTGCGTGCCCTGGTGCCGCAGATGCTCGCCGCCCAGCGTCAGAAAATCCTCGATCGCTTCGCCGACATGCAGGCTGAACTCGATCCGCAGCGTCTGGAACAGGAAATGGTCCTGCTGGCACAGAAGAGCGACGTTGCCGAAGAACTCGATCGACTGAGCACCCACATCACCGAAGTACGCCGGGTACTCAAGTCCGGCGGTGCCGCTGGTCGGCGCCTGGACTTCCTGATGCAGGAGCTCAATCGCGAAGCCAACACCCTGGGCTCCAAAGCCTTCGACCCACGCAGCACCCAGTCCGCGGTCAACCTCAAGGTACTGATCGAGCAGATGCGTGAACAAGTACAGAACATTGAGTAAGGCCACCCCGACCATGAATCAAAGCAGCGGCACCCTTTATATCGTTTCCGCCCCGTCAGGCGCAGGCAAGACCAGCCTGGTCAAGGCCCTGATCGACGCTGACAACAGCATCCAGGTTTCGATCTCGCACACCACTCGCGCGATGCGCCCAGGCGAAGTTCACGGCGTGAACTATCACTTCGTCGAGCACACCGAGTTCAAACTGATGATCGAGCAAGGCGACTTCCTCGAGCAGGCCGAAGTCTTCGGTAATTTCTATGGGACGTCGCGCAGCGCGCTGCAGCAGTCCCTGGATCGAGGCCATGACCTGATTCTGGAAATCGACTGGCAAGGTGCTCAGCAGGTGCGCAAATTGATGCCTGAAGCGCGCTCGATCTTCATCCTGCCGCCAACCCAGGAAGCCCTGCGCCAACGCTTGACCAACCGTGGCCAGGACAGCGACGAGATCATCGAAGGCCGCATGCGCGAAGCAGTCAGTGAGATGAGCCACTACGACGAGTATGACTTCGTCATCATCAACGATGACTTCGCCACTGCGCTGGAAGACCTCAAAGCGGTATTCCGCGCCAACCGCTTGCTGCAGGCTCACCAGCAGCAGCGTCATGGCCAACTGCTCAAGCAATTGCTTGCCTGAGCAGCGGGTAACTCCAACCGCTTAGCGGCGGTTGGAGACTGTGGCGTGACGCTGCAGCGTCATACCCAGGAAGAACGCCGGCGCACGCAGGCGTGACAGCATCATCAGCCCCAGCCCCAGCAATGTGATGATCACTGCGATCACGAACACCAGACCCAAGCCCCCTACATGCGAACCGCTGCCGAACGACGGCGATGCACTGTCGATGGCCGTCTGCAGGAAGATCACCGAAAGAATACCGCCACCAAGCAGCGGGCACAGGCCACGCATCAGGAAGTGGCGTACGCTGTCGAACAAGCTGTGGCGGAAGTACCAGACGCAGGCGTAAGCAGTCAGCGAGTAGTAGAAGCAGATCATCATGCCCAGCGCGGTAATGGTATCCGCCAGCACGTTTTCACTCAGGGTCCGCATGGTGACGTAGAACACGCCTGCCGCTACACCGGCACAGATTGTCGCGTACCGCGGCGTTTTCGAGCGCGGGCAGATATTGGCAAACCGCTCCGGAACCGCGCCGTAGTACCCCATCGCCAGCAACGTTCGAGCCGGCGACACGAAAGTCGACTGCAGCGATGCAGCGGTACTGGCCAACACGGCAATGGACATCAGAATGGCCAATGGCCCCATGACTGGCCCCGCCAGGTGAGCGAAGACGTTCTCTTGAATGCGCGGATTGTTCAGGCCCAGACCGATATCACCAATCCCGGCGAACTGCAGGGTGGCAATCGCCGTTACCAGGTACAGACCCAGGATCAGCAGCACGGTCAGGGTCGCCGCACGTCCAGGCGTATCACCGCTGCCCACCGATTCTTCGCTGATGCTCAGACAGACATCCCAGCCCCAGAAAATGAAGATCGACAATGACAGGCCGGCAGTAAATGCCGAGAACGATTCGACACCGAATGGGTTGAACCAGTCGAGATCGAATTCCAGCGGTGGCGTTACAGAAGACTCGCCAAATGCAGCCATTGCAAAGCCCACTAACACCACTAATTGCAGTGCGACCAGGCCGTACTGCACCGTCATGGTCGTGGCGATCCCGCGGCAGCAGATCCAAACCGCCATGGCGATGAACACGCAACAGGTGACAACGTTGATTAACAGGTTGTCCGCCAGCGCTGCCACCTCGTGACTACCGGATATTTGCCCGAGGAACAGATAGAAGAAGTCGACTGCCACCCCCGCAAGGTTGGACAGCACAATGGTTGTGGCAGTTACCAGGCCCCAACCGCCAATCCAGCCGATCATCGGACCGAAAGCCCGTGCCGACCAGGTGAAGGAGGTGCCGCTGTCAGGTTCGGCCGCGTTCAACTCGCGATAACCCAAGGCTACCAGGAGCATCGGCAGGAAGCCGACGATGAACACTGCCGGCAAATGAGCACCGACTTCGCGCACCGTGGGGCCCAGCGCACCCGTGAGGGTGTAGACCGGTGCAATGGTAGAGATGCCCAGGACAATGCTCGCCAGCAGTCCAAGCCGGCCCTTGGCCAGCCCTTTGGAAGCTTTCGATACACCGTTTTCCTCGGCGCGAGCCTGTCCAATACCTGGAGACAGGCCTGCTTCGTATTCACTCATGAGTAGTTGCCGCCGCTTTTACTATTGTTTTTCAGGACGCCCCACAGCACGCCCGCTTGCACTCAATGAATCCTGTTACGTGTTGCTTGAACTCCGGATCAACCGGATGACCTCATACGGTCGTCTCCCGGTGCCGCTCACCCCTTGCACGGGCCAGGCATGCTTCCCGAAACGCCTGAAACAGACGCAACGAAACCGGATTTTCGGCCAAGCGATATTCGGGGTGCCATTGCACGCCGACCACAAAGCCCGGAGCATCCTCCATGGACACCGCTTCGATCAGTCCGTCCGGCGCCAGGGCCTCGGCCCGCAGGCCGTCAGCCAGGCGATTGATTCCTTGGCTGTGAAGCGAATTGACCATGAAGCTTTGCTCCAGCCCCAGTCGCTCGAACAGCCCACCGGGCTGCACAGTAACGCTATGACGTGGGCTGTATTGCTCTTCCAGTGGGGCATCCTGCGGCTCACGGTGATCGAGGAAACCGGGTAGCTCCTGCACGCGCTGGTGCAGTGTGCCGCCCAAGGTAACGTTCAATTCCTGAAAACCACGGCAGATGCAGAACACCGGCACACCAGTGGCAATGGCGGCCTGCAACAGAGGCAGAGTCAGCCGGTCACGAAACACATCGTGCTTCGTACCTTCCACGCTGGGGGCGCCATTGTAATGATGCGGCTCGACATTAGAAGGCGAACCGGTAAAAAGAATGCCATCTAGGCGCTCTAGCACGCGCTGCGGATCAACCGGCTCGGCGCGAGCAGGCAGGATCACAGGGATCCCGGCAAAACCTGCTGCTTCGACATATTTATCGCCGACCGTGTGCGACGAGTTATTGCCCAATTGCTGACGACAGGCAGAAATGCCAATCAAAGGCGGCAGGTCATTGGTAGTTTGCATGGGTTCACCCTCCCTTACAGCTTGATCCAGGTCGCCTTGAGTTCGGTATATTTATCAAATGCGTGCAGCGACTTGTCCCGACCATTACCCGACTGCTTGAACCCGCCAAATGGCGCAGTCATATCGCCGCCGTCGTATTGGTTGACCCAGACGCTGCCGGCAGGCAAGGCGCGGGCACTCTTGTGGGCACGAGAGATGTCACTGGTCCAGACTGCTGCGGCCAGGCCGAATGGCGAGTCATTGGCGATGGCAATGGCCTCTTCGGCGCTGTCGAAGGTGATGACCGAAAGCACTGGCCCGAAGATTTCCTCGCGAGCGATACGCATGGCGTTGGTTACGCCATCGAAAATCGCCGGCTGCACATAGACGCCGCAGGTGTCTTCCAGCACACGCTCTCCGCCCGTTAGCAACGTGGCGCCATCTGCCTTGCCGGCCGCGATGTAACCCAGCACGGTGTCTAGCTGAGTGCTGTCAACCAATGCGCCGACACGGGTATCAGGGTCCAGGGCGTGTCCCGGTTTCCAGGCCTTGAGCGCCTCGACCACCATGGGCAGGAAGCGCTCCTTGATGCTGCGCTCAACCAGCAAACGTGAACCGGCAATGCATACCTCGCCCTGATTGAAGGCAATGGCAGCCGCTGCCGCATCGGCAGCCGCTTGCAGATCGGGAGCGTCGGCAAACACGATGTTCGGGCTCTTGCCGCCGGCCTCCAGCCAGACACGCTTCATGTTCGATTCACCGGCATACACCATCAATTGCTTGGCAATACGGGTAGAACCGGTAAACACCAAGGTGTCCACGTCCATGTGCAAGGCCAAGGCCTTGCCCACGGTGTGGCCGTATCCAGGCAACACGTTCAGCACCCCCGCCGGAATTCCGGCATCGAGTGCCAACTGAGCGACGCGGATCGCGGTCAGTGGTGATTTTTCGGACGGTTTGAGAATCACCGAGTTACCGGTGGCCAAGGCCGGACCGAGCTTCCAACAGGCCATCATCAGTGGAAAGTTCCACGGAACAATGGCCGCAACCACGCCGACCGGCTCGCGGGTGACCAGACCCAACTGGTCGGACGCGGTTGCAGCAACTTCGTCGTATATCTTGTCGACGGCTTCGGCGTGCCAACGGATGGCATTGGCCGCAGCCGGAATATCAATGTTCAAGGAATCGGCAATCGGCTTGCCCATGTCCAAGGTTTCCAGCAGCGCCAGTTCCTCGGCGTTGGCCAGAAGCAGGTCGGCGAAAGCGATCAACACCCGCTTACGTTGCGCTGGTGCCTGCTGCGCCCAGACGCCGCTGTCAAAACTGCGTCGGGCTGCGGCAACAGCACTCTCGGCATCCGCACTGTCACAACTGGCGACCTGCACCAGCTGGCGACCATCGACCGGACTGGAACAGTCGAAAGTGTCACCAGAAACACTGGCACAATACTGCCCATCGACAAAGGCACGGCCTTCGATCTTCAGGGTCTGGAACAGCTGTTCCCAGTGTTCACGTGGTGCAATTGTCATTATTGTTTTCTCCGGGCATCACACGGTATGCAGGTACCAGTTGTATTCGAGGTCGGAAATCGACACCTCGAACTCGGCCATTTCGCTTTCCTTGCAGGCAACGAAAATGTCGATGTAGTCCGGGCTGATGTATTTGTTCAGCACTTCGCTGTCATCGAGCTCACGCAACGCATCGCGCAGGTTGTTCGGCAGGCTCTGCTCCAACTGTTCGTAGGAGTTACCTTCAATCGGCGCACCTGGCTCGATCTGATTGGTCAGACCGTGATGGATGCCTGCCAGAATCGCCGCCATCATCAAATACGGGTTGGCATCTGCGCCCGCTACGCGGTGCTCGATACGAACTGCATCGCTGCTGCCGGTAGGTACGCGTACCGCTACTGTGCGGTTGTCCAGGCCCCAGCTAGGTGCATTCGGCACATAGAACTGGGCACCGAAACGGCGGTAGGAGTTGACGTTCGGGCACAGGAAGGCCATCGAAGCCGGCATGGTTTCCAGCACGCCACCGATCGCGTGGCGCAGGGTTTCGCTTTGTTCCGGGTCATCGCTGGTGAAGATGTTCTTGCCGGTTTTCTTGTCCAGCAACGAGATATGCACATGCAGACCGTTGCCCGCCTGGCCTGGGTACGGCTTGGCCATGAAGGTGGAGTCCATTTCATGGTCGTAGGCGATGTTTTTGATCAGACGCTTGAGCAACACCGCGTAGTCGCAGGCCTTGATTGCATCAGCAACGTGATGCAGGTTGACCTCGAACTGCGCAGGAGCGCTTTCCTTGACGATGGCGTCGGCTGGAATACCCTGCTCTTTCGCCGCTTCGAGCATGTCCTGCAGGCAGTCCACATACTCGTCAAGATCATCGATCAGGTAGACCTGGGTCGATTGCGGGCGCTTGCCGGAGATTGGCGAGCGAGGTGGCTGCGGACGACCGTTGAGGTTGTCCTGGTCGATCAAGTAGAACTCGAGCTCGAACGCCGCGCAAATATCCAGGCCCAGCGCGTCGAACTTCTCGACCACACCGCGCAGCACTTCTCGCGGGTCGGCAAAGAACGGCGCACCGTCCAGCTCGTGCATGGTCATCAGCAACTGAGCGGTAGGGCGCTTTTGCCAGGGCTCGTAGCTCAGGGTGCCGGGAATCGGGAAGCAAATGCGGTCTGCGTCGCCGATATCCAGGCCCAGACCGGTGCTTTCCACGGTGGAACCATTGATATCCAGGGCAAACAGCGATGCTGGCAGGTTGATGCCTTTTTCGTAAACCTTGACCAGGCTCGCACGCTCGATGCGCTTGCCTCGTACCACTCCGTTCATGTCGGCAATCAGCAAATCGACAAATTGCACCTCAGGGTGGGCCTTGAGAAATTCACCCATCTCGTCGAGAGGGATGGCGCGCGGGGAGACCGACGTCATGGCTAGGCATCCTTTGATCTTTTATCGAACGATTGTGAAGGAGGTACTGCGGCGCTACTGAGAGCGGCGATGGTTTAGTTTGTTCTTTTAAGTAGTCCCATCGTGGGGAACTGCAGGGCGATGCCATCTGGGACTCACGTTCCACATCCTGACAACGCCGCGAGTTGATTCACGACTGCTGGCTCACTATAGAATGGCCCTAGCGCAACAGACATTGGCATTTAGGCAAGCAAAGAGTGCACCCATGCAATATCAGATCAGTCACGCCGACCTCTCGCTGGTACTCGCCCTGGTACGCGGGCGCTCACTGGCAAAAGCCGCAGAGCTACTGCGGGTTGATGTTTCGACGGTATTTCGCTCGATTCGGCGCATGGAAGCTGCCCTGGGTACCGCGTTATTTGTAAAAAGCCGCAAGGGCTATATCCCTACAGGCACGGCTCAGGCCCTGGCCGAGCAGGCCGAGCGTGCCGAACAAGCTCTGGATGCTGCCCGGGTAGCACTGGAACACGGTGAACAGGTGGTTAGCGGCACCGTGCGCCTGACCTGTACCGATGCCGTATTGCACAGCCTATTGCTGCCAGCACTGGCCGAGTTCATGCCAGCCTACCCGGCGTTGTCGCTGGAGCTGGCAACCTCCAACACCTTCGCCAACCTGAGTCGACGCGATGCCGATCTCGCTTTACGCCTGACCAACTCGCCACCTGAGCACTTGGTTGGCCGCTGCCTCGGTTCAGCTTCCTACGTGGTGTGTGGCCGCGAGGAATATCGGGAAAAACTTAAACAAATCCCGGCCAGCCTGCCGTGGATTGCCCCGGACGACACCATGCAGGACCACTCCACTGTGGTCTGGCGCAGCGAGCACCTACCCGCTGTGAACCCGCGTTATAAGTGCAGCAGCATCTCTGCCATTGCGCAGCTGGTAACCGCTGGCCTGGGCGTGGCCGCCCTGCCCGACTACATGGCCCATACCCTGCCAGGCGTCGAAGCATTGAGCGATGCCTTGCCCGGCTGCGATACCGAGTTATGGCTGCTGACACGTCCTGATTGCCGTGCGTTGCGCTCGGTGCAGACCTTGTTCGACGAACTTACCCCGCGCCTGCGCGATGCCTTGAGTCGCCAGTAGTATCGCGGCGCGCCTCCCGTCTGGGCATATTCGATTGCAACCGATACAAGACGGTTGTGCTAGAGCCCCCTATCTAGGTATCGTCAGGGCAATAAGGACCCGAAACGAAATCAGCGCTTCCCTAAAGGCTGGTGATTTTTTAAACTATCGAGTCCGCTCGCCCATTTGGGCTGAACACCGCATTTGCTACTTGAGGAAGACCATGGCCCGCGTAACCGTTGAAGACTGCCTAGAACACGTGGATAACCGTTTTGAGCTGGTCATGCTCTCTACCAAGCGTGCCCGTCAGCTGGCCACCGGCGGCAAAGAGCCGAAAGTGGCATGGGAAAACGACAAACCTACCGTCGTTGCACTGCGTGAAATCGCTGAAGGCATCTGCACCCCTGAGTTCATCGCTGCCGAATCCATTGTCGAAGTCGAGCCCGCTTTCGCCTTCGGCAGTGAGGAAGAGGCCAACGAGGCCGTCTAAGCCCATGCCTGGTCGACGTAGTACGGCGCAGGTCCCCTTTCCTCGGCAGGAGGTAATCCTGTGCCGAGCATAGACGCCCTCGCCGATCGTCTGTCGACCTACCTCGGCCCAGATCAGGTCAACCTGGTACGCCGAGCGTATTTCTACGCCGAACAAGCCCACGACGGCCAACGCCGTCGTAGCGGTGAGCCTTACGTCACGCATCCGCTGGCGGTGGCTAGCATCCTCGCCGACATGCACATGGACCATCAAAGCCTGATGGCGGCCATGCTTCATGACGTGATCGAAGACACCGGCATCGCCAAGGAAGCCCTCAGCTCGCAGTTTGGCGAGACGGTGGCCGAGCTGGTCGATGGAGTCAGCAAGCTGACTCAGATGAACTTCGAGACCAAGGCCGAAGCCCAGGCGGAAAACTTCCAGAAAATGGCCATGGCCATGGCCCGGGATATCCGCGTAATTCTGGTCAAGCTCGCCGACCGCCTGCACAACATGCGCACACTCGAGGTGCTGTCAGGCGAAAAACGCCGACGCATAGCCAAGGAAACCCTGGAAATCTACGCACCCATCGCCAATCGCCTGGGTATGCACAGCGTGCGCGTGGAGTTCGAAGACCTGGGCTTCAAGGCTATGCACCCGATGCGCTCTGCGCGCATCTACCAAGCCGTCAAGCGGGCCCGCGGCAACCGCAAGGAACTGGTCAACAAGATCGAAGAGTCGCTCGCCCACTGCCTAGCTGTCGACGGCATCGAAGGCGAAGTCAGCGGCCGGCAGAAACATCTCTATGGCATCTACAAGAAGATGCGTGGCAAACGCCGCGCCTTCAACGAGATCATGGATGTCTATGCGTTTCGCATCATTGTCGACAAGGTAGACACCTGCTACCGCGTACTCGGCGCCGTGCACAACCTGTACAAGCCACTGCCGGGGCGTTTCAAGGACTACATTGCGATTCCCAAGGCCAACGGCTACCAGTCGCTGCATACCACCTTGTTCGGTATGCACGGCGTGCCAATCGAGATCCAGATTCGCACCCGCGAAATGGAAGAGATGGCCAACAACGGCATTGCTGCCCACTGGCTGTACAAGTCCAGCGACGACGAGCAGCCCAAAGGCACCCATGCCCGTGCCCGCCAGTGGGTCAAAGGCGTGCTGGAAATGCAGCAACGGGCTGGCAACTCCTTGGAATTCATCGAAAGCGTGAAGATCGACCTGTTCCCGGACGAGGTCTACGTGTTCACGCCCAAGGGCCGCATCATGGAGCTGCCCAAAGGCTCCACCGCGGTCGATTTTGCTTACGCGGTACACACCGACGTCGGCAACAGTTGCATCGCCTGCCGAATCAATCGGCGCCTGGCACCGCTGTCCGAACCTTTGCAGAGCGGTTCGACGGTCGAGATCGTCAGCGCCCCCGGCGCGCGGCCTAATCCTGCCTGGCTCAATTTCGTGGTCACCGGTAAGGCCCGCACGCATATTCGCCACGCTCTCAAACTGCAACGCCGTTCCGAGTCCATCAGCCTGGGCGAACGCCTGCTGAACAAGGTGCTGAATGGCTTCGACAGTGCACTGGACAAAATCCCTCAGGAACGCGTCCAGGCCATGCTCAGCGAATATCGCCTGGAGCAGATCGAGGACATGCTCGAAGACATCGGCCTGGGCAATCGCATGGCTTATGTCGTTGCCCGCCGCCTGCTCTCTACAGAAGGCGAACAGCTCTCGACTCCAGAAGGACCACTGGCCATTCGCGGAACCGAAGGCCTGGTACTCAGCTACGCCAAGTGCTGCACCCCCATCCCGGGTGATCCGATCGTTGGCCACTTGTCTGCGGGCAAAGGCATGGTCGTGCACCTTGAGAACTGCCGGAATATCAGTGAAATCCGTCACAACCCGGAAAAATGCGTACAGCTGTCCTGGGCCAAGGATGTCACCGGCGAGTTCAACGTCGAACTGCGCGTCGAGCTGGAACACCAGCGCGGCCTGATCGCCCTGCTCGCCAGTAGCGTCAATGCCGCCGACGGCAACATTGAAAAAATCAGCATGGATGAACGCGATGGTCGCATCAGCGTGGTCCAACTGGTGGTAAGCGTACACGACCGCGTGCACCTGGCCCGTGTGATCAAAAAACTGCGCGCCCTGACCGGGGTGATTCGCATCACCCGCATGCGCACGTAGCCCAATAACAGCAAGGAATCATCATGACCAAGACCGTCATCACCAGTGACAAGGCCCCAGCCGCCATCGGCACCTACTCCCAGGCAATCAAGGCCGGCAACACTGTGTACATGTCCGGCCAGATCCCTCTGGACCCGAAAACCATGGAACTGGTTGAAGGCTTCGAAGCCCAGACCGTACAGGTCTTCGAAAACCTCAAGGCTGTTGCTGAAGCCGCTGGCGGTTCGTTCAAGGACATCGTCAAGCTGAACATCTTCCTGACCGACCTGAGCCACTTCGCCAAGGTCAACGAGATCATGGGCAAGTACTTCGAACAGCCATACCCTGCCCGCGCCGCCATTGGCGTTGCCGCCCTGCCGCGCGGCTCGCAGGTTGAAATGGACGCGATTCTGGTCCTCGAGTAATACCCTCGCGTGGCGAGTCGCCCGGCTCGCCCCGCTTTGCCCCGGAAAGGACCCCGCTATGCGTCACGCGCTCGCCCTGACCCTGGCTGCCGCACTGCTCGGCGGCTGCGCTAGCCACAAACCTGAAGATTACAACGGTATCTGGATCAACCAGAAAGCCATCGACACCGCCGCCAAAGGCGTCAGCCTGCGCCAGGCGCTGCAAGACAACGGCCCCAATTTTGAGTGGAAGCTCAATATTGCGGCGGCCCAGGCCAGCTTCGACAATGGCTTCGAAATCGCTAAAGGCCAGCTCAAGGCTGGAGAGAAGCAGTACCAGGCTGAATTCCCTGGCGACCAGGTCGAAACCCTGGAGCTGGACGGTAATGAGCTGGTGCAAAAATCCACCCCGCCACAACGCTTCGAGAAGGCGCGCACGCCTGCGCCAATGGGAGCACGTACCGGCACTACCTTCGAGCAGGCCCTGTACAGCGCCTACATGGGTGGTGAGTGGAAAATCATTGAAGGCCCAGGCCAAGGCGCCCAGGTACGTTTTCGCGACAATGGCAGCGTTGAAGGCTTGCCCAATCTGGACCGCTACGCGCTTTGCCTGGCTGGCGACTGCGCCGACATGAGCGGCGCATACGACAGCCTGTGGCTGGAGCGCAATCAGAAAGGCGCGCCCTGGATCTTCAAACGTAACGGTGATCAGTTGGAAATTCTGCAGGCGCTCAACAGCGCTCAGCCGGATGAGAAACCGCAGCTCACTCCAGGCGCTCGCCAATGGCTGCTCGAGCGCGACTGATCGGTTAGCGCCTCAGGCTTTATCGCCCAGGATTGCGGCGTAGCCTTCCTTGTAGCTCGGGTACTGTGGCTCCCAGCCCAATGCCCGGGCACGAGCGTTACTGCAGCGCTTGCTACCGGTACGACGCACCCGCTCCTGCTCAGACCACTGCGTTACGCCCATGTATTGCCGCAACCATGCCACCACTTCGGCCAAAGGTGCTGGCGCGTCGTCCACACCGATGTAGCAATCGTCCAAGGTACGCCCCTGGGTATCGGCCTTGAGCAGAAAGGCGAGCAGACCCGCGGCATCGTCGGCGTGAATCCGATTGGCGTACAGTGGAGGCTCTTCGGTTACTCGGTATCCCTGACGCACCTGGCTCAATAGCCATTCACGCCCTGGCCCGTAAATTCCTGTAAGGCGCACAATCGAGGCCGGGATAGCGCTGGCCAGCGCCAGTTTTTCCGCCTCCAGCATGACCGTACCCGAGTAACCTTGCGGCTCGGTCGCCGACGTTTCATCGACCCACTCACCATTCTGCTGGGCATGCACACTGCTACTGGACACGAAGAGCAAGCGCCGCGGCTTTTGCTCGTTCGCTGCCAACCAACCGAGAACGTGCTGCAAGCCCTCGACATAAGCGGCCTGATACCCTGCTTCGTCGTGCTGGCTAGCTGCCGCGCAATACACCAGATAATCCGGCGCCACCTCAGGCCAGGTGTCGGGACAGCGACGGTCAAAGAGATCGGCAGCCACCCCTTTGACCCCAGTGGGCAACAGCTCGACATTGCGACGCAGGCCGCTCACTTGCCAGCCACAAGCCAGCATCTGCTTGGCCAAGCGGCTACCCACATCACCACAACCGACAATAAGAACTGATGGCGCAGACATCTCGAAACTCCGCAAATCAAAGGTCCAGCCTATCCAAACAAATCGATAGGCGGCTAGCTATGATAGAAAAAAAGTAACTTTATTACTTCTGCTAACAAGAATTACTTGCAATAATGGCCGCCCAAATTTTGTTCTCGGCCCGTCTCGAGGCCTTGAAGGACATCCAACTCTTTCTTCTTCATCAGGTCCGGCCAGCATGACACGTATTCAACCTTCCGCTTCGCCAACCACGCCGCGCGTATGGCGCGCCATTGCCGCGCTGATGTTCAGCCTGGTACTGGCCCCCGCCGTCATGGCCGATGAGCCTGTCAATGCACCCACCACACCTGCTGCCGTTGCCCCAGCTGCCGCACCCGCTGCTGCACCTGCCGCCGCGCCTGCAACTGACGGCGAGCAAGCTGCAGCACCTGTCGATCCGGCTGCAGCACCGACAGTGGCCCCCGTAGACGGCCAAGTCCCGGACACCGGTGAACAAGCCCTGGTTGAAGAAACCAGCCTGGGCATGGCCCATGACCTATCGCCATGGGGCATGTACAAAAACGCCGACATCGTGGTCAAGATAGTCATGATCGGCTTGGCGATTGCCTCGATCATTACCTGGACCATCTGGATCGCCAAGGGCTTCGAACTGCTGGGCGCCAAGCGTCGTCTGCGTGGCGAAATTGCCGCCCTGAAAAAGGCCACCACCCTCAAGGAAGCCAGCGATGGCGCCAACAAGGAAGGCACTTTGGCGCACCTGTTGGTCCACGATGCCCTTGATGAAATGCGCCTTTCGGCCAATACCCGCGAAAAAGAAGGCATCAAGGAACGCGTCAGCTTCCGTCTTGAGCGCCTGGTAGCGGCCAGCGGCCGCAACATGAGCAGCGGCACCGGCGTACTGGCCACCATTGGTTCCACCGCACCGTTTGTCGGTCTGTTCGGTACCGTGTGGGGCATCATGAACAGCTTCATCGGCATCGCCAAAACCCAGACCACCAACCTGGCGGTAGTTGCTCCAGGTATTGCCGAAGCCCTGCTGGCTACAGCGTTGGGCCTGGTCGCAGCGATTCCGGCCGTGGTTATCTACAACGTCTTCGCCCGCTCCATCGCTGGGTACAAGGCACAGGTATCCGATGCTTCGGCAGAAGTGCTGCTGCTGGTCAGCCGTGATCTGGACCACCAGCCAAGTGACCGCGCCAGCGCGCCTCACATGGTGAAAGTGGGGTAAGCCATGGGCCTGCATCTTAACGAAGGTGGCGATGACCTCGCCGAGAACCACGAAATCAACGTCACACCGTTTATCGATGTGATGTTGGTCCTGCTGATCATCTTCATGGTGGCAGCGCCTCTGGCAACCGTTGATATCAAGGTCGACCTACCAGCCTCTACCGCCAAACCGGCACCGAGACCGGAGAAACCAATCTTCCTCAGCGTCAAGGCTGACCAGAATGTCTACGTCGGTGAAGAGCAGGTCCAGCGCGAGCAACTCGGCGCGCTGCTCGATGCCAAGACTAAAGGCGACAAGGACACGACGATCTTCTTCCAGGCCGACAAAGGCGTGGACTACGGCGATCTGATGGAAGTCATGAATACGCTGCGCGCGGCCGGTTACCTGAAAGTCGGTCTGGTCGGGCTTGAGACGGCAGCCAAGAAATGATCAAGACGCGGCATAAGCTGGCGCGTTACAGCAGTAGTCTGGCGATTGTGCTGGGTATCCATGCCATTGCCGTGCTGCTGACGCTCAATTGGTCGGTACCCCAAGCGATCGAATTACCGCCTGCGGCGATGATGATCGAGATGGCACCGCTGCCGGTACCTGCTCCACCACCACCGCCCAAGGTAGTGACTCCGCCTCAGCCGCCAGCGCCGGTCGAAGAATTGCCGCTGCCGAAACTGGCTGAGGCACCGAAGCCGAAGATCGCCGTTGCCAAGCAAGTCAAGCCGAAGGCCAAACCGCAGCCGCCCAAGCCTGAGAAGAAGCCTGAGCCGCCACAAGACAAGCCTACCGACGAGCAAGTGGTCGACACGCCGCCAAGTAACGCGCCAGCGCAGAAATCCGCAGCGCCTGCTCCAAGCATCGCCACCAACAGCAATGCCTTGCCAACCTGGCAGAGCGACCTGTTGCGCCACTTGGCCAAGTACAAGCGCTATCCGGAGAACGCTCGGCGCATGCGCATGGAAGGTATCAACCGTTTGCGCTTCGTAGTCGATGGCGAGGGCAAGATACTCTCCTACGCCCTGGCTGGCGGTTCGGGAAGTGCGGCACTGGACAGAGCAACCCTGGAGATGATCCGTCGTGCTCAACCCGTACCACCACCGCCCAAGGAATTGCTCAACAACGGCAGCATCGAAGTGATCGCGCCATTCGTCTACTCGCTGGATAAGCGCTGACGCATTGTTTCTGTCACAAACGGGCAACTCTGATAACGTGCGTCTATCGATTGCAGCCGCTATGCTGGGGCCGCAAATTCATGGACGCCCGTTATGACCCTCACAGAATTGCGCTACATCGTCACCCTCGCTCAAGAACAGCACTTCGGCCACGCGGCCGAGCGCTGTCATGTCAGCCAGCCGACCCTGTCGGTGGGCGTGAAAAAACTTGAGGACGAGCTCGGTGTATTGATCTTCGAGCGCAGCAAAAGCGCTGTTCGCCTGACCCCGGTTGGCGAAGGAATCGTCGCTCAGGCTCAAAAAGTTCTCGAACAGGCTCAAGGTATCCGCGAGCTGGCCCAGGCAGGCAAGAACCAACTGACCGCTCCGCTGAAAGTCGGTGCGATCTACACGGTAGGCCCGTATCTGTTCCCACACCTGATCCCGCAACTGCACCGTGTCGCACCGCAGATGCCGTTGTACATCGAAGAGAACTTCACTCACATCCTGCGCGACAAGTTGCGCAACGGTGAGCTGGACGCAGTGATCATTGCCTTGCCGTTCAACGAAGCCGATGTCCTGACCTTGCCGTTGTACGATGAACCTTTCTATGTGCTGATGCCCAGCGAACACCCCTGGACCAAGAAGCAGACCATCGATTCCAGCCTGCTCAACGACAAGAGCCTGCTGCTGTTGGGCGAAGGCCATTGCTTCCGTGACCAGGTGCTGGAAGCCTGCCCAACCCTGACAAAAGGTAGCGACGGCGCCAAGCACACCACGGTTGAGTCCAGCTCGCTGGAAACCATCCGCCATATGGTGGCCTCGGGCCTTGGTGTATCGATCCTGCCGTTGTCGGCAGTGCATAGCCATCACTATGCGCCTGGAGTGCTCGAAGTGCGCCCACTGAGCCCACCGGCACCGTTTCGCACGGTGGCGATTGCCTGGCGCGCCAGCTTTCCGCGGCCCAAGGCGATCGAGATTCTTGCCGACTCCATCCGCCTGTGCTCGGTGGCCAAGCCATCTGCGAGTCAGTAGGAAGCTGATATGCCGGAGTTGTCTCAGGTTTCGGTAACCGCACTCAAGGGTGTCGGCGAAGCCATGGCTGAAAAGCTGGCCAAGGTCGGACTGGAAAACCTTCAGGACGTACTTTTTCACTTGCCGTTGCGCTATCAGGACCGCACCCGTGTGGTCCCGATTGGCGCCCTGCGTCCTGGTCAGGATGCGGTGATCGAGGGTGTCGTCAGCGGCACGGATGTGGTGATGGGCAAGCGCCGCAGCCTACTGGTTCGCCTGGGTGACGGAACCGGCGTGCTGAGCCTGCGCTTCTACCACTTCAGCAATGCGCAGAAAGAAGGCCTCAAACGGGGTACGCACCTGCGCTGCTACGGTGAAGCCCGCCCTGGCGCATCGGGACTGGAAATCTACCACCCTGAGTACCGCGCCCTGACCGGCGACGAGCCTGCTCTGGTGGAGCAAACCCTGACGCCGATCTACCCAACCACCGAAGGCCTGACCCAGCAACGGCTGCGCCAGCTGTGCCAGCAGAGCCTGGCCATGCTCGGCCCACGCAGCCTGCCAGACTGGCTCCCGCCAGAACTGGCGCGTGACTACCAACTGGCACCCTTGGACGATGCGATCCGCTATCTGCATCATCCACCCGCCGATGCCGATGTCGATGAACTTGCCGAAGGCCAGCATTGGGCCCAGCACCGCCTGGCGTTCGAAGAGCTGTTGACCCATCAGTTGTCCCAACAACGGTTGCGCGAGAGCCTGCGCGCTCAACGCGCTCCGGCGCTGCCCAAAGCCACCCATTTGCCCGCGCAGTACCTGGCCAATCTCGGCTTCGCACCCACTGGCGCCCAGCAACGGGTCGGCAACGAGATTGCCTACGACCTTAGCCAGCCGGAACCGATGCTGCGCCTGGTCCAGGGTGATGTGGGCGCGGGCAAGACCGTAGTGGCTGCGCTGGCAGCCCTGCAGGCGCTCGAGGCCGGCTATCAAGTGGCATTGATGGCGCCCACCGAGATTCTCGCCGAGCAGCACTTCATTACTTTCAAGCGCTGGCTTGAGCCACTTGGCATCGAAGTCGCCTGGCTGGCTGGCAAACTCAAGGGCAAAGCCCGCGCCAGCGCTCTGGAGCAAATTGCCGGAGGCGCGCCAATGGTGGTGGGCACTCATGCGCTGTTTCAGGAAGAGGTGAAGTTCAAGAACCTGGCCCTGGCGATCATCGATGAACAGCACCGTTTCGGTGTTCAACAGCGCCTGGCCCTGCGACAAAAAGGCGTAGGCGGTCAGTTGTGCCCTCATCAGTTGATCATGACGGCTACACCTATCCCGCGCACCTTGGCAATGAGCGCCTATGCCGATCTGGATACCTCTATTCTCGATGAGTTGCCGCCCGGGCGCACACCGGTCAATACCGTACTGGTTGCTGACAGTCGACGTTTCGAAGTGGTCGAGCGGGTACGTGCTGCCTGCGCTGAAGGGCGTCAGGCCTATTGGGTGTGCACCCTGATCGAAGAGTCTGAAGAGCTAACCTGCCAGGCTGCCGAAACAACCTTCGAGGAGCTAGGCAGTGCCTTGGGTGAATTACGCGTCGGCTTGATCCACGGGCGTCTGAAACCTGCGGAGAAAGCCGCGATCATGGCCGAGTTCAAACAGGGCAACCTGCAATTGCTGGTCGCCACCACGGTGATCGAGGTCGGGGTGGATGTTCCCAATGCCAGTTTGATGATCATCGAAAACCCGGAGCGTCTTGGTCTTGCGCAACTCCACCAGTTGCGCGGCCGGGTGGGTCGAGGCAGTGCAGTAAGCCATTGTGTCCTGCTTTACCATCCGCCGCTTTCACAGATCGGGCGCGAGCGTCTGGGCATCATGCGTGAAACCAATGACGGCTTCATCATTGCCGAGAAAGACCTGGAGCTGCGTGGGCCTGGGGAAATGCTTGGCACTCGTCAGACTGGCCTGTTGCAGTTCAAGGTCGCCGACCTGATGCGTGACGCAGACCTGTTACCCGCAGTGAGAGACGCTGCGCAGACGCTGCTGGCGCGCTGGCCAGGTCATGTCAGCCCGTTGCTCGAGCGTTGGCTGCGACATGGGCAGCAGTACGGACAAGTGTGACGTCCGTCTCAGAATGGATCCATCTTGCGACACAAGCTGGTTATACTCTTGCGATTATAAAATTTCTGGATGCAGGCCATGACTGAAGTTGCCCTGGACACCGCAATCCCCCACGCTCCGCCTGTTATCCGGCTGCTGCTGGAAAAGCTTGGCATCGCCTATGGTGAAGTGCTGGACCATCCAAACCTGCTGCCAGAGCGCAAGGTACAGGCTGTCCTGCTCGACGACGCCGTGGGCGCGCTGATGGTGTTGTTTGCGCAAAATCAGTTGCTGGACCTCAACCGCCTGACCGAGCTGACTGGTCGCAAGCTTGCTGCCGTGCCCCTGGACCGCCTCAAGCTGATGCTCGACAAGCACGGCCTGAAGCTCCTGCCTGGCATTCCTGCGCTTACCAGCTCACCTTGCCTCTACGAGGAGAGCCTGCTCAAGCCAGAAAAGTTGCTGATTCATTCCGGCGAAGCAGGGTTGTTGCTGGAGATCGAACGTGACGATTTCAAGAAGATGCTCAGCAAGGCCAGTGCCGGCAGCTTTGGTGAGCCCCTGAGCAGTATTCGTCCGAACCTCGATCGTCCGATCGATGATCGCGACGAGATCACTCAGGCGGTCCAGGCCTTCACCGCGCGCCGTATCCAGCAACGCCTGGAAAGCACCATCGAAATTCCGCCTCTGGCTGAAACCGCGCAGAAGATCATCAAGCTACGCGTCGATCCCAACGCCACCATCGACGATATTACCGGCGTCGTCGAAACGGACCCGGCGCTGGCTGCGCAAGTGGTCAGTTGGGCTGCTTCGCCTTACTACGCCTCTCCGGGCAAGATTCGTTCAGTGGAGGACGCTATCGTCCGTGTGCTGGGCTTTGATCTGGTGATCAACCTGGCACTGGGACTCGCGCTGGGCAAAACCCTGAGCCTGCCCAAGGATCACCCACAGGACACCACGCCCTACTGGCAACAGTCGATCTACACCGCTGCCGTGATTGAAGGGCTGACCCGTGCCATGCCCCGTGCCGAGCGCCCGGAAGCCGGGCTGACCTACCTGGCCGGGCTGCTGCACAACTTCGGCTACCTGCTGCTGGCGCATGTGTTTCCGCCGCACTTCTCGCTGATCTGCCGCCATCTGGAGGTCAACCCGCACCTGTGCCACAGCTATGTCGAACAGCACCTGCTAGGCATCAGCCGCGAGCAGATTGGCGCCTGGCTGATGCGTTATTGGGATATGCCCGAAGAGCTGTCCACGGCACTACGCTTTCAGCACGACCCGTACTACGCCGGCGACCATGCCGCGTTCCCGAACCTGGCGTGCCTGGCTGTACGCCTGTTGCGCACTCGCGGCATAGGTTCGGGCCCGGATGAATCAATCCCGGACGAATTGCTGGAACGCCTGAACATATCCCGCGAAAAAGCGGCAGATGTGGTGAACAAAGTACTGGAGGCCGAAGCGCTGTTGCGCGAGCTGGCCTCGCAATTCAATCACCACTAAGCCTGTGGCCTGTCCCTGCGGGGTCAGGCCTTTTTCTTCGGCTTCAGGTACTTCATAAGCCCCTGGAACCAGATGACCAGCGCCGGGTTGCCCTTGATCTGGATGTTTTTTTCCTGAATCCCCTGCATGAATGCCAATTGCTTGTTCTTCGCTTGCAAGGTGGCAAAGCCGTAGGCCGAATCTTTGAAGGCAATGGCAAACGCCGGCTGGGGATGAGTGCCCGAGCGACTGCCGATACGCATGTCTTTGACGATGAAGTGACGTGCAACCTTGCCATCCAGCGTCTGCAGCTGGAACACCAGGTCCTTGTCGACCAATTGTTGCTGGAACGCAGGGTTCTTGCGGCTGGCCTTGGCCATCAACAGCCCCATGGCCCAAAGGAGAAAGCGAAACTTCATTTGCGCGCCTCGGCTAAAAAGTGACTGGCGAAGCAGTTTATAGTCTCGCTATAAAAACACCATACTTTGCTACTCATTTCGCGAAGATCAAGGCAATTTGCTTTGTAACAGGGCCAATCCTGATCACAACCCGGCAATTCTAGCCTGCGCCTGAGTGCTGACAAAGGGCTTCAAACGCCGCCCGATGCCCTCGCTTAATAGCACCGCCATCAAGGTCAGGCTGCCATTTAGGCTGGCATAAAACAGCGCGCGTACCGGGTGCTCGGGCATCAACCAATAGAGGATCAACGCAGCCTGGGCCAGCGTCAGCAAGATACGAACACGCAAGCGCATGATCATGGCGATAGGAATGCTGAAGATCATCAGCAAATACCAGGCCCCCCAGGCGACCATACCAGCAGCCACGCCGCGGGCGGTGAAACCGCCAAAATTCTGTTTGTAGTAGCTGACCGCGTAATCGTTGAGCAGTACAAAGAGCACACATGCCAAGGTGTGCAGAGCGAAATTGAGCAGAAGACGGCGCCGGATCATAGGGCACCCCTGTCGCGAACCGCCGCCTTGGCGTTCGAAGTCGTGCAGCGCATCTTGCGTCCCTCCTTGGACGTGGTCCGCTGCCTGACAGCGGTAATGAAAACGGGCACCGCGTGGGTACCCGTCTTCCAATGCAATCAATCCATGCGAGGCATCAAGGATTGACGCTGTCCTTCAGGGACTTGCCTGGCTTGAACGCAACAGTATTGCTGGCTTTGATTTTGACAGGTTCACCGGTTTGCGGGTTTTTGCCAGTGCGAGCACCGCGGTGACGTTGCAGAAAAGTGCCAAATCCGACCAGAGTCACACTGTCTTTGCGGTGCAGTGCGCCAGTGATTTCTTCGAGAACGGCGTTGAGCACGCGATTGGCTTGCTCTTTGGTGAGATCGGCCTTTTCAGCGATAGCTGCGGCGAGTTCTGGTTTGCGCATAGGTGAAGCCTCTTAGACGGTTTTTTGTTTTTATGCCGTGCTGCTCTTCGCAAGCAGCGCCCAAGGCACCGCAGGCTCTAAACTGCGGCAGACGGGAGTGAGAATGGCATGCCGTCAGAGGCCGCGCCAGTCTCTGGGCGGCCATTGTTCACGCAAACACAGGGGTAATCCGACAGAATGCAGGCCGTTTACGCCATAAGCGCTGGAAGTTGCCGATTTAGAGCCAGCTTTTCCATGACTGCCGAGCCCGTAAGGGCATAGCCCAGCAGATTGCCCTCAGCATCGTGACAAAGCACTTTGAGGTCGATGCCCTGGCCTTCAACGTGCCAGGTCCCTTCACGACCATGAGGCGGCACAGATACCACCAACGGGCAAGCGGGGGTTTTCACCGTCACCGGCATGGGGCCATAGGCAACCGCGGTGGGGTTGCCTACCAAGGTTTGCGCCAAGGCGCGCGCGCAACTCATCAGCGGCATGACATAAAGCAGATTCAACCCATCGACTTCAGCGCAGTCGCCCAGGGCGTAGATGTTGGCATGGGAGGTGCGCAACTGTCGGTCGACCACCACACCTCGGTTGACCTGCAAGCCAGCAGCAGCGGCCATATCGATACGCGGACGCAAGCCGACAGCAGAGACCACCAGATCGCATGCGATGACCTGGCCGTCGGACAGGTGCGCCTCAAGGCCGGCGCCAACCCGCTGCAGCCGGGTCAGCACCGGTCCCAGGTGCAGGCGCACCCCCAACCCTTCCAGGCCGGCTTGCACGGCGGCTGCGGCAGCCGGATGCAATAGAGTCGGCATCACCTGCTCACAGGGTGCCACCAAATCCACCTGGAAGCCTCCCAGGCTCATGTCATTGGCAAACTCACAGCCGATCAGCCCGGCGCCCAAAATCAACACCCGCTGCTTGCCCGCGGCAGCCGTGCGAAAACGAGCGTAGTCCTCAAGGTCGTTGATCGGAAAAATCGCGTCACCGGCATCGCCTTCAACCGGAACCTGCACGGTTTGCGCACCCCAAGCCAGAATCAGGTCGCGGTAGATAACCTGTTCCTCACCAATCCACAGGCGCTTGTGACCTGGGTCGATTCCGCTGATACGGGTGTGGGTGCGTACTTCGGCGTTGAGCTGCTCGGCCATGGCTCCGGGTTCGGCCATGCTCAACCCAGCTGCGTCTTTGTTCTTGGCAAAGCCGGTGGAAAGCATTGGTTTTGAGTAGGAGCGGCCATCATCGGCGGTAATCAGTAGCAGCGGCGAATCGCCGTCGAGCTTACGAAATTCGCGGGCCAGGTTGTACCCCGCCAATCCTGTTCCGACAATTACCACTGGAGCCGTCATGCCATGCTTTCCTCGAGTCTTGATTGAAAAATGATCAGCCGATAGCGATCATTTCGAAGTCCATCTTGCCTACGCCACAGTCCGGACACAGCCAGTCCTGCGGAACATCTTCCCAGCGTGTGCCAGGAGCAATGCCGTCATCCGGCCAGCCCTCGGCCTCATCGTAGATCAGACCGCAAACAATACACTGCCACTTTTTCATCACGCTTTTCCTCAACGAATTCAGGCTTTGGAGTGGCCGCTCTAGACAAAATTACACTGGCGACCATCTAAGGAAGGGCTTTGTACTGGAGCCAGGTGCCAGCATGCAAGCCGGATCGGGCAATCATGCTAAGCTCGCCGTCTCTTTGGCCTGTTAATCCATACCATCGTGTCGTACGAAACGTTGCAAGCGCCCGCTGCAGAATGGTTGCAGCACTCTCAGGTAGCAGACAGCGCAACGCCCGCGCTTCTGGACTGGTTGTTCGATCAAGGATCTCTGACCCGTCGCCTGACTCGATTATCCGCCGACCACTTTTCCGTTACACCCCTTTATGAAGGATGGCAGCCGCTGCGTGATGACGAGTGCCAGGCATTAGACCTGGCCCCGAAAAGCGAAGGCTGGGTACGCGAAGTGTATTTGCGAGGCCACGGCCAGGCCTGGGTGTTCGCCCGAAGCGTCGCCGCACGGAGCGCTCTGGAAAGCGGCGGCCTGGATATGGAAGCGTTGGGCAGTCGCTCCCTGGGGGAACTGCTGTTCTGCGACCATGCCTTCACCCGCCGCGCCATTGAAGTTTGTCATTACCCCAAGGCCTGGCTGCCGACAATCGACGCCAGCGACACGCTCTGGGGACGGCGCTCACGCTTCGACCGTGACGCGCTGAGCATATTGGTCGCCGAAGTCTTCCTGCCTTCACTGTGGCAGGCTACCGAGATTGCCGGGGAGATCCGCTGATGTACCTGCAACTGCTCAAGTCGCTCAATCGCCTGCACCCAAGGGCCTGGGATTTTATCCAACTCAGCCGCATGGATCGGCCGATCGGCATTTATCTGCTGCTTTGGCCAACACTTTCGGCTGTGTGGATTGCCGCCAAGGGCATGCCAACCCTGGCCAACGTGCTGATTTTCACCCTCGGTGTGGTGATGATGCGTGCGGCCGGTTGCGCTATCAACGATTTCGCCGACCGCAAGGTCGATGGCCACGTCAAACGCACAGCGGACCGCCCGCTCGCCGCGGGCAGAATCAATGCCCGCGAAGCACTGGTATTGTTTGCCGTGCTAGTGGGCGCCAGCTTCCTGCTGGTGTTGTGCACCAACACCAAGACCGTGTGGCTGTCATTCGGCGCCGTGGCGCTAGCGGCGTGCTATCCGTTCATGAAGCGCTACACCTACTATCCACAAGTAGTGCTCGGAGCCGCGTATTCCTGGGGCATTCCCATGGCCTTCACCGCCGCTAACGGCGAGCTGCCGGCCATCGCTTGGCTGCTATACATTGCCAACTTGCTGTGGACAGTGGGTTATGACACCTACTACGCCATGGTCGATCGCGATGACGATCTGAAGATTGGGGTGAAATCCACTGCCATTCTGTTTGGCGAAGCTGATCGAGTCATCATCCTGACCTTGCAGGTGCTGTCGCTGGGCTGCCTGTTGCTGGCTGGCTTGCGCTTCGAATTGGGCGGCTGGTTCCATCTGGGCCTGATGGCAGCGTTGCTGTGCTTTGTCTGGGAGTTCTGGTCGACGCGCAACCTCGACCGCGAGTCCTGCTTCAAAGCGTTTTTGCACAACCACTGGGCTGGGCTGCTGATATTCGTGGGGATTGTGCTGGACTACAGTTTCTGACCAGCGCAGGGCAAGCCTACTCCCAACCGAGCAGCAGTGGGAGCGGGCGTACCCCATGATCAACGTCGCGGTTACTTGATCACATGCCACACATCCTTCATGCCATCACCCGTCATATCCCCGCCTTTCTTGTCCTTGATGAAGGTGTAGACCGGCTTACCTTTGTAAGCCCATTGCATTGAGCCGTCATCGCGCTTGATCTGCGTCCACCCCTCTTCGGCCATATCACCATCTTTGACCAGCAACGGCGGCCAGTTCTTGGCGCACTCATCGTTGCACATGGATTTTCCGCCCGAGTCCTTGTCGAAGGTATAAAGCGTCATGCCTGCATGGTCGACCATCACACCATCTTTCATCATGGCATGATGGGCGGAAGCGATTCCCGGCAAGGCCAGTGCCACTGCAGTGAAAAGCGCCATCCAGTTCAGCGTATGTCGTGTCATTGGATCCACCATGTTTCTCGGGAGAGGGAATGTAAGCCTAGCCCAGTAACAGAATGTTGCTGCTATCGCCCACGACTTGTCACACGACTGCAATAATTCCGTTATCTAATGCGGGCCAAGACACCTTAAATGGAAGAGGTTTAAGCATGGTTGGCAGAAACATTCTCATCGTTGACGACGAAGCGCCAATTCGCGAAATGATCGCCGTTGCATTGGAGATGGCCGGCTATGACTGCCTGGAAGCAGAAAACTCCCAGCAGGCCCACGCCATCATCGTCGACCGTAAACCGGACCTTATCCTGCTTGACTGGATGCTCCCGGGCACCTCTGGCATCGAGCTGGCCCGACGCCTCAAGCGCGACGAGCTGACCGGCGATATCCCGATCATCATGCTCACCGCCAAGGGTGAGGAAGACAACAAGATCCAGGGTCTTGAAGTGGGCGCTGATGACTACATCACCAAGCCCTTCTCACCTCGCGAATTGGTAGCTCGCCTGAAGGCCGTGCTGCGCCGTGCAGGTCCGAGCGACGGCGAAGCGCCAATTGAAGTCGGCGGCTTGCTGCTCGATCCCATCAGCCACCGGGTCACCATTGACGGCAAACCTGCTGAAATGGGGCCGACCGAATATCGCTTGCTGCAATTCTTCATGACCCACCAGGAACGTGCCTACACACGTGGCCAATTGCTCGACCAGGTCTGGGGCGGCAATGTCTATGTCGAAGAGCGCACGGTTGATGTGCATATTCGCCGTCTGCGCAAGGCACTGGGTGAGGCTTACGAGAATCTGGTACAAACCGTGCGTGGGACCGGTTATCGCTTCTCGACCAAGAGCTGAATCGATAATCAGGCCAAGGTATAGGAAAGGACGCATCGTTAATTGAACCAGAACTGGCATGGCACCCTGATTCGCCACATGTTGCTGTTGATTACCGCCTGCCTGCTGGTTGGTTTGATCAGTGGCTATTACGGCTGGAGCCTGGCCCTTGGCCTGGCGCTTTACCTGGGCTGGACACTCAAGCAGTTGCTACGCCTGCACGAGTGGCTACGCCTGCACAAGCCCGATGAGGCACCTCCCGATGGCTACGGCTTGTGGGGCGAGGTGTTCGACAGCATTTATCACTTGCAACGCCGCGACCAACGCGTGCGTGGCCGCCTGCAGGCAGTGATCGATCGCGTGCAGGAGTCCACCGCGGCCCTCAAGGATGCGGTGATCATGCTCGACAGTGACGGCAACCTGGAATGGTGGAACCGTGCTGCGGAAACCCTGCTTGGCCTGAAAACCCCACAGGACAGCGGTCAACCGGTGACCAACCTGGTTCGCCACCCGCGCTTCAAGGAGTACTTCGAACAGGAGAACTACGTCGAACCGCTGGAAATTCCGTCACCGATCAACGACCGCCTGCGCGTGCAGCTGCATATCACCCGGTATGGCAACAATGAACACCTGATGCTGGTTCGCGATGTGACCCTTATCCATCAGCTCGAACAGATGCGTAAGGACTTCGTAGCCAACGTCTCCCATGAGCTACGCACGCCGTTGACCGTCATTGCCGGCTATCTGGAAACCTTGCTCGACAACGTCGAGCAAGTGAATCCGCGCTGGGTCCGGGCGCTGCAGCAGATGCAGCAACAAGGCGTGCGCATGCAGACCCTGCTCAACGACCTGCTGCTGTTGGCCAAGCTTGAGGCCACGGACTACCCCTCCGACAACCAGCCAGTGGCCGTAGAGCCATTACTGCAAACGATCAAGAACGATGCCCAGGCGCTGTCGGGTCAACGCAACCAGCGCATCACGCTGGAAGCCGCCCCCGGCATCCGTCTCAAAGGCAGTGAGGCGGAGTTGCGCAGCGCCTTCTCCAATCTGGTCTTCAATGCCGTCAAGTACACACAGGATGAAGGGCAGATCCGCATCCGCTGGTGGGCTGACGAACACGGAGCGCACTTGAGCGTTCAAGACTCGGGGATTGGAATTGATGCCAAGCACCTGCCACGTCTGACCGAACGTTTTTATCGGGTCGACTCCAGTCGAGCCTCAAATACTGGCGGTACCGGTCTTGGTCTGGCGATCGTCAAGCACGTACTCTTGCGCCACCGCGCACGTCTTGAGATCAGTAGCGTGCCAGGCCATGGCAGCACCTTTACCTGTCATTTCGCGCCCACCCAGATTGCCCAGCGCACGTCCGCCTGAAGGTTCGCCACTAGGCAATTGCGCCCTCACCCGCTACATTGGCGGACTTGTGCCAGCGAATGCTGGCACAGCATTTCTTCCTATTTTCAAATGACGGACCCCGTAAAACCCCATCATGGACCCATCCCCTGGTATTAGCTTCGCCTCACTTTTTGCCGATTTCGGCATGATTCTTTTTGCTCTGCTGCTGGTACTGCTCAACGGATTTTTCGTTGCTGCCGAGTTCGCCATGGTCAAATTGCGTTCGACAAAGGTCGAGTCGATTGCCGTGCAGCATGGCTGGCGTGGGCAAATCCTGCGCACCGTACACAACCAGTTAGACGCCTATCTTTCCGCCTGCCAGTTGGGTATCACCCTCGCCTCGCTGGGCCTGGGCTGGGTCGGTGAGCCTGCTTTCGCCCACTTGCTCGAGCCTTTGCTGGCGGCTATCGGCGTGCAGTCGCCGGAAGTCATCAAGGCCGTGTCGTTCTTCAGTGCCTTCTTCGTGATCTCTTACCTGCACATCGTGGTGGGTGAGCTGGCGCCCAAGTCCTGGGCCATTCGCAAACCCGAGCTGTTGTCGCTGTGGACTGCAGTACCGCTGTATCTGTTCTACTGGGCAATGTACCCGGCTATTTACCTGCTCAACGCCAGCGCCAACGCCATTTTGCGTATTGCCGGCCAAGGTGAACCCGGCCCGCACCACGAACATCACTACAGCCGCGATGAGTTGAAGCTGATCCTGCACTCCAGCCGCGGCCAGGACCCTAGCGACCAGGGCATGCGTGTTCTGGCTTCTGCGGTGGAAATGGGCGAGCTGGAAGTGGTCGACTGGGCCAACTCCCGTGAGGACATGGTCTGCCTGGAAGCACATGCACCGCTTAAAGAAATCCTGGCGATGTTCCGTCGGCACAAGTTCAGCCGCTACCCAGTGTTCGACGCCCAGCGCGGTGAGTTCGTCGGCCTGTTGCACATCAAGGATCTGCTGCTGGAGCTGGCCGATCTGGAGCATATCCCCGAGTCGTTCAATCTCGCCGAGCTGACCCGACCGCTGGAGCGCGTGTCCCGACACATGCCGCTGTCGCATCTGCTCGAACAGTTCCGCAAGGGCGGAGCGCACTTTGCCCTGGTTGAAGAAGCTGACGGCAAGGTGATCGGCTACCTGACCATGGAAGACGTGCTGGAGGTGCTGGTAGGAGACATCCAGGACGAGCACCGCAAGGCCGAACGCGGCATCCTCGCCTACCAGCCAGGCAAGTTGCTGGTTCGTGGCGACACGCCGTTGTTCAAGGTCGAGCGTCTGTTGGGCGTGGATCTGGATCACATCGAGGCCGAAACCCTTGCCGGCCTGGTGTACGAGACTCTCAAACGCGTCCCTGAAGAAGAAGAGCAGATGGAAGTCGAGGGCCTGCGCATCATCATCAAGAAGATGAAAGGCCCGAAAATCGTCCTGGCGAAGGTACTCAAACTCGATTGAGTCGCCTTATGGGTTGCCGGCAGTAAAGTTCGGCAACCCAGCGACAGGCTGATTGAACTGGTAAGGAATGGATACAAGCTCGAGCCCGACGTTGCGCTGCACAACAAAGTGCAGATGCGGGCCCGTGCTGTTACCGGTGTTGCCGGATTTCGCCAGAGCGGTCCCGTACACCACTTGCTGGCCCTCCCGCACCACCACAGAACCACGCATCAGGTGCAGATAGACGCCCATGGTGCCGTCGTCGTGCAGAATCCGCACGTAATTGCCTGCTGGGTGAGTGCCACGCCCGCTCTGACTGTTCTCGGTCTTGATCACTATGCCTGCCCGCGAGGCGATGATTGGCGTGCCTTCCGGCATCGCGATGTCCATCGCATAGCGTCCTTTGGGGCCGAAGTGACTGTAGCGCCCATTTGGGCCTTGAGTTAAATGGAACGGCCCGCCGCGCCACGGCAACGGATACCGAAACGCCTGATAACGCTGCCCAGGATTCCCCAGTGCGTAGGAGAACTTCTCTTGATAACTCACCGGCTGGTCCGGTTTCTGTGCGTTGACTATTGTCAGCAACACCGCTGCACGGGCAGGCACCACGCGACGTACCAGCCGCGTACCAGCACCCTTGGCATTGCCAAGGCGCTCCAGCCGCAGTTCGACTTCCACCGGCGCAAAGGTGTCATTGCGGGCGCTGAAGCTCACTCCCGTAGCGAACTTGATGGCATGCAGTTTCACCTGGCCTTCCAATTGCTCGACCATCCGCTCACCGAAGACGAAGGCCTTGGTGCCCGCTAGCGGACGATCGGAATAAGAAACCACCCCGTAGGGATCGGTGCTTTTGTAGAGCGTCGAGGCCAGTGCCGGGCCACAAGCCATGAGCAAGGCACAAAACAGTAGCGAGCGTGCAGGCATGACTAGTGGCTTTATGACAGTTGATATCTGTCGAAGCCTAGCAGCGAATTTCAGCAGAGGAATGGCGAGAGTGTTTCAGCGCCGTGCCAGGAGACGAGTGGTGTACTGATCGACATCCACCTATCAGCCTGGCGATCGGCGGTATGATTAGGCGCCTGGAACGAAGTGCTTCTGCGCTGTACCGCGAGCGATCAGCCGCGAGAGGTAATCGAGTTTCTGCGCATCCTGATCAACGAATTTGAAAGTCAGCTGCAACCAATCGCTGTCCGGCTTGGGCTCCAACGCCGCAACAGCATGCAAATAGCCATTGAGTCGGGCAATCTCGGCGTTCTCGCCCTGCTCCAGGTCGAGTACGGCGCCTTCGAGTACCTGTGGCAGGGTTTCACCCCGGCGCACCACCAGCAACGCCTCCTTGAGGCTCAGCGCTTTGATCACGCAGGGCTGCACCCCGCTAGGCAAGCGCAGTTGACCCTGACCACGACCAGCAGGTGCGGCGGCGGTCGGTCTAGGGGCACTGACGAGCGGCTGGGCAGCCACCACCGGCGCAACCGGCGCCGAGGCTTTCACTGATTCGGCACGTCCACCGGTCAGTGCGCTCAACGAGTCGTTGGCAAAGGCGGAAGTAGCGCGGGTCGGGGCACTGGCCAGCAACGTATCGAGCTTACCGACCTTGGTCAGGGCCTTCTTCACTTTGGTCAACAGTTGCTCGTTGGTGAACGGCTTGCCGACGAAGTCGGACACACCAGCCTGAATCGCCTGCACCACGTTTTCCTTGTCGCCACGGCTGGTCACCATGATGAACGGCAGTGCCTTCAGCGACTCTTGCTGGCGACACCAGGTCAACAATTCCAGGCCGGACATTTCTGGCATTTCCCAGTCGCACAGGACCAGGTCAAAGGCTTGGCGCGACAGCAATGTCTGGGCCTTGCGACCGTTGACTGCGTCTTCGATGACAATTCCCGGGAAATAGTTGCGCAGGCACTTCTTCACCAGATCGCGAATGAACGGCGCATCATCCACAACCAACACACTGACTTTACTCATCGCCACTCCTATTGAATCCCGACTAGCATAACGCTGACTGATGGCCATTTGCCAAAAATTGGCTCACGCCGGGACTCGTGGTTGGGTTCGCGGCTGCCTTTAGGTGCACGCCCCACAAACGAAAACGCCCGGCCAGGGCCGGGCGTTCTTCTCGGGGCAGTCTTACTTATCGTCAGCTTCGGCTGGAACATTAGCCTTTTCGCTACCGCCCTCGACCTCTTCTTTCATCCGCTTCAGACCCAGGTGACGTACGTCGGTACCACGCACCAGGTAAATCACCAGCTCGGCAATGTTGCGTGCATGGTCGCCGATCCGCTCAAGCGAACGCAGGGCCCAGATCACGCTGAGTACCCGCGAAATCGAGCGCGGGTCTTCCATCATGTAGGTAACCAGCTCACGCAACGCGGTCTTGTACTCGCGATCGATGGTCTTGTCGTACTGAGCAACCGACAGCGCCAGGTCGGCGTCGAAACGGGCGAACGCATCCAACGCATCACGCACCATGTTGCGCACCTGGTCACCAATGTGACGAACTTCAACGTAACCACGGGGCGACTCACCCTCTTCACACAACTGAATGGCGCGGCGGGCAATCTTGGTCGACTCGTCACCGATACGCTCCAGGTCGATGACCGATTTGGAGATACTGATGATCAGACGCAGATCGGAAGCAGCCGGCTGGCGACGGGCGAGAATTCGCACGCACTCTTCGTCGATGTTGCGCTCCATCTGGTTGATCTGCTCATCGACTTCACGCACCTGCTGAGCCAGGCCCGAGTCGGCCTCGATCAGCGCGGTTACTGCGTCATTGACCTGCTTCTCGACCAGGCCCCCCATTGCCAGGAGGTGGCTGCGCACCTCTTCGAGCTCGGCATTGAACTGCTGGGAGATATGGTGGGTAAGGCTGTCTTTACTGATCATGCTTTCGCTCCGCGAAAAAGCTGCAAGCTTCAACCTGCAAGCTTCAAGTCATACGTGTAATACCGGGCACCGTTGTCTGTTCGCCGCAAACTAGCCATAACGGCCGGTAATGTAGTCTTCGGTCTGCTTCTTCGCCGGGTTGGTGAACAGCGTGTCGGTATCACCAAACTCGATCAACTTGCCCATGTACATGAACGCGGTGTAGTCGGAAACCCGTGCCGCCTGCTGCATGTTATGGGTAACGATGACGATGGTGTACTTGGACTTCAGCTCGTAGATCAGCTCTTCGACCTTCAGCGTCGAAATCGGGTCGAGTGCCGAGCAAGGTTCGTCGAGCAACAGTACTTCAGGTTCAACGGCAATGGTGCGGGCAATTACCAGACGCTGCTGCTGACCACCGGACAAGCCCAGTGCCGACTCGTGCAGGCGGTCCTTGACCTCATCCCACAGCGCTGCGCCCTTGAGCGCCCACTCCACAGCCTCGTCAAGCACGCGTTTCTTGTTGATGCCCTGGATACGCAGGCCATAGACCACGTTTTCATAGATGGTCTTGGGGAACGGGTTAGGCTTCTGAAACACCATACCGACGCGGCGGCGCAATTCAGCTACGTCTTCGCCCTTGCGGTAGATGTTGTTGCCGTACAGGTTGATTTCACCTTCAACGCGGCAACCGTCAACCAGGTCGTTCATGCGGTTGAAGGTACGCAACAACGTGGATTTACCACAGCCGGACGGCCCGATGAACGCAGTCACGCGCTGTTTTGGGATGTTCATACCAACGTCGAACAGCGCTTGCTTGTCACCGTAGAACAGGTTCAGGCCAGGCACTTCGATGGCAACGGTTTCGTCCGCCAATTGCAGGCTCTGCTTGGTGCGGCCCAGGGCCGACATATCGATACCGTGAGCATGGGTTTCATGTTGCATGGTTTCACTCCATTTGTAGCAGCAGACTTCAAGCTGCACGCTGCAAGTTTGTGCAAAAGCGGCGTGAAGCTTGCCGCTCATGGCTAAAGACTTTCAATCAGCTATCCAGCGCCTTGTACTTCTCGCGCAGGTGGTTACGAATCCATACCGCCGAAAGGTTGAGCGTGGCGATGACCAGCACCAGCAGCAACGCGGTGGCGTACACCAACGGCCGCGCGGCCTCGACGTTAGGACTCTGGAAGCCAACGTCATAAATGTGGAAGCCCAGGTGCATGATCTTCTGGTCCAGGTGCAGATACGGGTAGTTACCGTCGACTGGCAACGATGGCGCCAGCTTCACTACACCCACCAGCATCAGCGGCGCCACCTCACCGGCAGCACGCGCCACGGCGAGAATCATCCCGGTCATCATCGCCGGGCTGGCCATGGGTAGCACGATCTTCCACAGGGTCTCAGCCTTGGTCGCACCGAGCGCCAGCGAGCCTTCGCGCACTGTGCGAGGGATACGCGCCAAGCCTTCTTCAGTGGCCACGATTACCACCGGCACCGCCAGCAAGGCCAGGGTCAGCGAGGCCCAGAGCAGGCCTGGAGTCCCCAGCGTTGGGGCTGGCAATGCTTCAGGGAAGAACAAACGGTCGAGCGAGCCACCCAATACATAGACGAAGAAGCCCAGGCCGAACACACCGTAGACAATTGCCGGTACGCCAGCCAGGTTGTTCACCGCGATACGGATCAAACGCGTCACCGGGCCCTGGCGAGCGTATTCGCGCAGGTACACCGCAGCGAGTACACCAAAAGGCGTGACGATCACGGCCATAATCAGGGTCATCATCACCGTACCGAAGATAGCCGGGAAGATCCCGCCTTCAGTGTTGGCTTCACGCGGGTCGTCACTGAGGAATTCCCAGACCTTGGCGAAGTACACACCGAGCTTGGTGAAGCTGCCCATGGCGTTCGGCTGGTAGGCGTGAACCACCTTGTCCAGGCTGATCTCGATTTCACGACCATTGCCGTCTTTGACGACCACGCTGTCGCGACCGAAGTCCTGATGCAGGCTGCCCAAACGCTCTTCAATCGCTTTGTAGCGGTTGTTCAGCTCGGCGCGTTCGGCGTCCATGTCTGCCTGGGCGGCGGCATCGAGCTTGCCATTTAGTTCCAGCTTGCGAGCGTGCAAACGCAAGCGCTCAAGGCCGTAGTTAATGGCACCAATGTCCTTCTTCTCAAGCTTTTGCAGCTCGCCCGCCAGCTTATCGGCACGCTTCAGGCGCGTCTGCAGTTCAGACCAGGCAGCCTGGCCTTCGGCGACGACCTTGCCGTTTTCCTTGACGCTCACCAGATAACCGTAAAAGTTACCCCACTCGCGTCGCTCAAGGGCAATCAGCTCCGCTGGTGTCTTCTGGTCAGTCAGCCAATCGCCTACTACCCAGGTGAAGTCACTGCCATTGAGGTCGCGGTTACCGACCTTGATCAACTCACGCGTCATGAACTCCGGGCCATTTTCAGGAACCGGCAAGCCAGCTCCTTTCAAACGCGCCAGAGGCACTTCTTCTTTCTGTACGACTTCACCGACCACTACATGGTCAGGCTGACCCGGGACCTTATAGGTTGCCTGGATCAGGTCGGCCGGCCAGAAGTGGCCCAGGCCGCGCACGGCGATCACGGAGAGCAGACCGATGGTCATGATCACCGCGATGGCGACCGCGCCACCGCTGACCCAGACGCCAGGGGCGCCGCTCTTGAACCAGCTTTTGAGGGAATCCTTTTTCACGGATCTCTACCTTTCTATCAAAGCGACGAGTATTTCTTGCGCAGACGCTGGCGAATCAGCTCGGCCAAGGTGTTCATCACGAAGGTGAACATCAACAACACCAGCGCGGCGAGGAACAGCACACGATAGTGACTGCCACCAACTTCCGACTCCGGCATCTCGACCGCAACGTTGGCCGCCAGGGTACGCATACCTTCAAACAGGTTCATTTCCATGACCGGCGTGTTGCCGGTAGCCATCAGCACGATCATGGTTTCACCAACAGCGCGGCCCATACCGATCATCAGCGCTGAGAAGATACCCGGGCTGGCGGTGAGAATGACCACACGGGTCAGGGTCTGCCATGGCGTCGCACCCAATGCCAGCGAGCCCAGGGTCAGACTGCGCGGCACACTGAACACGGCGTCTTCAGCGATCGAATAAATGTTTGGAATGACCGCAAAGCCCATGGCGATACCCACTACCAAGGCGTTGCGCTGGTCGTAGGTGATACCCAGGTCATTGGTGATCCACAGGCGCATGTCCCCCCCGAAGAACCAGGTCTCCAGCAGCGGGCTCATGTACAAGGCGAACCAACCAGTGAGCAGAATCACCGGGATCAGAATCGCAGCTTCCCAACCATCCGGGACCCGCAGGCGGATCGACTCAGGCAAGCGGCTCCAACTGAAACCTGCGACCAGAATGCCAATCGGCATCAGCAGGAACAGACTGAACACGCCCGGCAGGTGTCCTTCCAGGTAAGGCGCCAGGAACAGACCAGCGAAGAAACCGAGAATAACCGTCGGCATCGCCTCCATCAGCTCGATTACCGGCTTGACCTTGCGGCGCATGCCCGGGGCCATGAAGTAGGCCGTGTAGATAGCGGCCGCGATGGCCAGCGGAGCGGCCAGGATCATGGCGTAGAACGCAGCCTTCAACGTACCGAAGGTCAGCGGCGAAAGGCTCAGCTTGGGTTCAAAGTCGGTGTTCGAGGCGGTCGACTGCCAGACATACTTCGGCTCGTCATAGTTCTCGTACCAGACCTTGCTCCACAACGCGCTCCAGGAGACTTCCGGGTGCGGGTTCTTCAACGACAGTGGCAGCAGCTTGCCGCCTTCTTCGATAATGATGCGGTTGGCCCGAGGCGACAGCGCGAGAATACCCGCACCTTCAGCTACCGGCTCAACCAACAGGGTACGGTGCGCAGTGCTGTGGAACACGCCGAGTTCACCGCTGGCATCCAGGGCCACGAAACCCTTACGACGCTCTTCGGCATCGATCTGCACGATCGGCGCCTTGCCCATCTGGAACTCGCGAATACGCTTGAAGCGCTGCTCGCCATCGGGATCACGGGCCATGAACCATTGGGCCAGACCACCTTTGGAGTCGCCGATGATCAAAGAGATACCGCCCACCAACTGAGCGCTGGCGGTAACTTCGGCATCACCGTCATCAAGCAGCTTGTAACGGCCATTGAGGCTCTTGTCCCGCAGGCTGAATACGTCCGCCTGAGCCCGCCCATTGATCACATACAGCCACTGCTGGCGCGGATCGATGAAGATCGCCTTGACCGGCTCGGTCATCTGCGGCAGGTCGATACGGTTCTGCTCGCTGGTGACTTCGCCAGTCATCATGTTTTCTTCGCGGCTCAGCGATACCACTTGCAAGTGCGCCCCGGTGGAACCGGCAACCACCAGGGTTTCGCCGTTCACATTGAGGCTCACGTGTTCCAGCGCACGGCCCTGCTCATCGAGTACAAACGGCTCCTGGCCATAGGGATAGTCGATAGCGGGGGTGATGGTTTTCTTGTTGTCCGGGTAGGTGATCTTGTAGCTGTGGCTGAATGCCAACGCCTGTCCATTGGACAAGCCCAGCACCACCAGCGGATTACCCGGCTGATCGTTACCGATCGAGGTCACCTGGGTGCCAGCAGGCAGAGGCAGCTCTACGCGCTTGAGCTCGGCACCGGTCTTGGTGTCGAAGAACAGCGCCTGGCCCTTGTCGGACACACGCATGCCGACCAGGTTTTGCTCTTCCAGAGCGATCATCAGCGGCTTGCCGGCATCCTGGCTCAACCAGGTAGGCTCCAGCGCCTTCTTGCTGGTCAGTGTGGCGCCCTGGAACAGGGGCACGACCACATAGGCCAAGTAAAAGAAGATCAAGGTGATCGCTGCCAGCACGGCAAGCCCGCCCACCAGTACATACCAGCGAGTCAGGCGATCCTTGAACGCGCGCATACGGCGCTTGCGTTGCAATTCGGGCGTATTGAAATCAATCCGCACGGGGGGAGAATTTTGGGTCATGGTGGAGTTGGCCAGATCATTCATGCGCACACCCTAGCGGTCCCGTATTACAAAAACATGACAGTGCAGTGACGCAAAAAAGCCCGCCGCTCAGGGATGCTGGCAACGGACTCGCAATTTGCAGCGGGATCTGGTCATTCCCAGACCCCGCCTAGCTCACTCTTAGTTTGCTGCGACGCCTTTGGCGGCGTGGTTCAGACCCAGGTCCGCCAGGGCTTTTTCAGCCACTTTGGCAGGCAGTGGGATGTAACCGTCTTTCACTACCACCTGCTGGCCTGCCTGCGACAGAACCAGTTTGACGAACTCGGCTTCCAGCGGGGCCAGAGGCTTGTTCGGCGCTTTGTTTACGTAGACGTAGAGGAAGCGCGACAGCGGGTAGGTGCCGTTCAGAGCGTTGGCTTCGTTGTCTTCAACGAATGCGCCGCCGTCTTTCTTGGCCAGAGGCACAGTCTTGACGCTGGCAGTCTTGTAACCGATACCCGAGTAACCGATACCGTTCAGCGAGCTGCTGATCGACTGCACCACCGAAGCCGAGCCCGGTTGTTCGTTGACGTTAGGCTTGAAGTCGCCTTTGCACAGGGCTTCTTCCTTGAAGTAGCCGTAGGTGCCGGATACCGAGTTACGACCGAATAGTTGCACTGGCTTGTTGGCGAGGTCGCCGGTCACACCCAGGTCACCCCAGGTTTTAACGTCAGCTTTAGCACCGCACAGGCGGGTCGACGAGAAGATCGCATCGACCTGGGCCATGGTCAGGCCTTTGATCGGATTGTCCTTGTGGACGAATACAGCCAGTGCGTCGACAGCAACCGGAATAGCAGTTGGCTTGTAGCCATACTTCTGTTCGAACGCCTGCAGCTCGACGTCCTTCATTTTACGGCTCATCGGGCCGAGGTTGGCGGTGCCTTCAGTCAGCGCAGGTGGCGCAGTCGAGGAACCAGCAGCCTGGATCTGAATATTTACGTTCGGGTATTCCTTCTTGTAGGCCTCAGCCCACAGGGTCATAAGGTTCGCCAGGGTATCGGAACCGACGCTGGAGAGGTTGCCCGACACACCAGTGGTCTTGGTGTAGGTCGGAATAGCAGGGTCAACAGCGGCAACCGCATTGGCGGTGGCAACGCCAGCGGCGACGAAAGTCAGGGCCGCCATCAAACGCTTCAGTTTCATGCCTTGCTCCTAGCAGGAATTGGGGTGAGATGGATCGGGCCCAAGTATCTGCAGGCCGTATGAACACTCTATGAATGGAATGTGACAATTAGATGAAAGGCCATCACCGGAGATCGATGATGGCCTTTCAAAATGTTGCGAGAGCTGTGTTAGAACGGCTTCAGCGTTTTTTGGTCAGCAGATAGACGCCAACCAGCAGACCGATGGCGCAGATACCGGCCACATAGTAGGCCGGAGCCATAGGGCTGAATTTGAGCAACGCCGTTACCACCATCGGCGTCAGGCCGCCGAAGATCGCGTAGGCCATGTTGTAGGAAAAAGACAGGCCACTGAAACGTACCGCAGGCGGGAAAGCCTTGACCATGACATACGGAACCGCACCCACGATGCCCACACACAGCCCAGTCAAGGCGTACAGCGGGAACATCCATTCTGGATGGGTTGGCAGGGTGTGATAGAAGGTCCAGGAGGACGCCAGCAACATCAGACTACCGACGACGAATACCCGTCCAGCCCCTATACGGTCAGCCAGCGCACCGGTACCTATGCAGCCCAGGCTGAGCAAGACAATCGCCATGCTGTTAGCCTTCAGCGAATCGAGCGGGGTGATGTGATAAAGGCTCTGCAGCAACGCAGGCGTCATCAGGATGACCACGACAATGCCGGCTGATAACAACCAGGTCAGCAACATCGAAAGAACAATGGCGCCTCGGTGATCACGCAACACTGCCCGCAGCGGTACTTCCTCAGCCAGTGCCTTGCGTGCCTGCATTTCGGCAAAGACGGGGGTTTCATGTAGCCAACGACGCAGGTAGACCGCGAACAATCCGAACACACCACCCAGCAGGAATGGAATACGCCAGGCGTAGTCCGCTACTTCCTCGGTGGTGTAAATCGTGTTGATCAGGGTTGCCACCAGGGAGCCAAGGAGGATCCCGGCCGTTAGCCCAGCGGTCAGCGTGCCGCAGGCATAACCTGTATTACGTGCCGGCACATGTTCGGACACAAATACCCACGCGCCTGGCACTTCACCGCCAATCGCCGCACCTTGGATCACCCGCATCAGCAAAAGCAGGAACGGCGCCATCACACCTATCTGCGCATACGTTGGCAGCAGACCCATGATCAGCGTGGGTACGGCCATCATGAAAATGCTCAACGTGAACATTTTCTTGCGCCCCAGCAGGTCGCCAAAGTGGGCCATGACAATGCCGCCCAGCGGGCGCGCCAAGTAGCCGGCGGCAAAAATGCCAAACGTTTGCATCAAGCGCAGCCAATCCGGCATGTCGGCAGGAAAGAACAACTGGCCGACGACGGTGGCGAAGAATACGAAAATGATGAAATCGTAGAACTCCAGTGCCCCGCCCAAAGCGGAAAGCGACAGGGTCTTATAGTCACTGCGGGTGAGCGGCCTCGAAGGCTGCGCGATACTACCGGGCACGGAGGTCATGGATATCTCTTATAGGTCTTTCTTATGTTCAGGCCAGCTACGACGCGGCTTTCGGCCTGGGAAGCATCGAACCATAGCAAATTGCTGGAAAAAGCACATAGCAGTACAAATTCAATACAAGTTTAATGACTGCACGGTCGTCGCTGCGCTGTCGGCTCTATATACTGGCCGCCTGTAGAAGGGTTGGATGTCATGAAGGATGTTGTGCGAAAACGCAGCTAGATGTGCTTAGTCGGTTTCGCAGAGTTTCCCTTCGCCGCCTGGCAAAGCGAAAGCAGCGTATTATGGTTGTGCTGAATCGTTTTTCGAGGCGTCTGTGTTAGCGCCAACCAACGAAGCGTCACGGGTCAGAGGCACCCCCGGCATGATTGAACTCGAACAAGAAGATCCTATCCCGCAAGGCGACCTGGCCTTGCAGATCACCGCACTACCGCGTGAAACCAATGGTTTTGGCGATATATTCGGCGGCTGGCTAGTCGCGCAAATGGACTTGGCCGGCACGGCCATGGCCAGCCGAGTCGCTGGTGGCCGGGTAGCAACCGTGGCTATCGACCGCATGGCCTTCCTCGTACCTGTGGCCGTGGGTGCACAATTGTCTTTCTATACCCAGACCCTGGAAATCGGCCGTAGCTCGATCCAGATGATGGTCGAGGTGTGGAGCGACGATCCGCTGTCCAGTGAATGGCGCAAGGTTACCGAAGCGGTCTTCGTGTTTGTCGCCATCGATGGCAGCGGCCGCACTCGCTCGGTTCCTCCTCGTCGCTGACACGGCTGCGCGGTAAACTCGACGGAATGCAAACGGTCCAAAACCGTACGGCAAACCAATGAGATCAAGCGCATGTCCACACCCAAGGTCGAATCCGAACAGCATGGCGAGCTTAACTGCTGGCGTATCACCAGCAGCCATGCCGAACTGCTGGTCGCCCAGCAGGGCGCGCAAGTTCTGAGCTATCAGCGGCTCGGTGAGCCGCCTTTGCTGTGGCTCAGCGAACAAGCCATTTTCAAACAGGGCAAATCTGTGCGTGCCGGAGTACCGGTATGCTGGCCCTGGTTTGGCAATCTCAAGCGCAACCCTGCTACGGTGCAAGCCATGTATGGTGCCGAGGAGGGGCCAGCTCATGGCTTGGTTCGTGGTCGCGACTGGCAACTGCTCGGTATCGACAGCAGTGGCGAAAGTGTTCGTGTCGAATTCACATTGCCAGCCACTCAGGGCGATCTTCCCGACTGGCCGCACAACGTCGAGCTCACGTTGGCCATCGTCATGGGCGAGCAACTGACCGTCACCCTCTCCAGCTATAACCTGGACAACGCTCCAGTCACCCTCAGCCAGGCACTGCATAGCTACTTTGCCGTCAGCGATGTGCGCCAGGTACTGGTCGAAGGCGTTGACGACCTGAGCTACATCGAAACCCTGGCGGATTGGCAACAACGCACACAACAAGGCACGCTAGGTTTTGCCGGTGAAACCGACCGCATCTATTTGCAGAGCCCTGAGCAACTGCACATTGTCGATCCGGCATGGCACCGGCGCATTACCTTGACCAGCAGCGGTTCGCGCTCGGCGGTGATCTGGAACCCCTGGACTGACCGCGCTGCGGAACTGGCTGACATGGCCAACGATGGCTGGCAACGCATGCTATGTATCGAGACCGCCAATGTGTGGGACGACATTGTGACACTCGCACCGGGAGCAACACATTCCCTGAGCCTGTGCATCAGCAGCGAACCGCTCTAGGACAATAACCTCAGCGCACTCTACCGCTGCCTTGTATGGTCAGTTCAAGCGCCTTTTGCATGTCCAGTCGTGCCGAGCGTCCCAAGTCAGCATGGTCCAGCTGACTGTCACGCTCGGACGGTAGAATGGGCGCGGTGAGATCTTCGCCATCCATGGCCTCGAAGTCTTGCCGCGGCCCCAAAGTCATTGCGCTACGCCGCAATAGCATGCGTACTTGTTGCGGAGTAAGTGCCGGATCGATCGACAGCATGGCTGCTATAACAGCCGTCACCAAAGGCGTCGCGAACGAGGTACCGCAATGCACCGTGCCAGGCTTGCCCATTTCTGCTGTAGAGGCATGAACACAGGCTGCAGCGCTAATATCAACACGCCTTCCAATATTTGAACTGCCGCGCTTAATCACGTAATCCGGGTCATCTCGCCTCACGTCCTGCCCGCTACGCTGATGAGCACCGACCACCAGAAGCTGATCGGCCACCAATGAAGACGGTAGGCGATACTCGTCGTCATCGGACCTGGATGAACCGTTACCTGCCGAATTGACCACAATGACATCCGGATGCTCGGCTCGCAGCCACAGGAAAAATTCTTCGAGAAGTTCTTCGTAACCACCGATAGCCAGCCCGGAGCGCACCAATGAATCGATTTCGTCCCCCTCGATGCTCCTGGTCCCGACACGATGTACTCCCCAACTCCAATTGAGCACCCGCACCCCGTCTTCGACCAGATTCACCGAAGCGGCAATGTTGGCGGTGATGCCCGCATCAGAGCTGCGCTCGACGATCACCTCGAAGCCAGGGCTGGCAGCGTCCAAGCCCGATAGGAACCCGCGATTACCTCCGGCCTGCCAAGCCGCCGCAATGATGCCGGCAACGCTTGAGCCGTGGTTATCCGGTTTGCTCGAATCACGGGCAAACACGCACATCTTCCCAGCACCTGCTTTACAGCCCCCCCGATAAGCAGCGAAGTCCGGTGAATCGAAATCCACATCCCGCTCGATGATACCCACTCGCACTTGCTGCACCTTGATTGGAGCCTTCACTGCCGGAATGCGTTTGCGGTAGTAGTACACCGCATCCATGAACCGATTGGCGGCCCACTCTTTGCCCGCCGTAGGTGGACGGGTGTTGTCGACGGCAGTCTCTTCACCACGTTCCGGAGCCGATTCTTCGACAATGACAGCATCAACGCTGGCTTCGCTGCCCATGCGCAACAACAGGGCATCACGCTGGATAAGGTCACGTGCGGGTATACGCAATTGGTAGGTATTGAGCGCAGGGATGGCGCCTACGACCTTGGCACCATATTTTTCAGCCAGACGACGCGCCTCGATCAATCCGTCGTGCTGCTCCTCGATCAGTAGGCTGATCAGATCCACGTAGGTGACCAGACCATCCATATTCCTGGCTACTTCGTCAGACCGCGCCGCAACTATGTGACTATTGCTCACCGACAGCCATACGGGGTTGCTGCGTCGGTCCGCCAGTTCCAGCCATACTGAAGCGCTTACGTGATCGCGCTTGTTCACGCGTAGCTGCACAGACTCACCCTTGAGCTGCACTGCTTCAGGCGCCAAAGCCTTATCACCGAGCCAGACGGTGGGACGTTGATTTCCCAGCCCGCTGACATGCAGGCACCACTGTTGCTCAGCAGTCGCCAGTATGTCGCCGCAACGTTGCATCTGAGTGATTCGTAGCGGCGCTTGTGCAGCTGACGCCAGCGGCCAAATCAGGCCCAGGCAGGCCAGCAGCGCAATGGGTCCTTTCATGAGACATGACGCTCCATGACAATCCTTGAATATCGGACTGTCAGCACCAGTCAACGTTCAGGAAGATCAGAGATCGCTTTCTTCGACTACTTTCACTTGGGCCGCGTCTATTGCATATGCCGCGTCAGCCAGGTCATTGGTGACCTTCTCCACTTTCAGCGTGCCGTTGACCCACAGCGGCGTGTAGATATCGTCGATCTTCAGGCCCTTGGGGTAACGAACCAGCACCAGTTGGTTAGGTGGCGGTGGCGGCACGTGGATGCAGGCACCTGGATAAGGCACGAGGAAAAACAGCGTGCTGTTGCCCTTGGCATCGGATTCCAGCGGCACGGGGTAACCACCCAGACGGATCTGTTTGCCATTCATTGCGGGCACGGTCTTGTTTGAATACATCACCGCAGGCAAGCCCTTGCTCTGCTTAAGGCCGCCCTTGGCAGTAAAAGTGCCCATGGCCTCGGGGGAGTTGTGATCAATTTCAGGCATCAGCTCAAGGGCTTTCTGATCCGACTCGGGCATCAATTCAAGCCAGTCGGTCTCCGCCAGTTCAGCACGGGCGAGGCTGCTGATGATCAACAATGAAAGCAGCAATACACGGCGCATAAGAATGCTCGACAACGAAAATTGCCGAGCATTCTAGCCTGCTGTCAGTTCTTTTTGACCATACCGTAGATCACCAGAAGAATGACCGCCCCCACCAGCGCACCCAGGAAGCCCGCGCCTTCGCCAGCCTGGTAGATGCCCAGCGCCTGACCGCCGTAGGTCGCAGCAAGCGAACCGGCAATACCCAGGAGAATGGTCATGATCCAGCCCATGCTGTCGTCGCCAGGCTTGATGAAGCGTGCCAGCAATCCGACGATCAGGCCGATGAAGATGGTTCCGATGATACCCATGGCAATCCCTCTGAATGAAATGGCGCATGCCAAAGCCTAGTCAGCGCTTTGGCATCCTGCCATCAGAGGGACAGCGGTGGGGGAAGGTTCCAATTAACCCTTAATCAGCGCTTCGACCTTCTGGATTTTTTGCTCCAGGGTCGCCATGTCATCACAACGCAGGGTGGCGTGACCCACCTTGCGGCCGACCTTGAAGGCCTTGCCGTAGTGATGCAGGTGGCATTCGTCGATGGCAACCACCTGGTGTACTGCTGGGACTTCGCCGATGAAGTTGAGCATTGCGCTCTCGCCGACCTTGGCAGTCGAACCAAGCGGCAGGCCGGCAACGGCGCGCAGGTGGTTCTCGAACTGGCTGCACTCGGCCCCTTCGATGGTCCAATGCCCGGAGTTATGTACGCGTGGTGCGATCTCGTTGGCTTTCAGGCCGCCATCGACTTCGAAGAATTCGAATGCCAGCACACCGACGTAGTCGAGTTGCTTGAGCACACGACCCGCGTAATCTTCGGCCAGTTTCTGAAGCAAATGGTCTTCACTGGCCACCGACAGACGCAGGATGCCGTTCTCGTGGGTGTTGTGCACCAACGGATAAAAACGGGTTTCACCATCGCGAGCACGCACGGCAATCAGCGAGACTTCGCCGCTGAACGCAACGAAGCCTTCCAGCAAGCAAGGCACACTACCCAGTTCAGCGAAAGTGTCTACCACATCCTCGGCCGTGCGCAGCACCTTCTGACCCTTGCCGTCATAACCCAGGGTACGGGTCTTGAGCACGGCAGGCAGGCCAATCGTGGCGACTGCAGCGTCCAGATCGGCTTGCGACTGGATATCGGCAAACGCCGGGGTCGGAATGCCCAGGTCCTTGAACATGCTTTTTTCGAACCAGCGATCACGTGCGATCCGCAACGATTCTGCACTCGGATAGACCGGCACGAATTGCGAGAGGAAGGCAACGGTTTCAGCCGGTACGCTTTCGAACTCGAAGGTTACCAGGTCGACTTCGTCGGCCAACTGACGCAGATGGTCCTGGTCACCGTAATCGGCGCGCAGGTGTTCGCCCAAGGGGGCTGCACATGCATCCGGGGCGGGGTCAAGGAAGGCGAAGTTCATGCCCAGCGGAGTTCCCGCCAAAGCCAGCATACGACCCAATTGGCCGCCACCGATTACACCGATTTTCATGGGTTGGACCTCAAGCCTGACGCGGATCTGGATTATCCAGAACGCTGTCTGTCTGCTCAGCGCGGAACTGCTTCAACACCGTGTGGAACTGCGGGTGCTTGGCGCCCAGAATGCTCGCCGAGAGCAGCGCAGCGTTGATGGCGCCAGCTTTGCCGATAGCCAAGGTGGCGACCGGAATACCGGCTGGCATCTGTACGATCGACAACAGCGAGTCGACTCCGGAGAGCATCGACGACTGTACCGGCACACCCAGGACAGGCAGATGGGTCTTGGCGGCGCACATGCCTGGCAGGTGGGCAGCGCCCCCCGCTCCAGCGATGATCACCTCAATGCCACGGCCTTCGGCCTCTTCAGCATACTGGAACAACAAATCCGGGGTGCGGTGGGCGGAAACCACCTTGACCTCGTAGGGAATGCCGAGTTTTTCCAGCATATCGGCGGTGTGGCTAAGGGTGGACCAATCGGACTTGGAGCCCATGATCACGCCAACCAGTGCACTCATCGTCGAGCCTCTCCTGCAAGCGCCGTGCGGCGCGCTAAAAGCAACAAGCCACGCAGGTGGACCGGCGTGGCTTGTCATTCGGATTCTGAATCGACCGGTGTGGCCGAAGGCGCGGGATTATAGCCCATGGCGTATACACACGCCCACCCCTTGGCGCACTCCGACAGATCAAAGGCTGAGTTTATTGCTGGGCAATTTTCCGAATGCTGCTTGCGCCGATTCCAAAACATCATTGGGCACCCAAACAAGTCCCAAGGAGGGGCGCCAGATGAATCACTTCAAATGTTACGCAATGACTGTTGTCCTACTTGCCTGTACACATCTTGGCCAAGCCATGGCCGCCTCATCATTCATCGTCATGCTGTACCCTCATGACGAGTTGGCCGACACCAGCGACGAGCAGCTACGCAAAGGCTATGTACAACCCTGGCTAGATGAAATGCGCCAGATCACCCAGCATTCCATCGAGGTGATTTTTCAGCGCAACGTCGCGGGTGTTACCGACATTGCGTACTGGCAGAGTTCACCTGAAAACACCTTGAAGACCTTTCGTCAAACCGCGCCTGCGCCCGAGTATGGAAAAGCATTGCTGCTCACTCGCAATGGTTTCGGCCCCCTCGATGGGCCGGAGGCCGGCACCGTCGCCGGTCTTGCCAGCAGGCTTTACCCTTACGGCGTCGCATCACTCACCACCTACACTGCACTGGCACATGAGCTGGGCCATTTGATGGGAGCCACTCACGAAGCCGCTGAATTGCGCTACAACCCATGGATCTGCGAGACCTACGTCTACCCCGAACGCCACCCACTGCGCTCCAATTGCTACCGATACAGCGATGCAAACCGTGCCACCATCGCTGAACACCTGGACCGTATGCTCAGCGAGTAGACATCCTCATTCAGCCTGGCCAGCGTGCACGCCTGTGGATTCCAGCTTGCGCCACAACAACCGCACGTTGGCCTTGCGTACCAAGGCACACCGATAAAGACGAATTTCCAAAGGCACATGCCATTGGCTTGCACCACAAATTGCCAGCTCACCCCGCTCCAACTCGCCACGCATGGACAGTCGTGGCACCCAGGCAACCCCCATCCCTTCCAGCGCCATGCTCTTCAAGCTATCGGCCATAGCAGTCTCATAGACAGTGGTGTAGCGCAGGTTACGCTGGCGCAATAGCAAGTTAACCGAGCGACCAAGGAATGCACCCGCACTGTAGGCCAGCAGGGGCACGCTGCCCTCACCCTCCAGATCGAACAGCGGCTTGCCATCGGTTCCCAGCGCACACACCGGCAACATTTCGGTCGTCCCCATGTGTAGCGATGGAAATATCTCGGCATCCATTTGCAGGGCTGCGTCCGGATCGTAGAAGGCCAGCATCAAGTCACAGCCACCCTCACGCAGCGCATGCACCGCATCGCCCACGTTAGTAGCGACTAGGCGCGTAGCAATGTTCAAACCATCGTTGCGGAGTTGAGCGACCCAGCGCGGAAAAAAGCCGGACGCCAGCGAGTGCGCTGCTGCGATCTGGATAACCTCCCCCTGACCACCTTCCAAGTGATGCAAATGACGGAGAACTTCGCCCAACTGGTCGACAACGGTGCGCGCAGTCACTAGAAACAGCTGCCCCGCTGCGGTCAACTCAATGGGCGTGCGGGAACGGTTCACCAACTGCAGTCCCAGTGCGGCTTCCAAACTGCGTATGCGTCGACTGAAGGCCGGCTGCGTTACAAATCGGCGCTCGGCGGCCTGGGAAAAGCTGCGGGTCGCCGCCAAGGCGCTGAAGTCTTCCAGCCATTTGCTTTCGAGGTTCATTTGTCTCTCCACGCATGCACCAAAATGGCACACGCTCGAATGTCGGTTGGCGTCACATCAACCATTATGCCGTTTGTGCATAGGTTAGCGTGCAACAGCATTGGCCGCAAAATCCCCCCCGGCCTAGCATTAGCGCCATTCCGGCATGTGCCGGGTCAAATTCGAGATGATATCTATCATGTCCGCTGCTGCATCGTTCCGCGTTGAGAAAGACCTGCTTGGCACCCTTGAAGTCCCTGCTGATGCTTATTACGGCATCCAGACCCTGCGCGCTGCCAACAACTTCCACCTCTCCGGTGTTCCGCTGTCGCACTACCCTAAACTGGTTGTTGCCCTGGCCATGGTCAAACAGGCCGCTGCCGACGCCAACCGTGAACTGGGTCACCTGAGCGATGCCAAGCACGCCGCCATCAGCGAGGCCTGCGCCCGCCTGATCCGCGGTGATTACCACGAGCAGTTCGTGGTTGACATGATTCAAGGCGGTGCTGGTACTTCTACCAACATGAACGCCAACGAAGTAATCGCCAACATTGCGCTGGAGGCCATGGGTCACCAGAAGGGCGAGTACAAGTATCTACACCCGAACAACGACGTGAACATGGCGCAGTCCACCAACGACGCCTACCCGACTGCGATCCGTCTGGGTCTGCTGTTGGGTCACGATGCGCTGCTGGCCAGCCTCGACAGCCTGATCCAGGCCTTCGCCGCCAAGGGCCAGGAATTCGACCACGTACTGAAGATGGGCCGTACCCAGCTGCAGGACGCTGTGCCGATGACCCTGGGCCAGGAATTCCGTGCCTTCGCCACTACCATGACCGAAGACCTGAACCGCCTGCGCTCCCTGGCGCCAGAACTGCTGACCGAAATCAACCTCGGTGGTACCGCCATCGGCACCGGCATCAACGCCGACCCTGGCTATCAGTCCCTGGCGGTACAGCGCCTGGCGACCATCAGCGGCCAGCCGCTGGTACCTGCCGCCGACCTGATTGAAGCGACTTCGGACATGGGCGCCTTCGTCCTGTTCTCCGGCATGCTCAAGCGTACCGCGGTCAAGCTGTCGAAAATCTGCAACGACCTGCGCCTGCTTTCCAGCGGTCCACGTACCGGCATCAACGAGATCAACCTGCCAGCGCGCCAGCCAGGCAGCTCGATCATGCCAGGCAAGGTCAACCCGGTTATCCCGGAAGCAGTCAACCAGGTGGCCTTCGCCATCATGGGTAACGACCTGGCCCTGACCGTTGCCGCTGAAGGTGGCCAACTGCAGCTGAACGTCATGGAGCCGCTGATCGCCTACAAGATCTTCGACTCGATCCGCCTGCTGCAGCGCGCCATGGACATGCTGCGCGAGCATTGCATCGTCGGCATCACCGCCAACGAACAACGCTGCCGTGAACTGGTCGAACACTCGATCGGTCTGGTCACTGCCTTGAACCCGTACATCGGCTACGAGAACGCCACCCGTATCGCTGCCATCGCCCTGGAAAGTGGCCGTGGTGTGCTGGAACTGGTCCGCGAGGAAGGCCTGCTGGACGAAGAGATGCTCAACGACATCCTGCGTCCGGAAAACATGATTGCTCCGCGTCTGGTCCCGCTCAAAGCGTAACCGATGCTGTAACACCGCTCACCAGGTCGAGGGACTAGACACCTCTCACCTTTTGAGGGCCCAGGGATCATTCCCCGGGCCCTTTTTTTATGCCCGCTGACAGCCAGGCTGATGATGACGTACTGTGCTCGGCTAAACCCTGGCCGACCACGGAGACAGCGTAATGGCTACTGCATATCCCGCTCGTAAGATCATGGTGCTGTATACCGGAGGTACCATTGGCATGCAGGCCAGTGCCAACGGCCTGGTTCCGGCGTCGGGACTCGAGCAAAGGATGCGCGAACACCTGACCGGGCGTACCGATATAACGCAGTGGCAGTTTCGCGAAATGCAGCCGCTGATCGATAGCGCCAACATGACGCCCCGCTACTGGCAGCGCCTGCGTGTAGCGATCATCGATGCCATCGAGGTACAGCACTGCGACGCGGTGCTGATACTGCACGGTACCGACACCCTCGCCTACAGCGCTGCCGCCCTGAGTTTCCAGCTCATTGGTTTGCCAGCGCCCGTACTGCTCACAGGTTCCATGCTACCCGCGGGCACAGCCGACAGCGATGCCTGGGAAAACCTCGTCGGGGCCCTGCAAGCGCTAACTCAAGGCGCAGTCGCGGGCGTGCAATTGTATTTTCATGGAGAACTGCTCGAACCCAATCGAACCGCCAAGGTGCGCAGTTTCGGTCGGCATCCATTCGTCATGCTCAAACGCTTGGGCGGCGCACCCAAGGCGCAGCCTTTACCAGCAGCGCTGAACTACCGACAAGCCTGGCAACCTGCGACTGTCGCTGTATTGCCACTGGTACCCGGGTTCGGCGCTGCTTTGTTGCAAGCGGCGCTCGACAGCGGTGCGCAGGCCCTTATCCTGGAGTGTTTCGGCAGCGGCACCGGTCCGGCCGACGACGCCGGCTTTCTCGATGTGCTGAGGCAAGCCCAGAGCAAAGATGTAGTGGTGGTGGCAATCACCCAATGCCATGAGGGCGGCGTCGAACTGGACGTTTATGAAGCGGGCAGCCGTTTGCGCCAGGTTGGTGTGGTATCGGGCGGCGGAATGACCCGTGAAGCGGCATTCGGCAAGCTGCAGCTACTGCTCGGCACGGGTTTGCCGCCAGCAGAAATACGGCGCCTGATCGAACTGGATCTGTGTGGAGAGCTGTGCTGATTCCAGCAAGGCACGCATATTGCTGGTTTGCAGATAGCCCTTCAGCAGGAAGCCCCACCATGCTCCACTCACACCTCACAACGCTCAATGCTGTGTCGTTGGTTATTCAAGCCTTCAAGGATGACGGCATCGAGGCTTCTGCGCTGCTCGAAGGTAGCGGTATCAGCCCGTCAGACCTGGGCCGCGCCGATTCACGCATCACCACCCGCCAGGAGATGCTGGTGTGTGCCAATGCTGTGGCACGACGTCGCGAAGTGGGCTTGGAATTGGGACGACGCATGCACGTTTCCTGCTACGGCATGCTTGGTTACGCCCTGCTCTCCAGTGCCACCTTAGGTGACGCTTTGCGCCTGGCAATGCAGTATCCGGCGTTGTTGGGAACACTTTTTCAGCTACGCCTGATCGAAGACGGTGAGCGCATCTGGTTCAGCGCCAGCAATTATCGTGCGGATCCTTGCCTGGCTGCATTCAACGCCGAATTTTGCCTGACCTCACTGAAAGTGATTTGCGATGACCTACTCGGGCAGACACTGCCGTTGATCGCTTCCCGCTTCAACCATACCTGCCCCGATTACCAATCGCTGTACGCTGAAACTTTCAACTGCCCACTGCATTTCGGTGCCGGCGACAATGCCTTTGCCTTTGAACGTCGCTGGCTGGACATGCCACTGCCGTTGGCAGACCAGATAACCCACCGCGCCATGAGCGAGCGCTGCCGGCGGCAGAATCTGGAGTTCACCGGTCGCCAAGCCTGGTTGGGGCGCATCCGCCAACTGCTTCTCGATCAGTTGAATGCCGCGCCTGGACTGGAGGGCCTGGCCAAGCAGATGAATTGTTCATCGCGCACCCTGCGACGACATCTGCAGGAGTTGGGCAGCAGCTATCAGCAGTTGCTCGATGAGTTGCGATTCGAGCGTGCCAAACAATTGCTGGCCGAGGACCAACTGCCGATCTATCAAATCGCAGAGGTGCTGGGCTTCAGCGAAACGGCCAGCTTTCGTCATGCGTTCTTGCGCTGGAGCGGCGTAGCACCCAGCCATTTCCGCACCTAGCGGCGAAAAGCGGACGGCCAGACTGGCCATATCGATCCCCTTTTGGCCGTTTTCGCCGTTCAGAACCGGAGCTGGTCCATCAACAATGGGCCCACGCCAGAGACTCCGGAGAACAATAAATGCTGACAATTTATTCTGACGATCATCGCCTTCATCACGGCCGCTGCGAGTTGATCGATGGGCAACTCATGCCCTGCTTTGAAATGCCTTCACGTGCAGACCATGTACTTGAGCGGGTCAAGACCCGTGAATTGGGCCCGGTACAAGGTCCGACAGACTTTGGCCGCGCACCACTGCTACGCGTGCACAGCGCCGATTACCTGAATTTCTTCGAGGGTGCCTGGCAGCGCTGGTCCGCCCTCGGCCACGAGGGTGACCTGCTGCCCTTTACCTGGCCAGCACGAACCTTGCGTAGCATCAAACCCAAGGGCCTGCATGGTGAACTGGGCTATTACAGCTTCGACGCGGGAGCCCCGATCACTGCTGGCACCTGGAAGGCAGCCTATAGTGCCGCGCAGGTTGCGCTGACCGCCCAAGCGGCAGTGCAAGCCGGTGCGCGCAGCGCCTTTGCCCTATGCCGCCCACCAGGACACCATGCGGCAAGCGATGTGATGGGCGGCTACTGCTATCTGAACAATGCCGCCATTGCCGCACAGGCCTTTCTTGACCAAGGCCACAGCAAAGTTGCCATCCTTGACGTCGACTACCACCACGGCAACGGTACCCAGGAAATCTTCTATCAGCGCAGCGACGTGCTCTTCGCCTCGATTCACGGCGACCCGCAGGCCGAGTTTCCATTTTTCCTGGGTTATGCCGACGAGGAAGGCGAAGGTGAGGGCCTGGGTTACAACGTCAATTACCCACTACCCGCAGGCAGTGACTGGACCACTTGGAGCAATGCTCTGGAGCAAGCCTGTGAACGCATTGCCGCCTATGCGCCAGACGTGATCGTGGTGTCATTGGGGGTCGATACATTCAAGGACGATCCCATCTCCCAGTTCAAGCTCGACAGCCCGGACTACCTGCAGATGGGCGAGCGCATCGCTCGTCTTGGCAAGCCGACCTTATTTGTCATGGAAGGTGGCTATGCCGTTGAAGAAATCGGTATAAACGCCGTTAACGTCCTGGAAGGATTCGAACGCACCTGACGGAATGGCGTCGGCGCATCTAGCCGCCCCACGCACGCCGCAGACGTACGAGCGCATCAGCAATGTGTGCTTCGTCCACTGCGGCAAAACCCAGCACCAATCCGGCGCGTCCATCCACAGGCGTGGCCGAGTCCGGCAGCCAGTAGTCGCTCAGGGCATTGAGCTCAACGCCGACCGCTTCGGCCTGGGCGATCAACGTCTGCTCACGCGCGTAGCTGTCGACATCGATTTTCAAGTGCAGCCCTGCCGCTACCTCGGGCATGGGACCAATTCCCGGGATATCCACAGGCCACCCCATCTGAAGCGCATTTCGCCGACTCAGGGCGGCACGCCGTACTCGGCGAATATGTCGCTGAAAATGCCCCTGGGCCATGAATTTCGCCAAGACAGCCTGGGTACCCACTTCCGAATGCCTGACAGCCAGCGCCCGACAGCGAGAAAAGGCCTGCACCAACTGTTGCGGCAGCACCAGATAGCCCAGTCGTAATGCAGGAAAAACAATTTTGCCGAACGTGCCGACATACAGTACACGCCCGCTGCGATCCAGCGCTGCCAACGGTGCCAGAGGCGCGCCGCTGTAACGATATTCGCCGTCGTAGTCGTCCTCGATGATCCAGCCACCCTTGCGCTGTGCCCATTCCAGCAGCTCCAGACGCCGGGCCAAACTCATCGTGACGCCAGTGGGGTACTGGTGCGAGGGCGTCACATAGCTCAAGCGACACTGCGCCATGGCATCAAGTGCAGCACAGTCCAGCCCCTCGCTGTCCACCGCAATGCCATGCACCTGCGCTCCCGTCAGAGCGAAGGCGTTACCAGCAGCACGATACCCAGGGTTTTCCACAGCCACCCCATCCCCAGGCTCCAGCAGCAACTGTGCACAAAGGCTAATGGCTTGCTGCGCGCCGCTGGTGATCACAATTTGTTCAGCGGTGCAGGAAAGTCCGCGAGATCGACGCAAATAAGTCGCAATCAATTCACGAAGTTGAGTCTCTCCTGCCGGATCCCCATACCCCAAGGCCTGCGGATCCGGGTTGCGCCAGAATCCCGCCTGCAGCTTGGCCCAGACGTCAAAAGGAAACAGGTCCAGCGCCGGCAAACCGACGCGAAAAGCCCGTGGAGGACCACTTTTTGGCGCAGGCAAATGATGTCGCTGCAGGCGCTCCAAGGGCCCATTGTGGATAACTTCACTGGATAAAATATCAGTGCTTTCAGGCGAATTTGTGGATAAATCTGTGGAAAAGCCCAGGGATAACCCTGTGGATATTTTTGTGGATAGTTTCGGAAGCTGACTGACGTAGGTCCCGTCACCCACCCGGCTTTCGATGAAGCCTTCGGCATACAGCTGGTCGTAAGCGCGCACCACACTGTTACGTGACAACGCCAACGCAGCGGCCATGTCTCGAGTCGCCGGTAGGCGCGTGCCACTGCTCAAACGGCCATCCAGCACCCGTACGCGCAGCTCTTGGTACAGCTGACGGCTCAAGCCTTGGCGGCGATCAAGAACAATACCCGTGGGGTCGAACGGCAAGCAAAACGGACGCTCGCTCATAACAATGGACCTATCAAATTAGCTGTAAATGGCTCTTAACATAGACCATTAGCCTGCCTAGGATTGAGCCATTCGCCAAGGACAATCCTCATGTTCACACCTTCGAGCTACAAGGAAACCGACCTTTCCCAACTGCAACAGCAAATCGAACAGACACGCTTGGCCGTTCTGGTTACTCACGGCGAGCAGGGTTTGCAGGCCAGTCACTTGCCGCTGTTGCTGGATCGTAGCAAGGGCAGCAACGGTACGCTTTATGGACACTTTGCCCGCGCCAATCGCCAATGGCAGGAATTGGCCGACGGCGCCGAGGCACTGGTGGTGTTTGCCGGTCCCGACGCCTACGTCAGTGCTGGCTATTATCCAAGCAAGCTTGAAGATCCCCGCACCGTGCCAACCTGGAACTACCAGGTCGTGCATGCCTGGGGTCAAGCCGAGGTGTTTCACGATGCCGAGCGTTTGCTCGATATCGTCCGCCGCTTGAGCGACCACCATGAACAGCGCCAGGCCAAACCTTGGTCGGTAGACGACGCACCCAGCGACTACATGGCCGGGATGCTCAAGGCCATTGTCGGTTTTGCGCTGCCTATCGATCGCCTGCAAGGTACCCGAAAACTCAGTCAGAACCGCTCAGCCGTCGATATCGAAGGCGTTCGCTCGGCGCTGGCCAACAGCTCTGATCCCATGGACAACCAACTGGCCACACTGATGCGCCAACCTTGAGGGAACCTGCTATGCCAACCGTAACTATTCGTCCCGTCTGCGCTGACGACCACAATGTCTGGCTGCCACTCTGGCAGGCTTATCTGAGCTTCTACGAAACCCATCTTGACGACGAAGTGACAGCAGTGGCCTGGGAGCGCATGCTTGATCCAGGTGAGCCCACCAATGCCGCGCTGGCCTGGGTCGATGGCAAGGCAGTAGGCATGGTTCATTGGATCTATCATCGATCCAACTGGAGCATCGAGAACGCATGCTACCTGCAGGATCTGTTTGTCCGAAGCGAACAACGTGGCCTCGGCGTTGGCCGCCAATTGATCGAATTTGTTTACGCCACCGCCCGCGAAGCTGGCTGCGCCAAGGTTCACTGGCTGACCCACGAAACCAACGCCACCGCAATCAGTCTCTACGAACAGGTTGCCGAGCGTCCTGGGTTTATCCAGTTTCGCAAACCGTTGTAAACCTGGAGCCTTCACATGAGTGCATCGTTGAACTGGCACCCGGCCAAACGTCCGCAAGCCAAAACCCTGGTAGGTCGCTTCATTCGCCTGGAGAAACTCGATCCCCGGCGCGATCGTGAAGACCTCTGGCAGGTGTTTCAAGGACCGGAATCGGACCCCACGCTCTGGGACTATCTTGCCTACGGCCCCTTTACTGAACGAGAAGACTTCGACCATTGGCTTGATAGCAACGCAGCCAGCAGCGATCCGCTGTTCTACAGCGTCATTGATCTGGCCAGTGGCCAGGCTCAAGGGATTCTCAGCTTGATGTCCATCGTGCCCGACCAAGGCCGCATCGAGATCGGCCATATTGCCTTTGGCGCAGCCATGCAACGCTCACCCAAGGGCACAGAGGCCGTATACCTGCTGGGTAAGTTGGGGTTCGAACTGGGCAACCGCCGCCTGGAGTGGAAGTGCAATAACGACAACGCCCGTTCAAAAAGAGCAGCCGAACGCTTCGGCTTCAGCTTCGAAGGCGTGTTTCGCAAGCACATGGTGATTAAGGATCGTAACCGCGACACAGCCTGGTTCTCGATTACCGACGATGAATGGCCTGCGATTGCGGCAGGCTTTGAGCGCTGGCTAGGGGAAGACAACCAGCGACCAACAGGCCAGCTGCTCACACTGCAAGCCTGCCGGAGTGCCCGCTAGCGTTGGCGTATAAACTTCGCAGCGGGCTGTGCTCGCTGCTATCGCAGACCTAGGCAAAAAAAGGGGAGCAAATGCTCCCCAGAGGTTAACCGCTTGTAGATGAAGGCGTGTAAATCAGCCTTCGATCTCGATCAGGATCTCGCCCGGGTTGACCCGGTCACCCTTGGCCACGTGAATGGCGGTGACCTTGCCGGCGATGGCCGCCTGGACTTCAGTCTCCATCTTCATCGCCTCGGTAATCAGTACCGGCTGGCCAGCCTTGACCATGTCACCTTCCTTGACCAGCACATCGACGATGTTGCCCGGCATGGTGGTGCTGACATGACCCGGTGCGCTGGCCTGCTTACGCTTGCTGCTCCCGCCGCCAACGAATTCATTGAGCGGCTCAAACACCACCTCTTCCGGCATGCCGTCAATGGACAGGTAGAAGTGACGCTTGCCTTCAGCCTTGACGCCAACCCCAGTGATATCAACGCGGTAGGTCTCACCGTGAACGTCGATAACGAATTCGGTTGGCACACCTTCACCACCGGCCGATGCCACCGCGCCGGCCTCAGGAATTGGCAGCAGCACTTCTGGGGTCAGGGTGCCGGCTTCACGCTCTTCGAGGAACTTGCGCCCGATATCCGGGAACATGGCGAACGTCAGCACGTCCTCTTCGGACTTGGCCAGGTTGCCGATATCGGCACGCAGCTTGGCCATTTCCGGCTTGAGCAGGTCTGCCGGACGCACATCGATAACGTCTTCACTACCGATGGCCTGGCGACGCAGATTCTCATCGACCACACCTGGCGCTTTGCCGTAGCCGCCTTGCAAGTACAGCTTTACTTCGTTGGTGATAGTCTTGTAACGCTCACCTGCCAACACGTTGAAGAACGCTTGGGTACCGACGATCTGCGAGGTTGGCGTAACCAGCGGTGGGAAACCCAGGTCTTCACGCACGCGCGGGATTTCAGCCAGCACTTCGCTCATGCGGTTGAGAGCGCCCTGCTCCTTGAGCTGGTTGGCCAGGTTGGAAATCATTCCGCCTGGAACCTGGTTTACTTGAACGCGGGTGTCGACAGAGGTGAACTCGCTTTCGAACTGGTGGTACTTCTTGCGCACGGCATAGAAGTACAGGCCGATTTCCTGCAGTAGCTCCAAGTCCAGGCCGGTGTCGAACTCGCTACCCTTGAGGGCGGCCACCATCGACTCGGTACCTGGATGGCTGGTGCCCCAGGCAAAGCTGGAGATGGCCGTGTCGATATGATCGGCACCATTCTCGATCGCTTTGAGCTGACACATGGCGGCCAGGCCAGCGGTGTCATGAGAGTGAACGAACACTGGCAGTGACTGCTCGGCTTTCAAAGCCTTGACCAATTCGCCGGTGGCATAAGGGGTCAGCAGGCCCGCCATGTCCTTGATCGCGACCGAATCGCACCCCATGGCTTCCATCTGCTTGGCCTGAGCGACGAAAGCGTCGATGGTGTGTACAGGGCTGGTGGTGTAGGCGATGGTGCCCTGGGCGTGCTTGCCGGCAGCCTTGACCGCTTCAATGGCCACGCGCAGGTTCCGCACGTCGTTCATGGCATCGAAGATACGGAACACATCGATACCGTTGACAGCGGCTTTAGCCACGAAGGCTTTGACCACGTCATCACTGTAGTGACGGTAGCCCAGCAGGTTCTGGCCGCGCAGCAGCATCTGCAGGCGAGTGTTAGGCAGCGCAGCACGAAGTTTGCGCAAACGCTCCCACGGATCTTCCTTGAGGAAACGCACGCAGGCGTCGAAAGTCGCCCCGCCCCAGACTTCCAGCGACCAGTAGCCGACTTTGTCGAGCTTGTCGCAGATCGGCAGCATGTCATCGGTACGCATGCGAGTGGCCAGCAGGGACTGGTGGGCGTCGCGCAGGATTGTGTCTGTAACAAAGATCTTCTTGGACATTATGGGTTTCCTCACAGGCCTGCGTGGGCGGCAATGGCGGCAGCGATGGCCAGGGCCAGCTCTTCGGGTTTGCGCTTGATCGAGTAGTTGGTCAGTTCCGGATGGCTTTCAACGAAGCTGGTATTGAACTGACCGCTGCGGAACTCCGGATTACGCAGGATTTCCTGGTAATAGGCGGCAGTGGTCTTCACCCCTTGCACGCGCATGTCATCCAGGGCGCGCAGGCCGCGGTCCATGGCTTCTTCCCAGGTCAATGCCCACACCACAAGTTTCAGGCACATGGAGTCGTAAAACGGTGGAATGGTATAGCCGGTATAGATCGCCGTATCGGTACGTACGCCGGGGCCGCCTGGGGCGTAGTAACGCGTGATCTTGCCGAAGCTGGGGAGGAAGTTGTTCTTTGGGTCTTCAGCATTGATCCGGAACTGCAGAGCAAAGCCGCGGTGCTGAATATCTTCCTGCTTGACCGACAGCGGCAGGCCCGAGGCAATACGAATTTGCTCGCGAACGATGTCGATACCGGTGATTTCCTCGGTGATGGTGTGCTCCACCTGCACCCGGGTGTTCATTTCCATGAAGTACACTTCGCCTTCGGCGAGCAGGAACTCCACGGTGCCGGCGTTCTCATACCCCACGGCCTTGGCTGCGCGCACCGACAGGTCGCCAATATAGGCACGCTGTTCCGGGGTCAGTTGCGGGCTGGGGGCAATTTCGATCAGCTTCTGGTTGCGACGCTGAATCGAGCAGTCGCGCTCGAACAGATGCACAACATTACCGAAGCTGTCGCCAAGAATCTGGGCTTCGATGTGCTTGGGGTTGACGATGCATTTTTCCAGGAAGACTTCCGCCGAACCAAAAGCCTTGGTCGCCTCGGAAATCACCCGTGGGAATGCTTGTTCCAGTTCTTCGCGGCTGTTGCAGCGACGAATACCGCGGCCGCCGCCGCCGGAGGTTGCCTTGAGCATGACCGGGTAACCAATGCGGTCACCTTCCTCAAGTGCTTCGTGGATGTCCGCGACGTTGCCTTCTGTGCCTGGCGTTACCGGCACACCGGCCTTGATCATGCTGCGGCGAGCTTCAGTCTTGTCACCCATGCGACGAATGACTTCCGCTGCCGGGCCGATGAACTTAATACCACGCTCAGCGCAGATGTCCGCAAGTTCAGCGTTCTCCGACAGAAAGCCATAACCGGGATGCAATGCATCACATCCGGTTTCCACTGCCAGGTTCACCAGCTTGCGCGGGTTCAAGTAGCCAGCCAGGGGCTCAGCACCAATGCTGTGCGCCTCATCAGCACGTTTGACGTGCAAGGCGTGGCGGTCGGCGTCGGAGTAGATCGCCACGGAGCGAATGCCCATCTCGGCGCAAGCACGCACGATCCGAACTGCAATTTCACCCCTGTTGGCGATCAGGATTTTTTTTATCACTGGAGTATTCCCAAGGCCGCTAGAACAAACGAGCCGGCGGTGCCGGTCGGCGCGTGACCAGTCGTCGCTGGCCAGTCGCATCTTTAACTTAGCGCTGTCTCTGGATAAACAAAAATCAATATTTATTAGGGTGTGCATTAGCAAAAGCTTATAGTGCTGTTACAGGGTTTTGCTGGAGCACCAGGAAAAATGCGTAAGTCATTGATGCGTATGACATTGCGTCAATTGCAGATCTTCAATGAGGTCTGTGATTTGCGTTCGTACAGTCGCGCAGCTGCAGAGATGAATTTGACGCAACCCGCCGTTAGTCTACAAATCCGCCAGCTCGAAGAACTGGTGGGGCAGCCCTTGTTCGAGTACGTCGGAAAAAAGCTCTATTTGACCGAGGCAGCAGAAGCGCTTCAACGCGCTAGCCGCGATATATTCGGCCGCCTCGAAAGCCTCGATATGCAGCTTTCCGACATGCAGGGCTCACTACAAGGGCAACTGAAGCTTGCGGTGGAGTCGAGCGCCAAGTACTTCGTCCCGCACTTGTTTGCCGCCTTCAAGCGCATGCATCCTGAGGTTAACCTGACACTCAACGTGGTCAACCGTGCCCAGGCTATCCGCCGCCTCTCGGACAACCGGGACGACTTGATCATCATGTCCATGGTGCCACAGGACATGGGCCTCGAATTCCTGCCATTCCTCAACAATCCAATCGTCGCCGTCGCCCCTCCCGACCACCCACTGTGCAAGCTGGAAAACCTGCGCCTGCAGGATCTGGAGCCGCATACTCTACTGGTTCGCGAGCAAGGCTCGGGAACACGCAAGGCCTGCGAGGAGTACTTCAAGGAAAAGCGCGTGCACTTCGCCCAGACCCTGGAGGTGGCTTCGACCGATGCCCAGCGCGAGTGCGTAATTGCAGGCCTGGGCATTGCCCTGCTGACTCGCCATGCGCTTAACCTGGAGTTGGCTACCGGCGTACTACGGGAGCTACCCGTTGAAGAGCTGCCGCTTTATCGCAGTTGGTGCGTGGTGCAGGCCAAGGCAAAACGGCAATCACCGGTGGCCTTGGCCTTTCTAGCATTCATTCGCAGCGAACGTGCGCAAATCAGCACACTTGTTGAGCGTTTTTCGGGGACTCTGCCGCAGATACCTGCCACAGGTTAATCGCCTTCAACTCCGGGTAGTCGGCGATTTCCTGGAGCAGGCGACGCTGCTCGGAGTAACTTTCAATCGCGCGGCGAAACTCCATGCGGCGCTGATCTTTCTCCTGTTGCTTGCGGGACTTGGCGCTGGGCTGATACGAGCCATCGAATTCACGAGCCATTGCATATCTCCCTGATCGAGTGCGGGAGTTTCAGCCTGACCTCGCGGCATTACGGTTTGGCGGCGTGCCAATGACAAATCGATGAACCCGAAGAGCCAGGGTAAATCCGTATCAGTCGTCCATTGCCTTGATCGACTTGGGCGACAAACGCAGGCTGCGCAAGCTGCGCTTAACGCTCTTGAGGTGATTGACCAAGCTTGGGCCACGCGCCATGGCCACGCCCATGGCGAGCACATCGATCACCACCAAGTGCGCAATACGCGACGTCAGAGGAGTATAGATTTCGGTATCTTCGTGCACGTCGATGGCCAGATTGACCGTCGACAATTCAGCCAGAGGCGTCTGACTAGGGCACAGTGTAATCAACGTGGCCCCGCTCTCACGCACCAGGTTGGCCGTAATCAGCAAGTCCTTCGAGCGACCCGACTGGGAAATACAGATAGCTACATCGCCAGGCTTGAGCGTTACCGCCGACATCGCCTGCATGTGCGGGTCGGAGTAAGCTGCCGCCGTAAGCAGCAGGCGGAAAAACTTGTGCTGGGCGTCCGCCGCTACCGCACCGGAAGCGCCAAAGCCGTAGAACTCGACGCGCTGGGCCTGGGCCATGGCGGACACTGCCCGCTGCAGGGCCTGGGGATCGAGATGCTCGCGCACTTCCATCAGGGTGTGCAGTGTAGTGTCGAAAATCTTAAGGCTATAGTCGGCGACCGAGTCGTCTTCATGAATGGCAAACTGGCCAAAACTGGCGCCGGCCGCCAGGCTTTGTGCCAGCTTGAGCTTGAGATCCTGGAACCCTGAGCAACCAATGGCGCGACAAAAACGTACGATGGTCGGCTCGCTGATTCCAACGCTGTGGGCAAGATCGGCCATGGAGCTGTGCATGACGGCTGCTGGATCCAGCAGCACATGATCGGCAACCTTGAGTTCCGATTTGCGTAGCAGATGGCGCGACTGGGCGATGTGTTGCAACAGATTCAAGGGCAGGACTCGGTTATGATCGACTGACCGGGTTGTAGCTTTCTTGTAGTTATACTACATGACCGGCGACCCGCCCAGCTAAACGAACTGTGAGAGTAGTGATTTGACTATCCCGTGCGACATCATGGTGTTCGGCGGCACCGGTGACCTGGCCCTGCATAAGCTACTTCCGGCGCTCTATCACCTGTATCGCGAGGGCCGTCTCCATATTGCCGTACGCATCATTGCCCTGGCCCGGCGCAACCTGCCACGCAGCGAATACCTGAAGCTGGTGGAACGCCACTGTCGCGCGCAAATTGCCCGCAATGACTTCGATGAAGATGTCTGGGCACGCTTTTGCGCGCGTCTGGACTACTTCTCCATGGATGCCGCCCAAAGCGCCGACTTTGGCCGTCTGGCGCGGTTTCTTGGCGAAGCCGGCGGCTTGACTCGCGTTTACTACCTCGCTACTGCCCCGAACCTGTTCGTACCCATCGCCAACCATCTGAAAGTGTCGGGTCTGGCCGATAATGAGGCGCGCATCGTTCTGGAAAAGCCTATCGGCCACTCGCTGGAATCGGCCACGGCTATCAACCAGGCCATCGGCGCAGTTTTCGATGAGTCACAGGTTTTTCGAATCGACCACTACTTGGGCAAGGAAACCGTGCAGAACCTCATGGCGCTGCGCTTTGCCAATGCCCTGCTCGAACCGGTATGGCGTAACAGCCAGATCGATCATGTTCAGATCAGCGTCTGCGAAACGCTCGGCGTGGAAAATCGCGGCGCCTATTACGACCGTGCCGGCGCCACCCGCGACATGCTGCAGAACCACCTACTACAGCTACTTTGCCTCGTCGCAATGGAGCCACCCGCGCAGTTCGAAGCCGAGGCTGTGCGTGATGAAAAGGTAAAGATCCTGCGAGCGCTGAAGCCGATCTGCGGTCAGGACGTGCAAGACAAAACCGTACGCGGCCAATACGGTGCGGGCAAGATCGGCGGGCAAGAGGTTCCTGCGTACTACTTCGAGAAAGATGTCGATAACGACAGTGATACCGAAACGTTCGTCGCCGTTGAAGCCCATATAGAAAACTGGCGCTGGGCCGGCGTGCCCTTCTACCTGCGCACCGGCAAGCGTATGGGTAAGCGCTCCTCGCAGATTGTCATCCAGTTCAAACCCGTGCCTCATCGCCTGTTCGAGGGCGACCAGGCTAACCAGTTGCTGATCCAATTGCAGCCCGATGAGCGCATCAGCCTGCAAATGATGACCAAAACGCCCGGCAAGGGGATGCGCCTGGAGCCCGTCGAACTGAATTTGAACCTGGCGCAGGTATTCGGCCAGACACGCCGATGGGATGCCTACGAGCGCTTGCTGCTGGATGTGCTCTCAGGCGACTCGACCCTATTCATGCGCCGTGATGAAGTCGAAGCGGCGTGGACCTGGATCGACCCAATCCTCAATGGCTGGCAGGAGCACTTTCAGGCCCCACGTCCTTATCCTGCCGGCGCCAACGGACCTGAGCAGGCTCATAGCCTGCTGGCACGCCAAAGCCGCGCCTGGCACGACTGAAGGTTTTCCTGCTGAATCTGACAGCCTCTATTGCTCGATGATGGACCTGCAATCCGCATTGCAAACCCTTTATCGAGGAATGAAAGATATGACTATCCAAAGCAAAGACTGGCATGCTCAATATGACCGCATGCCAAGTACTGAAGGCCCATGTTTTCGAGTCCACGGCACCGTAACCGTGAACAGCCCAGCAGTCACTCCAGTACTGCTCATGGCTCAGAAGTTAATGGTTATGAATGAACCTGAAGGCATCGACCTGGAACTGATACTCGAGCGAAAAGAAGGCACATTCCTTACGGTCGTTACCGAGAAACAGGTCACCTTCGAAATGCGTGAGAGCAACCGCGACATCACTTGCGTACGTGTGCATTACGAGGGTAACTTGCTGTGCACCATCAACGACATCGTGACCACATACTGATGTTCTCGTGGCAGGCCTTCATTTCTGAAAGGCCTGCTACTCCATGAAGCTCGCCATGCTTCGTCCGAGCAGGGCACTGAATGCAGCCGCGCCTACGGGCTTGCTGATCAAGTAGCCTTGCACTTCGTCACACCCCTGTTCACGCAGCAGGGTAAGCTGCTCCATCGTCTCCACGCCCTCGGCCACCACTTTAAGCTCCAGGCTCTTGGCCATTGCAATGATCGCCCGGGTTATGGCCGCATCTTCACTGCCTTCGTGCAGGCCACGTATAAAGGCCTGATCGATCTTTACGTAGTCCACCGGAAAGCGCTTGAGATAGCTGAGTGACGAATAACCGGTTCCAAAATCATCGATAGCCAGCTTTACGCCGAGCTCATGCAATTGCTCGAAGGTTGTAATGATGTGTTCGACGCTATCGAGCAGTTGGCTCTCGGTCAGTTCCAGTTCCAACAGATGCGGCTCCAGACCGCTCTCTTCCAAGACCTGACGGACCAGGCTGACCAATTTGCCCTGTCGCAACTGGTGCACCGACAGGTTCACCGAGACCCGAATCGGCGTCAAACCCTGGCGCTGCCATTCGCGGGCCTGCCAGCACGCCTGGCGCAGTACGAATTCGCCAATAGGCGCGATCAGACCTGTCTCCTCAGCAAGTCCGATAAATTCACTTGGCGGCACCATGCCCCATTGTGGGTGCTGCCAACGCACCAACGCCTCGGCCGCCAGTAGTCGCCCCTGACGCAAGCACAACTTGGGCTGGTAATAGACCAGCAGTTGTCGCTCCTCGATGGCTTTGCGCAAATGGTTCTCCAACTGCAGCCGCTCAAGTGTGCTGGCTCGAAGATTCTCGGTGTAGAACTGGAAGCTGTCGCCGCCCAGATGCTTGGCATGTTGCTTGGCCATATCTGCCTGGCTGACCAGAGCACCCACGTCGAAGGTGGCATCTGACAACAAACTGATGCCTACGGACGCACTGATCACCACCTCGTGGCCATCCAGACGCTGCGGCACACGTAATTTGTCGAGTAGACGCGTTGTGACCCTGACCAGACTGGAAAGGTTGTTATAGCCATCGAACAACACGGCAAACTCGTCACCCGACAAACGCGCCACGGTGTCGGCCTCGGGCACTGCATTGGCGATACGTCGGGCCATTTTCTTGAGCAACTGGTCCGCCAGCTCATGACCAAGACCTTCGTTGAGCAGCTTGAAACGATCCAGATCAATGTGCAGTAACGCCAGGCTCCGGCCATTAACGCGAACCCGCTGACCGGCATCGTGCAGGCGCAGGCGGAAAAGTGCTCGATTGGCAAGTCCCGTCAGTTCGTCGTAATGGGCCAGGTAACGCAGGCGCTCTTCCGACTCACGACGAGTCGATAGATCGGTAAAGAAACCCACAATGTTGCTGATGCTACCGCGAGCGTCGCGTACACCGTTCAATTGCAGCCACTGTGGGTACAGGTCTCCATTCTTGCGCGCTTCGACGAGCTCACCCTGCCAGCGCCCCTGCTGATCCAGCGCCTGTTCGATGGCGGCACTGTGCCGTCTTGCATCGCGGCTGCAGGGCAATTCCAAGGCATTGCGCGCAAGCAACTCTTCACGACAATAACCGGTGACTTCGCAATACGCCTGGTTGACCGCCAGCAATTCGAAATCAGGACCAAGAATGGCAATGCCTTCGCTGGCCGCCTCGAACACTGTTGCTGCCAGGCGCTGCTGTTCTTCCTGTGCCTTCTGCGCAGAAATATCGCGACGCGTACCTAGCATGCGCAAGACCTTGCCGTTGGCGTCGTGCTCCACCGCCTTGCCCCGGTCTTCGATCCAGCACCAGTGTCCGTGGCTATGGCGTATGCGGTACTCGACCCGGTAATCCTCGGTGCGACCCTTGAGATGCTCAACCAGTGTGCGTCGTAAAAGCGGCAGATCATCGGGGTGCAGACGAGGTTTGAGGTCGTTGCGTACACTGCGTACCTGGGCCTGTTCGAGGCCGAACAGCTCTCGAAGCTGGGTATGATGGATTTCATCTGTTTCCAGGTTCCAGTCCCACAAGCCCAGCTCGCTGGCCTCCAAGGCCAATGCCAGGCGCTGCTCACTCTTGCCTAGCGCTTGATTGGCCTGGTCCAACTCCAGCCCGCGCTGAGCTACCCGCGACTCCAATCCCGTCTGGGCCTCCCGCAGTTGCTCTTCTACCTGTCGTCGCTGTTCAACTTCGCCAGCCAGAGCCTGATTCAGACGCTCACTGCGCAACTGCACGGCCTGCAGATGTTCAATCAACGCCTGGTTCTGGAAGCGCTTGAGCAGGCCGCCTTCGATAAGCCGATTGACCTGCCAGGCGACTACCAGCAAGGCACCGAGCAAAATCAGGCCCAGCCAGCCCCAGCCTCGTTGTTGCTCATCGCCAGTGCAGAACAAAAAGACAATAGGAGGCAGCAAGCACGGCAAAGTGAAGCTGAGGAAGGCGGGCAGACTGACTGCGTAGGCGATGCTGGCGGACAACGTCGCCGCCCCGAGCAAGCCGAACACCCACGCCTGTTGCACAAAGTTATCCACAGGGACCAGGGCAATGGCTGCGCTGGCCAGGGTGAGTCCGCTGAAGGCCGAACCGAATAAAAACATTCGCCACCAGGCTGGCTTGGCCTGGCGCACCGGCATCGCGGAGTCAAACGCTGCGACCTGGATAACTCTGAGTGCTACCAACGCCATCAACCAGACTACCCAGACGCTGACCTGTAGGTAACGCGCCGGGCTCCACAGCATCCAGGCACAGACAAGTCCATTGAGCAGCATGAATAAAGTGGGCAGCAGCGAGCCTTGATAGAGCAGACGGGTGCGCTCTACCGCCAGTTGCGTAGCGAACTGTTTGCGAATGCTCCCGCGCGCGCCCAGCGGCACATCAACGGGGCTGGAACCAGATGTCATAGGCAGTGTTCTTGTAATGGTCAGCCCTAAACGTGCACGGAGCATACACAAGCAGACAGCCACGCCAAAATGCTCTGGATCATTATTTTGCTATCCGCCTTTGCGACGAAAAGCGCTCAAGCACGCAGGCCTTGGGCTACAGACCGATGACCGACTGGTCAGCGGCAACAAGTTTTTCTACTGTATATTTGCCCAAGGGTTGCTCGCGCCTCTAAAATGCTCGGATGCGCGATGATCTCTCTCTCCTGTTGAACTCTCTCAACGACGCCCAACGTCAGGCCGTAGCGGCCCCCGTCGGTCGTCAGTTGGTCCTGGCCGGTGCCGGCTCTGGCAAAACCCGGGTGCTGGTGCACCGTATCGCCTGGTTGATCCAGGTCGAGCAGGCCTCGCCACACTCGATTCTGTCGGTGACCTTCACCAACAAGGCCGCTGCCGAGATGCGCCAGCGTATCGAGCAACTGATGGGCATCAACCCAGCCGGCATGTGGGTAGGCACCTTCCACGGCCTGGCCCATCGTCTGCTGCGTGCACATTGGCAGGAAGCCGGCTTGAACCAGAACTTCCAGATCCTCGACAGCGATGACCAGCAACGACTGGTCAAGCGAGTCATCCGCGAACTGGGACTCGATGAGCAACGATGGCCAGCGCGCCAGGCTCAGTGGTTCATCAATGGGCAAAAAGACGAAGGGTTGCGACCACAGCACATCCAGGCCAGTGGTGATCTGTACCTGGGCACCATGCGTAGCATTTATGAAGCCTACGAAGCCGCGTGCCAACGTGCCGGCGTCATCGACTTCTCCGAACTGCTACTGCGCGCGCTGGATCTATGGCGCGACCACCCCGGCCTGCTCGAACACTATCAGAGGCGCTTCCGCCATGTGCTGGTGGACGAGTTCCAGGATACCAACGCCGTGCAGTACGCCTGGCTGCGCCTGCTCTGCAAAGGCGGTGACAGCCTGATGGTTGTCGGTGACGACGACCAATCCATTTATGGCTGGCGCGGCGCCAAGATCGAGAATATTCACCAGTACAGCGCCGACTTCCCCGACGCCGAAATGATCCGTCTGGAGCAGAACTATCGCTCTACCGCCGGGATCCTCAAGGCAGCCAACGCCCTGATTGCCAATAATAGCGATCGCCTGGGCAAAGAGCTGTGGACCGATGGTGGCGATGGCGAACCGTTGAGCCTCTACGCCGCCTTCAACGAACATGACGAAGCGCGCTATGTGGTCGAAACCATCGAAAGCGTGTTGAAGACGGGCCTGGCCCGCAGCAACATTGCCATCCTGTACCGCTCCAACGCCCAGTCCCGTGTACTTGAAGAGGCCTTGCTGCGCGAGCGTATCCCTTATCGCATTTATGGTGGTCAACGCTTCTTCGAGCGAGCCGAAATCAAGAATGCCATGGCCTACCTGCGTTTGCTCGAAGGACGCGGCAACGACGCCGCTCTCGAGCGGGTGATCAACGTTCCGCCACGGGGCATCGGTGAAAAAACCGTCGAGGCGATTCGCGACCACGCGCGGCATACCGAAGTGTCGATGTGGGAATCGATGAACCTGCTGGTCACCAACAAAGCCCTCAAAGGCCGCGCAGCAGGCGCCCTGGCGGCATTCATCGAGCTGATTGAGAACCTTGCCGCAAAAGTCATGGCAATGCCGCTGCACCTGATGACCCAGACCGTCATCGAGCAGTCCGGGCTGATCATTTATCACCAGGAAGAAAAAGGTGAGAAGGGGCAGGCACGAGTAGAAAACCTCGAGGAATTGGTCAGCGCCGCGCGCAACTTTGAAACCAGCGAAGAAGACGCCGAACTTTCCCCGCTGGCAGCCTTCCTTGGTCACGCGTCGTTGGAAGCCGGCGATGCCCAGGCCGACGAACATGAAGACAGCATTCAGCTGATGACCCTGCACAGCGCCAAAGGCCTGGAGTTTCCTCATGTCTTCCTGGTGGGCATGGAAGAGGGACTGTTCCCGCATAAAATGAGCCTGGAGGAACCAGGCCGCCTGGCAGAAGAACGTCGTCTAGCCTATGTCGGTATCACCCGCGCCATGCAGCAGTTGGTGATGACCTACGCCGAAACCCGACGCCTTTATGGCAGCGAAACCTACAACAAGGTCTCTCGTTTCGTACGCGAGATTCCGGCTGGGCTGATCCAGGAAGTGCGCTTGTCCAACAGCGTCAGCCGTCCTTTCGGCTCGGGACAACAGCAAAGCAGCAGCAGTTTGTTTGCCAATGCCAACATTCCGCAGACCGCCTTCAACCTCGGCCAGCGTGTGCAACACGCTGTTTTCGGCGAAGGTGTAATCCTCAACTTCGAAGGTTCCGGAGCCCAAGCACGGGTCCAGGTAAACTTCGCAGAAGGCAGCAAATGGCTGATGCTTGGCTATGCCAAGCTAGAAGCGCTGTAGAGGAAAGCCTGCTTAGGCAAAAGATGGAAACATCTTGGCTCTGGTCATGCGCGTTCCAACCTGTGCAACATGACGCGCGTGCAATCCACAAAACGGGAATACCCTTCTATGCAACGTTTTCTTAGCATCGCCCTGGCGTTGTGCATCGGCTTGACGATGAGCCTCGACGCGAACGCCAAACGCCTCGGTGGCGGCAAAAGCTCGGGCGCCGCGCCTATGCACCAAACTCGCCAGGCTGCGCCGACTACCCCAGCCGCCTCGCCAACCGCTCCAGGTCGCGCACCTGCAGCTGCCAGCGGTGCCTCGCGCTGGCTCGGTCCTCTGGCCGGTATCGCCGCCGGTGGCCTGCTGGCCTCGATGTTCATGGGCGATGGCTTCCAAGGCATGCAGATCTTCGACATCCTGATCATGGCTGTGATCGCATTCCTGGTGTTCCGCTTCATCGCCGCCCGTCGTCGCAAGCAGCAGCCACAAATGGCCGCCGCCGGTCACGCACCGTTCCAGCGCGAAGCTCACCAGCCTACTGCCCAGCCGTCGATCTTCGGCGGCTCCGCCGCACCTGCTGCTGCCGCCCGTCCGGTAATCAATGCACCAGCCTGGTTCAACGAACAGAACTTTCTGGCCGCTGCGCGCAATCACTTCCAGACGCTGCAACAGCACTGGGACGCCAACGAAATGGACAAGATTGCCGAGTTCGTCACCCCGCAGATGCTCCAGTTCCTCAAGCAGGAACGTGCTGATCTGGGCGACGGCTTCCAATCTACCTACATCGACAACCTCGACGTGCAACTTGAAGGCGTCGAAGACCGCGCCGACAAGACCATCGCCACCCTGACGTTCAGCGGTGTGTCGAAAACCTCACGCTTCGACCAAGGCGAACAGTTCAGCGAAAGTTGGAACATGGAACGCGCCCAAGGCGAGAACCAGCCTTGGCTGGTCGCAGGGATCCGCCAGAACGGCTGATCTTGAGGCATTGCACAAAAAACCCCGGGCTAGTCCCGGGGTTTTGCTTTTAGCGCGGTGGGCTACTAGGGTATAACGCGCAGCGTGTCGTAAAGGTTAGAGGATAGAACCGTGGAAGAAGTCATCGAACAGCTCCGAGAAGCCAACGAACCGGTACCGGTGCCGCTTGAGTTGCCTGACGAAGACCAGTTGGTCGAAATCGAAGAACAGTTGTTCATTAATATTCCGTTCGTCTTCAAGGAGTTCCTGCTGACGGTCAGCGATGTGGTCTATGGCAGCCTGGAGCCCGTGACAGTCACCGATCCGCAGTCACACACCTATTTGCCAGAAGTAGCCGCTACGGCCTGGGACATGGGCGTTCCGCGTGAGTTGATCCCAATCTGTCAGGATGGCGACGACTACTACTGTGTCGAGGAAGATGGCACCGTGGTGTTCTGGTCGGGCGAAGAAGAGCTCGTCACTGAGGAAAGCTGGGAATCGGTCTGGCACTGGGCTCGGGATGTCTGGCTTGAAAGCTGAATGAGAAATATCCTCATAAATTAATGGCCGTTTGCCATTAATGTTCGTAGAATCGCCATGCCTTCCTGTGCGTGGCGATTTCGTTACCGCTCCATCCCCTCGGACATTCGAGTCGTCTCGTGCAGGAAGCGTCCACTTCTAGTGGTTATTTTCCTGGTGGTTTTCCAGTGTTTCCAGCAACGCAATCTGCATGCGCGTATGCACGCGGATAAGCCAACGCCAGAGCAATGCCACGACCCCCGCCGCGACCACAACAATCAACACCAGCAATTCACTGGTGGGCAGAATGCTTGCCGAAAGTGCCGATAACAGCAGGAAGATCACCAGCAGCGACAGCAATGGGATTACCTCGGCAATCACCCGACGAACCCTTTGAGTATGACGGCCGGCCATTTCTGGCTTGACGCCCATCTCCGCCAGCAGCATAGACAGCGCCTTGAGCTTGCGATAGGCAGCTATCAAAAATGGCAGCGACAGCAACAATGCGGCGCCCCAGATAAGCGCCTTCTGCTGGCCCACATCGCTAACCCATTCACCCAGGTATTCGCCGATACGCGCTGCGAAGTAACCGCCACTGAAAAATATCGCCACCACCAAGGCCAGGTTTACCCCCACCTGCAACAGGATGCGCCTGATCATCGACGCCAGTAACGCACCCTCGCCGTGTGGCTGAATACTGCGCAGCCACTCCCCATACAGCGACAGCACTCGCGCCAGGGGGCGCGGAACCACCTTGGCAAGCTTCAGCGACAATGGGTCGGCGCCACGGATGAGGTAGGGTGTGAGCAGCGTGGTAATAGCCGACACGGCAACCGCCACCGGATACAGAAAGTCACTGGTGACCTGCAAGGTCATGCCTAACGCTGCAATGATGAATGAGAACTCGCCAATTTGAGAAAGGCCCATGCCCACACGTAGCGAGGTACGCCCATCGTTGCCAGCGATAAAAGCCCCCATGCCACAGGAAAGCATCTTGCCCAACACCACGGCCACGGTAATGACCACGATCGGCCAGGCATATTCGACCAGCACCTGAGGGTCGATCATCATGCCGATGGCGACAAAGAAAATAGCGCTGAACAAGTCGCGAACCGGTTCGATCAACCGTTCGATCTTAATCAATTGACGCGACTCAGCCATGATCGCACCGATCAGGAACGCACCCAGCACCATGCTGTATTCGAGTTTCACGACCAGCAGGCAGAAGCCGAAACATAGTCCCAATACGGTGATAAGTAGCATTTCATTGCTTTCGAATCGGGCGACATAAGCCAGCAGGCGCGGCACCAGCAAAATGCCGATAACCAACGCCACAATCATGAACAGCGATAGCTTGCCGACCGTGGAGAATACTTCGCCGGAGCTGACCGAACCGCTGACAGCGATCCCTGAAAGCAAAGCAATGATACCGATGCCGAGGATGTCTTCGACGATCAGCACACCAAAGATCAGTTGTGCGAAGCGCTCGTTCTTCATCTTCAGATCGTTGAGCGCTTTGACAATGATGGTGGTCGAGGAAATCGCCAGGATGGCGCCCAGGAACAATGAGTCCATGGTGCTCCAGCCAAACCAGCGGCCGATCTCGAAGCCGATCCAGATCATCAGCACGATTTCCAGGAACGCCGCGATGAACGCCGTGGCACCCACTTTGAAGAGCTTTCGCAGGCTGAACTCGAGCCCCAGGCAGAACATCAGGAAAATCACCCCAAGCTCGGCAAGCGTCTTGATGGTGTCTTCGTCGTGAATCAATCCGAAAGGTGGGGTATGCGGGCCGATAATAAAGCCGGCGACGACATAACCCAGTACGACCGGCTGCTTGAAGCGGTGAAACAGGATGGTCACCACGCCGGCAACCAACATGATCACCGCCAGGTCCTGGATGAAGCTGATGGCATGCACGGCGTGGTACTCCTTACCTTGGGACCATGGACACAACGCAACTCCTGCACGTGGATCGAGTTGCGGGTACATAATGATTTAATACAGAACGCCCATTTTGCATGGGCTTATTCAGGTTAACACCGCCACCTGTCGCGAAAAACCGATGCAATAAGTGGTAACAGATCGACCAATTCAACGCCGTGTATGGCACTAATAGCGTGACGGCAAGGCCGCTGTCAGCGTCCCGTCTTTTAATGGGAATCGAAATAGGGGAAAGAAGCGTGAATACCAGTCGCCACCCCGCCTCAGCGCAACCTCACCGTGAGCACACTATGGAACCTGGAAACGCCCAGCTGTCGATGACCGTCCTGATGACCCCGGACAAGGCCAATTTTTCTGGCAACGTTCATGGCGGTACGCTGCTCAAATACCTGGATGAAGTGGCTTACGCTTGTGCCAGCCGCTATGCCGGTCGCTATGTGGTAACCCTGTCGGTAGACCAGGTGGTCTTTCGTGAGCCGGTACATGTCGGTGAGCTGGTGACCTTTCTGGCCTCGGTCAACTACACCGGCAATACCTCGATGGAAGTTGGCATTAAAGTCGTCACTGAAAACATCCGCGAACGTTCAGTGCGACATAGCAACAGCTGCTTTTTTACCATGGTTGCCGTCGATGACGACCGCAAGCCGGTGGCAGTTCCACCGCGTCAGCCGGAAACCAGTGAAGAGAAGCGCCGCTTCCTGCAAGGCAAGCAGCGCCGATTGATCCGCCAGGAGCTGGAAAAGCGTTACCAGGAACTCAAGGGCGACACGCTTTAATAGCCGAGAAGTTGCGCTTCAAAGCGCACACGTGGATGCACGATGCGATCCTGGGCCCGCACCAGCTCAAGTTCATAGCTGGCGCAGGCCTGGGTTTCCAACAGCACCTCGTGCACCGCTGCTGCCGCGAACTCGAACGCTGCCAACCAGCTGTCGCCCAGCAACAGCCGCGCCAGGAACAGCCCTGAAGTCAGATCGCCGACGCCCACGGGTTGTCGCGGGAACGCCAACAGCGGCCGACGCAGGTGCCAACTGCCTTGCGCAGTAACCAGCAGCATCTCGAAATCATCAGCGCCCCGTCCAGGGTAGACCAGGTGTTTGACCAGCACCGCTTTCGGTCCGCGCGCCAGCAAGCTGCGAGCCATTACCACGCAATCTTCCAGCGATGTAGGCCGGCGATCGCAAAAGCTGTCCAGTTCCAGCTGGTTTGGGCACAACACATCAGCGACTGCCACTGCTTCTTCGAGCAAAAAGCTGCTGACTTCCGCCGGAACGATGCAGCCTTTTTCCGGATGCCCCATCACCGGATCACAGAGATAGATGGCCTTCGGGTTAGCCGCCTTGATTCGCGCCACCCCACTGAGAATAGCTCGTCCTTGTTCGGCACTGCCCAAATAGCCGGACAGCACTGCATCGCAGTTGCCCAACTCTCCTATCGCTGCAATCCCCTCTACCAGTGCGGGAATTTGAGCTGGCGCAAGCACTTCTCCCGTCCACTGGCCATACTGAGTGTGGTTGGAGAACTGTACGGTGTTCAGAGGCCATACATTCACACCGACCCGCTGCATCGGAAACACTGCCGCGCCATTGCCGGCATGGCCGAAAACTACATGGGACTGAATGGCAAGCAGGTGCGGCGTACGTTTCATGCAAGGCTTCCGAAGCAATTAGATGAAATTCAAGGCGTGCAGTATGGCGCCAACAGCCACCTGTACGACAGACCAGGGAGGCAGTTAAGCTTGGCATAATTCGTTGGAGCATTCGCAAATGTTGACCCTGGGTAATCTCTCCGTGCTGATGTTGCTGGCCACCGCCGGCGCCTGGCTATGGCACAACCACGGATTGCGTGAAAAGGCCTTGGAAAGGGTCAAGCAGCATTGCGCAAAACTTGATCTGGAGTTGCTCGACGGCAACGTTGCGCTAAAGCGAATTGGCTTTGTCCGCGACGCCAACGGCCGCAAGCGCTTGGCTCGTGTGTATAACTTCGAATTTACCGTTACCGGCGAACAGCGCCATCCGGGCACCGTCACCCAATTCGGTGCACACAGCATGCAGATAGAACTGGCGCCCTACCCGTTTGAAATCAAACCTGCGCAGCAAGCCGACAACGTCATCGAAATGAATCAGTGGCGCCAGGACCATAACCGCTGGCGCAACTAGACCAGGCAAGCCTGCATAGCCTGCTGAAGCCTGTCGCCATCTTGAGACTGAGCAAATATCAGCTCGATACGTGAGTCCCGCCGCCATTCACTGAACTGCCATTGCAGAGGGCTTTCCCCCTGCAAAGCATTTATCGACTGCCAACCTTCAGGGCTGTGGATAACAAGTTTCGCCCGGCGCCAGGCGAAACTGCGCAGAAACTGTTCGATGCGCGAGCGGTCAAACACCTGCTGTGGATGCCAACGCCAGCCGATACTCCAACCTTCTGCTGCATTCTGAATCTCAAAGATCGGCGTGCCAGAAGTTATCCACAGGGTTGGCAGAGGCCCGGATCCATTGGGCAAAACAAGATTCTCCACAGCGGGGGTGGTCCCATCCTCGAGCACTTGGCTGGGTAACGCCATGAGCGGCAGACGACCCTGATCGGTCCAGAAAATGGGCTTGTCTGGAAGCTGAGAACTTATCCACAGGCGCTGTTCCTTAGTCAAATCCAGTGATTTGTTCAGAACCAGCAGGCCTGTACCGGCCAGGGCTTGCACCTGTGCCTCTGGCAAGGGTATGCGCTCAGCCAAGTGTTGCGCATCCAGCACCATGACAGCCGGCTGCACTGCCAACACCCCACGCCAAGGTGCCTGTCGAAGCTGTTCCAGCAACTGCAATGGATGTCCCAATCCGGAGGGCTCGATAAATAACCGATGCGGCTTGGCTTTGCGTAACAAACGGCCCAACCCAACCTGAAAGGGCGTGCCGTTGACGCAGCAAAGACAACCGCCCGCCACTTCTCCCATGGCAATACCCTGATCGTCGGTACTGAGCAGAGCTGCATCGAGACCTATCTGACCAAACTCGTTGATCAGTACCGCCCACCGTTCATTTGCAGGCCGTTGGCCTAGCAGGTGGCGAATGAGGCTGGTCTTGCCGGCTCCCAACGGACCGGCAATTACATGGGTGGGTATGTTCTGCAGCATTTGAAGATACAAGCCTGGAATTTTCGTCACTATGCCTTGAAATCATATCTACCAGTCAATACCTGAGCATGTGCGCTCAGGCCGCCTCCTCTTCGTACCAGGGGCCGAAAGGATCTGTCCATTGAGACCAACTCTCGATGCCCTCGGCCAACTCTGCGTCAGTTAGCAAACATGCGCTGAGCTGAGCCTTGAGTAGGGCAAAATCGATATTCTGGCCAATGAACACCAGTTCCTGACGGCAATCTCCACATTCCGCTACCCAATTCTTGTGAATCGCCGCAGCGCTTTGTTCATCCTCCGGCCATTGCTCGCGCGGCACAAAGCGCCACCAGCGCCCAGCATAGCCGTAGCGCATCACTCCACCGGCCTGCGACCAGCTACCGGCATCCTGGTGCTTGTTGGCCAGCCAGAAAAAGCCCTTCGAACGCAGCAACCGACCGTTGCGCCACGGACCGTTGATAAAGTCGAAAAAGCGCTGTGGATGCAGCGGCCGCCGTGCCTGCCAAGTACTGGCAGCGATGCCGTACTCTTCAGTTTCCGGTATATGCTCGCCGCGCATCTCCTTCAGCCAGCCCGGCGCCTGGGCGGCACGCTCGAAATCGAACAAACCCGTATTGAGTATCCACTCCAAAGGCACCTGGCCCATCACCATCGGCACAATCCGAGCGTTGCCGTTAAGGCTGCGCAAGATGGCACTAAGCTCTTCGCGCTCGTGACTACTGATCAAATCAATCTTGCTCACCAGAAGCACATCGGCAAACTCAACCTGCTCGATGAGCAGTTCGGTGATAGAGCGTTCATCGCCTTCACCCAAGGTCTCGCCACGGCTGCCCAAGCTTTCCGCTGCCTGATAGTCACGGAGAAAATTCACGCCATCAACAACGGTGACCATGGTATCCAGTCGTGCCTGATCCGCCAGGCTTCGGCCCTGTTCATCCCTGAAAGTGAATGTCTCGGCAACCGGCAGGGGTTCGGAAATGCCAGTGGACTCGATCAATAAATAATCAAAGCGACCTTCTCGTGCCAGTTGCCCAACCTCTTCGAGCAAATCCTCCCGCAAGGTGCAACAAATGCAACCATTGCTCATTTCCACGAGCTTTTCTTCGGCACGGTTAAGGGTGACATTTCGCTGCACCTCACTGGCATCGATGTTTATTTCGCTCATGTCGTTGACGATAACCGCGACCCGCAAGTTCTCACGGTTACGCAGGACATGGTTGAGCAGAGTGCTTTTTCCGGCGCCGAGAAAGCCGGAAAGCACGGTAACGGGAAGACGGTGGCGCATCATCAGGTCCTCATCAGAGCAAAGTGCATTCGAGCGATGCATTGCGTGATGTTATAGTATAACAATATAATCTTGCCAATCGACTTTGCTTCAACTCGACCCAAAGGCCCCGAGAAGGACGCCAGGAAATGAAATCGTTGCGTTTGTTCGCCGCGGCAGCAGCGATGCCGCTGTGTCTGTCAGTAGCTGATACCGAAGCGGCGCCAATGAGCGCGGGCCTCGCGCTGTGTACACGCAGCGCCACTTTGCTGGCGTGTGGCGACGCGCAGGGTAATTACTACAGCGTACGGACCGAAGGCAGCACAACCTATCTACGCGGCTACGAGGTGACGGGTAAGCGACTGTGGTCGCAGACCAACAGTCGATATGGACAACTAACCTTCTATACCGGACTGGCCAGCGACGGTGAAACCTGGGTGGGATACAGCCGCAAAGTTGGCTGGACCACCTTGAACCGAGTATCGAGCTCCGGTGGCCAACGCTTCAGCGTGCGCTGCAATCGACTGAGCGGCTGCGACTAACTGAATCATCCAGACAACGAGACCGATATGACAGCCCTCACGCTTCCAGATATTGCCGCCCAAGCAACCCACACTTTTTTGCCACTCGATTGGGTCGGCATGTGCAAAATCGCTGTTCCGGTGTTACTCGATGGCCGCACACTGCCGGCAAGTGCCGACGCTGGCGTCAGTTTGGACGATGGGACGGCACGCGGCATCCACATGTCGCGCTTGTACTTGGCACTCGAGGTATTTGAGCATCGGCCCTTGACGCTTTCGCTGCTACGCCAGGTTCTGGATGGATTTCTGCAAAGTCATAGTGGCTTGTCTGCTGCTGCGTTCCTTACTTTGCGTTTCGATCTCATGCTAAAGCGGCCAGCAGCAGTCAGCCCGTTGGCAGGGTGGAAAGCCTATCCTGTCACCCTAGCCGCTCAGCTAAAAGATGAAGTGTTCCACGTGGAACTAAACGTGGAACTCGACTATTCCTCCACTTGCCCATGCTCGGCGGCTTTGGCCCGGCAAATGATTCAGCAACAATTTTTGGCCGACTTCAACGAGCGGGCACTGAATCATGACGACCTGCTTACCTGGTTAGGCAGTACCCAAGGAGTAGTTGCAACACCTCACAGTCAGCGCAGCACTGCCAAACTGCAAGTTCGTCTGGGTAGCGACATCGATGCCCTGCCAATCGAGGCGCTGATCGACCGAGCGGAAGCGGTGCTGGGAACGGCAGTGCAGACAGCTGTCAAGCGAGCCGATGAGCAGGCTTTTGCCTTGGCCAATGGCCAAAATCTGATGTTCTGCGAGGATGCCGCTCGAAGACTGCACCAGGCTCTACGAAGCATCACATGGTTGAGTGGCTTTGCGTTGCGCGTGGAACATGCTGAAAGCCTGCATGCCCACGACGCTGTCGCCCACAGTAAGTGGCATTGGTGAGCGAATATCAAGTCCGTGGTTTCACAGCACCACAGTCATTGCCCAGCCAAACAGCGCGCGTATTCATGCTGCCCTGCTGCTGAACACCTGAAGCATTGAAGGTGCCACTGACCTCTGTGAGAAATTCGCGGTCACTGAGGAAGGTAGCTTGCCCGGCACCCTGTGCTTTTGGGCACGTGAAGGTGAACTTCCAGACGTTGCCGCTGCGCTCGGTAATCTTCTGAGTGCAACCGGACTTCGGGTCCTGCAGCGGGATATCGTTAGTCTTTACCTGTTCAGGTGTCAGGCACGAGCGCACACCTTGTCCTGCCACACTAATCCCCTGCTTGGCCAAACCGCCTTCGATCATTGCCCGCTGCTCGGGCGGCAGGTTCTTCAGTTGGCCAAGCATGAAGCCCATGTCCGGAAGCGGCTTTCCATCAACTTGCATATTGCTGGTTGTCAGCTCCCACAACCCCGGTTGTAACATCTGTGCATGCACCAACGGGCTCGCCAGCCCCACGACCAATGCCAGCATCGGCAGACGACTCTTCATGTAGTGGCTCCTCGATAGTCCAGCCCCAAGCTGGATCAAAGCTTAGACGTCAATTTGTCCTTTCGGTTGCAAGTACATAGAGGAACATGCTCTGTTAGAAGGCAGTGCCTTTGGACAGCAGGATGCGTATGGATTACCACAGCCCCTACTTCTTCGGTTACCTCATCGGTGCCCTGCATTTGCTCGGCGCTATCGCTGCCATGCACGCAGTGCTCACCGTGCGCACAGCTCAAGGGGCAATCGCCTGGGCCTTGTCGCTTTTGTTCATTCCCTACCTCACTCTGATTCCCTACCTGATATTCGGCAGCCGAACCTTCGACGCCTACATCCAGGCCAGACGCCAGGCCAACCGGGAAATGCACGTGGCGATGGCTGACTTGAACTGGCGCCCTTGGGTCGACGAGGCACTGGCAGCCCGCAACTCAGAGTCATACGGCGCCCTGCGAGCCATGCCCAGGTTAGGTCGCATGCCGTGTCTGGCCAATAATCAGGTACGCCTGCTGATCGATGGCAAAGCGACTTTTGAGGCAATCTTCTCCGCTATCGAGCAAGCCCAAAATACGGTGCTGGTGCAGTTCTTCATCATCCATGACGACAAGCTCGGGCGCGCCCTGCAATCGTTGTTGCTGAAAAAAGCAGCGCAAGGGGTAAAGGTGTATGTGCTGTATGACCGCGTTGGCAGCCACGCCCTGCCCTCTGCTTATGCCCAGACCCTACGCGATGCGGGGGTAAATGTTCGCGCTTTCGCCACACGACGTGGATGGTTCAACCGCTTTCAGGTGAATTTCCGCAACCATCGCAAAATTGTCGTCGTCGATGGTTTGCAAGGCTTCGTGGGTGGGCACAACGTCGGCGATGAATACATGGGAGACAAGCCAAGACTTTCGCCATGGCGCGATACGCATGTGCAAGTCAGCGGGCCGGTGCTGGCTTGCCTGCAGGAGTCGTTTGCCGAAGACTGGTATTGGGCTGCGCGCGAGCTGCCACCACTGATCCTGCCCGACACTTATCCAGAGGACGGCGTCCTTTGCCAAGTCCTGGCGAGCGGTCCGGCAGACCCTCAGGAAACCTGTTCACTGTTTTTCGTCGAAGCGATTCACTCGGCCCGGGAGCGACTCTGGATTACCAGCCCCTACTTCATCCCCGATGAAGCGGTGTTCGCTGCATTGCGTCTGGCCGTACTGCGTGGCGTAGATGTCCGTATCCTCCTGCCGTCACGAGCCGACCACCGTATTGTTTATGCAGCCTCTAGCCTGTTCGCATTCGAAGCGGTGCGCGCGGGGGTCAGAATGTTCCGCTACGGGCCTGGGTTCCTGCACCAGAAAGTGGTGCTGATCGACAACGAGATCAGCGCCATCGGCAGCGCCAACCTGGACAACCGCTCGTTTCGTCTCAATTTCGAAGTGATGCTGCTAACAGTCGACCGAGCCTTTTCGGATCAGGTCGAAGCCATGCTTATCCATGACTTCAACCAGGCGCGTGAGATCAGTGCCGAAGACAGCAAAGACACCCACCGCCTACAGCAATTGGGGATGCGTATTGCGCGTCTTATTTCGCCGATCCTCTGACCGCCATCAACGGTAGAGATCCTCACGGGTCAGGGGTAACTCGTGATGACCATCGGCAAAAGGTTTCACCGCCAGAATTTGGTGAAGATTGATCCAGCCTTTGGCAAAGGCATAGGAACAACCAGCCAGATACAGACGCCAGATGCGCAAGGCCTTTTCCGGTACCAAGGTGGAGGCTTTCTGCAACTGGCTCTCCAAACGGTTGCTCCACTGTTCGAGCGTGCGCGCATAGTGCAAGCGCAGGCTTTCCACGTCGACTACCTCAAGACCTGCAGTACTGATGCTGGCAGCGATCATGGACAAGTGCGGTAGCTCGCCATGGGGAAACACATAGCGCTCGATAAAGCTGCCCGCGCCTCGTCCAACTGGGCGGCCGTCAACGTGCTTGGCGGTGATGCCATGATTCATTACCAGGCCGCCTTCACGTACCGCCCCAAACAGACGCTGACAGTACAGCGCCAGATTGGCATGGCCGACATGCTCGAACATACCGACACTGACAACCTTGTCGAAGCGACCATCTTGAGGCAGGTCCCGGTAGTCGAGGATCTGCAGATCGACTTGGTCTTGCAAGCCCTCAGCCTTGACCCGTTCACGACCCAATTTGAGTTGCTCTTTACTCAGGGTGATGCCCAAAACCTTGGCACCGAACTCCCGAGCGGCAAATCGTGACAGCCCTCCCCAGCCGCACCCGACATCAAGCAGGTAGTCGCCTTTGTTCAGGCGCAACTTGCGGCACAGGTGCTCGAACTTGTTCTGTTGCGCTTGCTCCAGGGTGTCTTGATCGGTTCTGAAATAGGCACAGGAGTACGCCATGTCCGGATCCAGCCATAGCTGGTAGAAGTCATTGGACAAGTCGTAATGGTAAGAAATCGCAGCAGCGTCAGTGGCCTTGTTGTGCTTGCGGCGCACCGGCTGATCATCCGCCTCATCCTTGAGCAACGCTTCGCTGAGCTCATCACAAACGCGAATTACCTCACTGATGGTGCCCTCCAGCTCCAGCTTTCCTTCAACGAAAGCTGCGCCTAGTTCGTCCAGGCTGGGGTGAGTGAATTGGCTGATCAGTTGCGGATCCTTGACCACAATAGTGACCTTGGGCTTGGGGCCCAGATCGAATTCATGGCCGTCCCACAGCTTCAGACGCAGTGGTAATCGCAGGCTTTGCAGAATAGGCGGAAGTTGCGCAAGCATGAACTGAACCTCCCTTTCTTTATCGGACGTCACGGCGAAAGGGTAGTTCATCTGCTGAAAGTTTCAGCTAATCGAGACCATAGTCGGCCCTGGCGCTCCCATTTCAGACCTCTGCAGGCTCATCGAGAGGCCATATAAATTGTATACAATCAGCTATCCCGCAGACTAATCTTGGCGCCATTGTCGATTCTTCATCCTGGAGTAAAACAATGAAAACCTATGATGTAGTGATCATCGGCGGCGGACCGGGCGGCTATAACGCTGCTATCCGGGCGGGCCAGCTGGGTATGAGTGTGGCGTGCGTAGAAGGCCGCTCAACCTTGGGAGGCACCTGCCTGAACGTCGGCTGCATGCCCTCGAAGGCGTTGCTGCACGCTTCGGAGCTTTACGAAGCAGCGGCGGGAAGCGAATTCGCCAACCTGGGCATCGAGGTCAAACCGACCCTGAACCTCACCCAGATGATGAAGCAGAAGGATGACAGCGTCACCGGACTGACCAAGGGCATCGAGTTCCTGTTCCGCAAGAACAAGGTCGACTGGATCAAAGGCTGGGGCCAACTGGCGGGAGCGGGTCGGGTGAATGTCAGTGCCGAAGACGGCAGCATCACCGAGCTGCAGGCCAAGGACATCGTCATCGCCACCGGTTCAGAGCCGACACCTCTGCCAGGGGTGACCATCGACAACCAGCGGATCATCGATTCCACCGGCGCACTCTCGCTGCCCAGCGTGCCCAAGCACCTAGTGGTGATCGGTGCCGGTGTGATCGGCCTGGAACTTGGCTCGGTTTGGCGTCGTCTGGGAAGCCAGGTAACGGTGATCGAGTACCTGGATCGAATCTGTCCGGGCACCGATGAAGAAACCGCCAAAACGCTGCAACGTGCGTTGGCCAAACAAGGCATCAGCTTCAAGCTGGGCAGCAAGGTCACTCAGGCCACGGCATCGACAGATACTGTCAGCTTGAGCCTGGAGCCAGCCGCAGGCGGCGCCAGCGAAAACCTGGAAGCGGACTATGTCTTGGTAGCGATCGGTCGCCGTCCGTACACCGAGGGCCTTGGCCTTGAAAGTGTTGGCCTGGAAACCGACAAGCGCGGCATGCTTGCCAATGAACATCACCGTACTGCCGCGCCTGGCGTCTGGGTTATAGGTGACGTCACCTCCGGCCCAATGCTTGCGCACAAGGCCGAAGATGAGGCTGTCGCCTGTATCGAACGCATCGCTGGCAAGGCCCACGAGGTCAATTACAACCTCATTCCCGGCGTGATCTACACCCGTCCGGAGCTGGCCAGCGTCGGCAAGACCGAAGAACAGCTCAAAGCCGAAGGGCGTGCGTACAAGGTCGGTAAATTCCCCTTCACCGCCAACAGCCGCGCCAAGATCAACCACGAGACCGAAGGCTTCGCCAAGGTGCTGGCCGACGCCGACACCGACGAAGTGCTGGGCGTACACCTGGTTGGCCCGAGTGTCAGCGAGATGATCGGCGAATTCTGTGTGGCCATGGAATTCTCTGCCTCGGCCGAAGACATTGCTCTGACCTGCCACCCACACCCGACGCGATCTGAAGCCTTGCGCCAGGCAGCCATGAACGTCGAAGGCATGGCCATGCAGATCTGACCTCAGTCAGCCCGCACTCCTACCCTGCTTGCCTGTGGCGCTGGTCGCCGCAGGTTGAGCAGCACATGGGCGAACAAGCCGAAGATCAATCCCCAGAACGCCGCCGACAAGCCCAGGAATGACATTCCCGAGGCCGTCACCAGAAAGGTGATCAAGGCCGCCTCTCGATCACTCGGAACACTCATCGCGCCTGCCAGAGCGCCGCCAATAGCACCGAACAGGGCCAGCCCGGCCAGCGCCGCAATCAAGGCTGCTGGGAAGGCGGTGAACAGCGATACCAACGTCGCGCCGAATACCCCCAGCAGCAAATACAACACGCCACCACTCACACCCGCCCAATAGCGCTTGCCCGGATCATCATGCGCTTCGCGACCGGTGCAGATGGCTGCTGTGATTGCAGCCAGGTTCAGACCATGGCAACCAAAAGGTGCCAGGATCAAACTAGTCAGCGCGTTGCTGGAAATAATCGGGCTGGCCGGGGTTGGGTAGCCATCGTTGCGCAACACGGCGATACCCGGCACAAACTGTCCGGTCAGAGCGACCATGACCAGCGGCAGACTGATACTCAGCAAGGCATTCCAGGTGAACACTGGCGTGGTCCATACCGGTGTGGCCAGGCCTGCTACCAGTGCCGAGCTGTTCATATCGCCACTGAACACCGCAATACCCACCCCGCATATCAGCACGGCCAATACCGCGTAGCGCGCAGCGATACGCTTGAACACCAGATAGGTGACAAACATTGCCAGCACCAGCAGCGGCTGCGATTTCAGAGAGGTGAAAAGGCCGGTGCCAAAACTGAACAGAATTCCCGCCAGCATTGCCGCCGAGATGGCAGGCGGCAGCTTGCCGACAATACGGTCGAAGGCACCCGACACGCCCACCAACAGGATGACCAGGTTCGCGACAATGTAGGCCCCTACCGCCTCGGCAAAAGCGATATCCGGCAACAGTGCTACCAGCAAGGCAGAGCCTGGCGCCGACCATGCGATCACCAGCGGTACTTTAAAGCGCAGGCTCAGGACCACGCCCAGGACCCCACTGCCGATAGAAATAGCCCACACCCACGAAGACAGCTCGGCCGCCGACAGGTGTGCGCTGTGGGCGGCCTGGAAAACGATCACCAGGGGGCCAGCATAAGAAATCAGAGTAGCGATGAAGCCGGCGACCAAGGCAGAGAGAGAGAAGTCCTGGAGTATTGTTTTCATTGGATTTTCCAGTTGAAAGCTTTGAAAAGCATTGCGGGACAAGCCCGCTCCTACACGTAGCTGTAGGAGCGCGCTTGCCCCGCGCGCAATTCAACCTAAACCTCAGGCGTCCTGCAACGCTCGCGGCCGCTTACTGCGCTTTTCGCCCGCGGGTGCGGGTGTGGCGAGCAACTGGAAGTCGAAGTTCATTTCAGCAAAGCGCCCTTGCACCCCGCGAGCGTCGGCTGCCGCCGCATCGTCGACAAAGTGCAGCTCGCCAATCAAACCATCACGCGTAGCGTAGGCGAAGTCATCCCACAGGTATTGATCACCGGCCAGGTTGATCTGAGTGGTCAGGTGGCGGAAACCCGGCGCCGAGATGAAGAAGTGAATGTGCGCCGGACGATTGCCGTGGCGCCCCAGTTGGTCAAGCAGCTCTTGGGTCGGACCATCTTCAGGGCAGCCATAGCCGGACGGCACGATGCTGCGAGCACGGTAACGGCCTTCGGCATCGGTGATGATACGTCGGCGCAGGTTGTAGTCCGATTGAGTGCTGTCGAAGTATGAATAGGTGCCCTGGGTGTTGGCATGCCACAGATCGACAACGGCGCCTGCAACCGGTCGCCCTTGGTCATCCACGACGCGACCCTGCAGGAACATTACCGTGCCCGCATCCAGGCCGTCGTCCATCCGCACTTCGCCTTCGGCCATCGGCGCACCCGCTACATACAGCGGGCCTTCGATGGTGCGCGGGGTGCCACCGCTGATGCCGGCCTGGGCATCCTGGGCATCCAACTGCAAATCCAGATAGTGCTCAACGCCCAATCCGGCCACCAGCAGTCCAGCTTCCTGACGGGAACCCAGGCGGTTGAAGTAATCCACGGCTTTCCAGAACTCGTCCGGGGTTACTTGCAGGTCTTCGATAATGCGCGCCACATCGTTAATGATGCGGTTGGTCACCAGTTTCATGCGCGGGCTGCCAAGGTCGTTGTTCAAGCCGCTGGCTTCTTCGAAAAAACGCTGAACATCGGCAGTGTGAGCAATTTTCACGGTCATGATGGAGTACCTCGAATTGTTGTTATCGATGCTTCGGTGATTCAGCGGTCATCGCTGTGGACAGATGACGGGTGGCGACACAGACCATCGATTTCGATGGCCATGTAGGGGAATAGCGGCAGTTGCATCAGGGTGTCGTGCAACGCTTCGACGCTAGGCACGTCGAAAACGCTGTAGTTGGCGTAATGCCCGGCGATACGCCACAGGTGGCGCCAGATGCCCTCGTGCTGCAGGCGTTGAGCCAACTGCTTTTCGTCAGACTTGAGCCGGGCGGCCAGCGCCGGATCCATGTCCAGGGGCAGGTTCACGGTCATTTTCACGTGGAACAACATGGCATCTCTCCTTACTTGCGGCTGAAGAACGCCAAGCGCTCTTCGTCCAGGGTCAGGCCCAGGCCCGGGGTGCTGGGTACGTGCAACGCAAAGTCGCGATAAACCGGCGCTTCGATCACGATCTCTTCGGTCAGCAGCAGTGGGCCGAACAGTTCGGTGTGCCAGGTCAGCTTGTTCAAGGTGACAAAGGCATGGGCCGCGGCCAGGGTGCCGATCGAGCCTTCGAGCATGGTGCCGCCGTACAGGGCGATACCGGCGGCTTCGGCAATCTGGGCAGTGCGCAATACCGCACGCGGTCCGCCGTTCTTGGCGATCTTCAAGGCGAAAATGCTGGCGGCACCCTCGGCAGCCAGACTGAAGGCGTCTTCTACGCTTTCAATGGATTCATCGGCCATGATCGGTGCCGGGCTGCGCTGATTCAGGCGCACCTGACCTGCGCGATTGATACGTGAAATAGGCTGCTCAACCAGATCGATAGCGTTGTCGCCCAGTACCTGACAGGCACGAATGGCCTGGGATTCATCCCAGTACTGATTGACATCGACGCGCACGCTGGCGCGTTCGCCAAGCGCGCGTTTGATCGCAATCACATGGTTCAGGTCATGGGCGACCGGGTTGGAACCAATCTTCAATTTGAAGATGCGATGACGACGCAGGTCGAGCATCTGCTCCGCTTCGGCGATGTCTTGTGTGGTGTCGCCACTGGCCAGGGTCCAGGCCACTTCCAGACTGTCGCGCACACGCCCGCCCAGCAGTTCACTTACGGCCAGGCCCTGGCGCTTGCCTTGCGCATCGAGCAAGGCACTTTCGATCCCGGAGCGGGCGAAGGTGTTGCCCTTGATGGTCTTGTCCAGGCGTTGCATCGCCGCATTGATATTGCTGGCGTCCTGGCCGATCAACAGGGGGGAAAAATAGCTGTCGATGTTCTGCTTGATGCTTTCCGGGCTTTCATTGCCATAGGCCAGGCCACCAATGGTGGTGGACTCGCCGAGTCCTTCGATGCCATCCGAACACTGCAGGCGGATGATCACCAGGGTTTGCTTCTGCATGGTATGCATCGCCAGCTTGTGCGGGCGAATCGTGGGCAGGTCGACGATAACCGTCGAGATGCGTTCAATCAGGGGATGACTCATCGAGATCTCCGGGGCACTCAGCCGAGGTCGCCGCCACCGACCGGCAACACCGTGCCGGTGATGTAGGAAGCCTCGTCGGAGGCAAGAAAGAGGATTGCGCCAACCTGTTCGTCAAGGTTGCCGTAGCGCTTCATCAGGCTGCTATCGAGGGTCTGGTCGACGATCTGCTGGTACCAGATTTTCTCGTCGCCGCTCTGCTCGGCGTTGTTGCGCGGCACTCGCCGAGGTGGCGCCTCGGTGCCACCGGGTGCAGTCGCATTAACCCGCACTCCACGACCGGCCGTTTCAAATGCCAGGCAGGCAGTCAGGGCGTTCACACCACCTTTGGCTGCGCCATAAGGCACTCGGTTGACGCTGCGGGTGGCGATCGAGGAAACGTTGACGATCGCTCCACTGCCCTGCTCGAGCATGTACGGCAGCGCCGCATGGCAGCACCACAAGGTGGGAAACAACGAGCGTCGCACTTCCGCTTCGATCTGCGCCGCTTCGTAATGCTCGAACGGCTTCGCCCAAATGGTGCCGCCAACGTTGTTGACCAGCACATCCAGGCGACCAAAGTGCTCCACGGCTGCCGCCATTACACGACTGCAATCGTTGTGTTGCTCCAGGTCTGCAGTCAGGCTCAGCACACCCTCACCTTCCAGCTCGTGCACCAGCTCCGAGCGATCCACTGCAATCAGGGTCGCGCCCTCTTCCAGCAACCGCTCACACACGCGCCGGCCGATGCCCTGCGCCGCACCTGTCACCAGCACGACCTTGTTGTCGAATCTGTTGTTCATGACAACCTCGAATAAAAAAGGGACCGACCGTACCCGCACGATGCGCCCGGCCCCATAAAACGGGTTCAGGCAGCCGCGGTAGCGAATTTTTCGTAATAGAAGTTCGCCGGCGTAATGCCCTGTTCGCGGATGTACTGACTGACCGCTTCAACCATGGGCGGCGGACCACACAGGTACACATCGACATCACCTTCATTGAGATGACGTGGCTCGATGTGCTGGGTGACATAGCCCTTGAGCGGGTGCTGGCTCTCGGGGTTGGCCACACAGGCACTGAAGCTGAAGTTAGGAATACGAGCGGCCAGAGCCTGCAGGCGGTCCAGCTCGACCAGATCGAAATCATTGGTCACGCCGTAGATCAGGTGCAGGGGGTACTCGCTGCCTTGCTCGGCGATTTTTTCCAGCATCGCAGTGAACGGTGCAAGCCCGGTACCCCCTGCCAACAGCAGCAACGGACGACGGATTTCACGCAGGTAGAAACTACCCAGTGGCCCCGCCAGAGTCATGCTGTCGCCCGCTTTCGCCAAGCCGGTGAGAAAGCTGCTCATCAGGCCACCCGGCACGTTGCGGATCAGGAAACTGACCTCGCCGTCCTTTTGCAACGAGCTGAACGAGTAAGCGCGCGTCTGTTCACTGCCCGGCACCCCGAGATTGACGTACTGTCCTGGCAGGAAAGCCAGGCGGCTCAGAGCATCGCCCTTGATCGATAAGGTAATGGTGCTATCGGAAAGCTGGCGCACCGCGCTGATGCTCGCCTGATAGTTGGACTGCTCGGTCTTGCACACCTGGGACGACGCCGGGATGCGCACCACGCAATCACTTTCAGCGCGCATCTGGCAGGTCAGAACGTAACCCTGCGCGGCTTCTTCCTCGCTCAACGCGTCTTCGATGTATTCCTGGCCCAAGTCGTAACGTCCGGCTTCGGCAAAGCACTTACAGGTTCCGCAGGCGCCATCGCGGCAGTCCAGGGGAATGTTGATGCCCTGGCGGTAGGCCGCGTCGGCGACCGTCTCGTCAGCAGTGGCGTCAATGAAACGGGTAACCCCGTCTTCGAAATTCAAGGCGATCTTGTGCATGGCGCACCTCGCAAAAAGCGGGATTCAGATGTGGTAAACGTCGATGACCTGACGCACGTAGTCGTTCTTGAGCACTACCTTCTTGGCCTTGATCAGCGGCCGATCGCCGCGCACATCAAGGGTGTAGAAGCTGGTGCCGAAGTGACTGTCCACTGTCTTGTAGCGAAAGCTCAGGGTGTGCCAGTTGAAGCGCACCTTGCAGACGCCATCGCCCTGTTCCAGCAGTTCGATGTTGCTGATGTTGTGCGAGGTCCGGGTGTCGGGCATTGTCGCGCTGGAGCGCTCGGTCTTGATCCGGAACACACGATCCTCCAGGCCACCACGGTTGCCGTACCAGATCAGCGAAATTTCTCGTTGCGGGTCTTCGGTCAGTTGATCGTTATCGTCCCAGGCTGGCATCCAGAAGGTGGCGTCAGCGGCATAGCACTCCAACCAGTTATCCCATTGGCTGTCGTCCAGGTAGCGCGCTTCTTCAAACAGGAAGTCGCGCACTTGCTCGAAGGAAATGCTCATTGCACGGCCTCCACTGGAATCAATTGCTGGTCAGCGGCAAGCGCCTTGAGCATGGTTTCCTGCCAGTACTTGTGTTGCAGCACGAACAGCCCTTCGTCTTCGGTGCGCACGCCACTCATCTGCGGATGCAAGTCGATTTCCTGGGCAGCAGCATCGGCACCGTCAACCCAATGCGTTGCGCCACGGGACATATCGTTCCAGCCACGCCCACCTTGGTAACCCATCTGGCAGGAACGGAACTCTTCCAGGTCATCTGGAGTGGCCATGCCACTGACGTTGAAAAAATCCTCGTACTGGCGAATACGCTGGGCCCGTGCCTCGGCGCTCTCACCCTTGGGCGCGATGCAGTAGATAGTGATCTCGGTCTTGTCCACGGCAATTGGCCGGGCAATACGTATCTGCGAGCTGAACTGATCCATCAGGTAAACGTTCGGGTACAGGCACAAATTGCGCGAGTTCTCGATCATCCAGTTGGCCCGGGCCTGGCCGAAATCAGCCGCCAGCTCATCGCGACGCTCGAACAGCGGACGGTCCTCAGGGTTCGCCCAGCGGGTCCAGAGCAACAGGTGACCTTTGTCGAACGAGTAGAAGCCACCACCGCTCTTGGCCCAACCGCCGGCGCTCATGGTTTTGACTTCATCGCCAGCCTCGCGCTGTTTGCGCTGGTTCTGGGTCGCCGCGTAGTTCCAGTGCACGGCACTGACGTGGTAGCCGTCGGCGCCATTCTCGGCAGTCAGCTTCCAGTTGCCTTCGTAGATGTACGACGAGGAGCCACGCAACACTTCCAGGCCTTCCGGCGACTGGTCAACGATCATGTCGATGATCTTGGCCGACTCGCCCAGATGCTCTTGCAGAGGCACGACATCCGGGTTCAGGCTGCCAAACAGGAAACCCCGATAGGACTCGAAACGAGCAACCTTGGTGAGATCATGGGAGCCTTCGCAATTGAAGCTCGCAGGGTAGCCGGCATCGACCGGGTCCTTGACCTTGAGCAGCTTGCCGGAGTTGTTGAACGTCCAGCCGTGGAACGGGCATGTGTAGGAGGAGCGGTTACCGCTCTTGTGGCGGCACAGCATTGCACCGCGGTGGCTGCAGGCATTGAGGAAAGCATTGAGCACACCCTCCTTGTTGCGCGCGATAAAGATCGGCTGGCGCCCCATGGTGGTGGTAAGGAAGTCGTTCTTTTCAGGAATCTGGCTCTCGTGGGCAAGGTACAGCCAGTTACCCTCGAAAATGTGTTTCATCTCAAGATCGAACAGACGGGGGTCGGTGAACATCTCGCGCTTGCAGCGAAAGACGCCCTTCTCCTGATCTTCTTCCAGCAGGGAATTAAGGTAATCGAATCCCAGGGACATGGCCGGGGCCTCCGTTGTTATTGTGTTCAGGCCATGTCAGGTTAAGCAGCGAGGGGGACGGCAAATATCCGCTTTGTGCAGACCTTTATCCGTTTTCTGCAAAGTGTCAGGAACGACGCTTGAGGGTATCGGAGGGGAGTTCGCCAAACAGCGACTTGTAGTTTTCCGAGAAGCGGCCAAGGTGGACAAAGCCGTAATCCATGGCCAGTTCGGTAATGCTGCGCACCGGGCAGTTGGGGTCGCAGAGGTTGGCGTGGATGCGCTCGAGCTTCTTCTGGCGGATGTAGATTTTAGGCGTGGTGCCCGCGTTGCGCTCGAACAGCGCATACAACGAACGCAGGCTCATGCTGGCCTGGCGCGCCAGCTGCTCACTGCAAATATCGAGCTTGAGGTTGCCTTCGATATAACCGGCAATGCGATCGAAGGTCACCGCCTGGCTACTCAGGGCCTCACGGCTGACGTTGGTCGGCATCAAGGTCAGCATCTTGCTGGCGACGATCTGGCTGTAGTGCTCCTGAACTCGCAGCAGCGGCTCGCTGGCCTCGGCTTCGTGACAAACCATTGCCAGCAACCCAGCGAAACCTTCCAGCGCCAGCAACTGATAATGGCTCTGGATAAAACGCACGCCCTCGCTCGGACGCTGCCAGCGTTGTTCGTCGCAGACGCTTTCGAGTAAACGGTTTGGCAGCTTGAGGATAAATTTTTCGCAATCTGCCGAGTAGGCAAGGTCTACCGGCTCGTCCGGATTGATCAGCAACAACTCGCCGGGACCGAGCTGGCGTTCGGCACGCCCGCGCCGCCACAGGCAATGGCCACGCAACAAAATCTGCAGATGAAACACATTCTCCAAGGCTTCGGACATCACCCGCACTTCGCCGCCATAGCTGATTCGGCACAGATCGAGGCTGGCGAATTTGCGATGGTTCAGACACGCCTCGGGCAGCCCGTAGCGCGGCAGGCGGATGTGGTGCACGCCAACATGCTGATTGACGTAGGTCGACACGGCATAAGGATCGGCACGATCGAAAACCCGGCTGCGCTCACTGAGCAGGGGACTTTCCATACCAGGACACTCGTTGTAGTTGTCCTGGCAGTCTAAGCGATAGCACCGGCCCACGACCAACCGAGGGATGGACGGTGTGTTTCCAAACGCATCGCAAAGCCCGCCCCTCTTTTCTACTCAGAAGGAGCGGGCTTTCCCCACGAAAACCCTACAACAGTGTCCAGGTGTACGAAAGGATCACCCGGTTCTCGTCAATATCCGAACGGTAATTGGAGCGCGCCACTGCATTACGCACCCTGATTCCCAAGCCCTTCAACAACCCGCTCTGCACCGCGTATCCCAGGTCCAGGTCACGCTCGTGCTCCTTGCCCTCGAAGCCCAATCCGGTATCGACGTTGTTGCCCTTGAGGTAACGCACAGTGGCCGTCAGGCCCGGTACGCCCATGGCTACGAAATCGTAGTCATACCGCACCTGCCAGGAGCGTTCGTCTGCATATGAGAATTCGTAAGTGGGAACCTCGTTGCCCAATGGTGAAATGTTAGGAAACACTCGCGGAAAAGCGTTGTCACCAAAAATCCCCTGGTAGCCGACGCTGAAGGTATGACCGCCGCGCTTGGCAGACAGCAATGAGTAGAACGCCTGGTTATCGATATCTCCGATGCGGCTTTCCCCTTGCTCCTTGGCGCTGAAATAGCCCAGGTTGGCACCCAGCACCCAGTCACCCACGGGATGGTTGTGTTTGAGACCGACAAAGCCCTGCTGATAGATGTCCTCCAGGCGGCTATACCAAAGGCTCAAGGTGCTGCGATTGGCGTTGAAGCTGTAGTCGCCACCCGCGAAGTTAAAGGCATCGCTGTCGGCCTGGCGCTGAGGCAGATGACCTAGCATAGCGATCATTTTCTCGTCGCCTGATTCATTACGCAGGCTGGTCGAACTTAAATGACCCGCTTGCAGCGTCAGTCCACTGATCTCAGCGGAAGTGATGCTGGCGCCTTGGTAGGTAGGCGGCAGCAGGCGCGAATCGTTGTACTGCAGGATCGGCAGATTGGTCTGCAGTTCACCCACTTTCAGCTCGGTTTTCGAATAGCGCACCTTCAGAGTTCCGCCCACCCGACTGTATTCATCAGCAGCCCGGCCATCGTCCTGAACCGGCAGAAGACCGGTACCTGTGCGATCCGGGCTGCTATCGAGCTTGAGCCCGAGCAAGCCAATGGCATCGACGCCCACGCCAAGGGTGCCGGGGGTGTAGCCGGACTTGAAGTTGAAGATGAATCCTTGCCCCCACTCCTCAGCCTTGGACTGTTTGTTTGCACCAACGATGTCGGAAAAGTCGCGGCTGAAGTAGTAATTACGGGCTTGTAAGGTAGCGGTAGCGTCCTTGAAGAAGTCAGGTTCAGCGGCTTGGGCGGTAAAACTCAGGGCGAATGAAGACAGCAACCCGATTCCACGGAGGTTGTTCATGATTGGCGTGCTCTTTCTTATTGTTGTTTGTGATTCAAGAACTGCGGCGTTTCCAGCGCCGGCCCGCAGCCGCCAACACAGTCAGCGCTGCGGCCCAGCGTGCGTGTAGGCAATCAGCTAGGTCGCCGATTGCAACGCTGCGCCACTCTTGGCGGTGCCACGACTGGCAAACACCATCATCGCCACTGCAGCTACCGCTCCGGGTATGGCAAAGGCCATGAAATTCAGCGCCAGCGGCAGCTGAATCCCCAGCAACAGCCCGCCCAGCAACGGGCCGACAATGGCTCCGCTACGACCAATACCCGAGGCCCAACCCAAGCCGGTGGAGCGAATACCCATTGGATAGAACTGGGCAACACAGGCATACGCGAGGATCTGGGTACCGATGGTTGTCGCTCCGGCGACAGCGATCAACAGGTACAGCACCGGGGTTGGACTCTTGAAGCCGAGCAGACTGATCGACAATGCCGCGATGGCAAAGAACACCACCAACACCCGATCGAGCTTGAATCGGTCACCAATCCAGCCACCGCCAACGGCACCAAAGATTGCCCCGAAGTTGAGCACCAACAGGAACGCCAGGCTTGAGCCAAGGCCGTAACCTGCGTTGCTCATCAGTTTTGGCAACCAGGAATTGAGGGCGTAGACCATCAACAGGCAGCAGAAAAATGCGACCCAGAGCATCAAGGTATTCAGCGCTCGGCCTTCGCGAAACAATTGTGGAACTGAGCCACCCGCTTGCGTGCCGGTGACAACCTCCAGACGATCACCGCTCTGGGGCTGGTAACTCGGTTCAACCCGTTGCAATAACTGGCTGGCCTGCTCGGTACGGCCCTGGCGAACCAGAAAGCCCAGCGACTCAGGCAAGAAACGCAGAATCAATGGCAACAGCAGCAGTGGAATGATTGCCACATAAAACACCGACTGCCAACCGAACGCCGGCAACAACACAATGCCTAGGCCGGCCGAGAGCATGCCGCCCACCGAATAGCCACTGAACATGATGGCGACCAGCGTGCTGCGCCTACGCTTTGGCGCGTATTCGTTCATCAGCGCAACCACGTTGGGCATCACGCCACCAATGCCCAAACCGGCGAGGAAGCGACAGACACCAAACTCTGTTGGATTGCGGGCAAAGCCGTTGAGCACGGTGAAGCCGCTGAACAGAATCACACAGATCATGATGGCCTTTTTACGACCAATGCGATCGGACAATGGGCCAAATATCAGTGCGCCGAACATCATGCCAAACAAGGCGTAGCTGCCCAGGGCGCCTGCCTGAAGCGGGGTCATGCCCCACTCCTGCATCAACGCCGGCAACACCACGCCATAAATGACCAGGTCGTAACCGTCGAAGATTATGATCAGCGCGCACCAGAACAGTACACGCCAGTGGAAGACATTGAACTTCGCCTGATCGATCAGGCTATTGATATCGATCGTTCGCATGAGGCGTGTCTCTTTTGTTGTTGTTATCGAAACCCTTGGGCGAATCTGCCAAGCAGCCTTCGCAGCCTCAGGTTAGGAGCAGGACAAAAGGGCCAATAGCCGTTTACTGCGAATCGATATCCACTTTGCGCAATGACCGATCAGGGGTCAGCGATGACGTTTGAACGTGACTGAGGGCAGCTCACCAAAGCGCTGGCGGTAGCTTTCGGCGAAACGCCCCAGATGCAGAAAGCCATAGTCCAAGGCAATTTCGGTGACGTTGCGCACGGTGCTGGTCGGGTCTTGAAGTGCCCCGTGTATGCGCTCGAGTTTGCGCTGGCGAATGTACCCTCTAGGTGATAACCCCGCATGGCGTTCGAACAGTGAATACAGGGTACGCTCGCTCACTCGTGCAACGTTCATCAGCTGTGCAATGTTGATGTCGGTGTGCAGGTGCGCATCGATATAGGCTGCCAGTTGCTCGAATGAATGGGCGTGCTGCGCGGGCTCGCTACGCTGGACGTTGTTGCCCAGCAAGCTGAGCAATTTGCTGGCGACAATACGCCCGTAGTGCTCCTGCACTTGAGCCAATGACTGGGAAGACTCCGCCTCTTCGCAAATCAGCCCAAGTAGGCCGATAAACCCTTCCAGCTCCCCCGTCACATGACGAGCGCTGGTAAAGCGAATGCCTCCTTCGGGCACCTGCCAGCGCTGGTCTACACAAGCCTGCTCGAGCAGACCGACCGGCAATTTGAGTATGAATTTTTCGCAGTCGGCCGAGTAAGTCAGATCCACCGGATCGTCTGGGTTGATCAGCATCAGTTCCCCGGGCACATAGTGATGCTCATTGCCGCGACAACTGGACTGGCAATGCCCTTTAAGCAGAATCTGCAGGTGATACAGGGTACCCAGCGCCGGTGAAGTAATCCGCGCTTTACCGCCATAGCTCAGACGGCACAGATCGAGGCTGGCGAACTTGCGATGGTTGATACTCGCCTGCAGATCGCCGGTTCGCGGCAAGCGCAGGCGGTGGCCACCCACATGCTGGTTGACGTACTCGGACACGGCATACGGGTCGGCGCGCTGGAATACACTGCTGCGCTCGCTCAACAGGTGGCTGCTCATGGGCTGCCCTCTTCTTGTTCTGGACGATATCCACAGGGTCTGGTTATCCACAGAGGATGAGCTTGCGCCAGCACCGACAGGCAGTCCAATATCTGTTGAGTACATACAATACCCAGGAGGTATCATGGAGCTGCGCCATCTACGTTACTTCCGTGTGCTCGCACAAACCTTGAACTTCACTCGCGCAGCCGAGCAGTTGCACATTGCGCAGCCGCCGCTTAGCCGACAAATTCGCCAGTTGGAAGAATCCCTCGGCGTCGAGTTGCTGGAGCGCAGCCGGCCCCTGCGTCTGACGGAGGCTGGGCGCTATTTCTATGAACAAAGCGCGATGCTGCTCGAGCAACTTGAGCAGATAGGTGAAGGGACCCGGCGTATCGCCAATAGCGAACGCCAATGGCTACGAATCGGATTTGCACCGTCGACGCTCTACGACCTACTGCCCGATCTTATTCGGCAGTTACGACGCAATGACGCTCTGGAGCTGGGCTTGCAGGAGATGATTACCTTGCAGCAGGTCGAATCCCTGAAAGCTGGACGTATCGACGTCGGCTTCGGACGCATCCACATCAACGACCCCGCTATCGAGCAGCAAGTGCTGCGCGAAGACCCACTGGTTGTCGCGCTGCCCTGCGGCCATCCGCTGATAGGCCAACCCATTGACCTTGTTCGCCTGGCCTTTGAACCGTTTGTCCTTTATCCCGCAACGCCCCGTCCGAGTTATGCAGACCACATCATGGGGTTGTTTTCCAGCCAGGGCCTGAGCGTGCAGGTTATCCAGTGGACCAACGAATTGCAGACCGCGCTGGGGCTGGTGGCAGCGGGCCTGGGGATAACATTGGTACCAGGCTCGGTACAACGCCAGCAACGCGACGATATCGTATTCGCCCCCTTGAGTGAGACCGCGGCGGTTTCTCCCATTATCCTTAGCCGACGGGTTGGGGATAACTCTGCGCAGGTCAGGCACTGCCTGGAACTGATCGCACAAATGACCGGCCCTTAAGCCGGTCATCCGGTAGTTATCCCAACGAAGGACTGTTATCCACAGGCGATTTAAAGAAGCGTTCAGCCAGGAATGGGGTGATATCCACAGGCGAGGTTTCTCCATGCAGAACCTTATCGATCATCACCCCGGTAATGGCCGACGTGAGAATGCCAGTGCGAAAGTGTCCACAGGCATTCAAATAACCGGAAACCTCCGGAACCGGACCCAGTATCGGTAGTTCGTCCGGCGAACCTGGGCGCAATCCCGCCCAGGTTCGCTTCAGGTTGATCTGCGCCAGTTCAGGAATACAGCGAATCGCGCCCTGCACCAGGCCACTGATTTCCGGCAAGGTGTTACTCACGTCGAAGCCTTTATCTTCAGTCGTGCTGCCAATCAGAATTTCGCCGTTATCCTTCTGAGCCATGTAGCAGTCACTGGTGGTGAGGCAGCCGTGCAACAGTTTGGGCAGGCGCTCAGTAAGGATAATCTGGCCTTTCACCGGACTGACTGGAATGCGCAGACCGCAGGCCTGTTCGCTGAGATCGGCCGCCCAGGCGCCAGCGGCATTGATCAGGGTCTGGCAGTGAAACGTACCTTCTTCGGCGGTTTGTACGGCACTGATCCGCGATCCCTGATGCAACACACCCGTGACATTGGTGTTGTGGAACAGGTCTACGCCATTCTGTCGTGCCGATTCCATATAGGCGTCGGCCAAGCGGAACGGACTGACCTGATGATCGCAAAGAAACTCCAGGGCCCCACGTGCCTGATGACTGACAGCTGGCTCCGCCTGGCGTAACGTGTTTTGATCGAGCCAGCGCACCTGCTCAGTCAGGTGCGGAATCTGCGCAACGATGTGCTCGGCGTATAGCTGGTCTTCATCGTCGTAGATCACATACTTGAGGCCCGTGCGCTCAAACTTGAAGTCCATACCGTGACGATCGATCAGCTCACGATGCAGCTGTGGATAAAGTGCATTCGACTGTAAGGCAAAGTCGAAGAACGACTGCGGCAAGATGTGCGGGGTGTTGGCATCCACCACAACGGCAGCCCCTTGAGCCTCGCGCTTGCGCTGCGTTGACATCATGCGAAAGAAAATAACCCCGCAGCCGAGCCCAACCGACTCACCTATGGCCCACAGCCCGCCAGCTGAAGCGCGTGTAGCATTGCCAGGGCGCTTGGCATCGATCAGAGCGATTCTGAGGTTTTTGCGTTTGGACAATTGATACGCGCAGGAAGCACCAATGACACCACCGCCAGCGATCACCACGTCATAGATTCTGTTCATGTTCACACCTTTGCGCCAGATTTCTGAAATGCCGAGAACGGAATCGGGTCTATGGGAAATCGCGGGCGCAGCCAGCCCACATCGGCGCGACCGGTCGCTTCGCGCAAGCGATCACTGCAATAACCAACGCACATGCGACCCTGGCAATCGCCCATGCTCACCCGGGTGCGCATTTTCAATCCGGCCATGTCTTGCACCCCCTGCTCCAAGGCCAGGTCGATGTCACTGCGGTGCACATGTTCGCAGCGACAGATCACCGTATCGGCCTGCGGCAGATCAAGTTGCCGCGCTCCCCGCTCGGTGTAGCGCTCGACACCAGCGCGAAAGCGTTTGATTGCTGCCAACTGGCCGAGATACTGCTCGCGCAGCTCAATGGCTTGCTCGGCATTGAGTACGCCGCGCTGGAGCAATATCGACACCGCGGCAATGCGCCCGGTGAGCATGGCCGCCTCGCCGCCACGAATGCCAGCCATGTCACCCGCCAGATGAATGTGCGGCTGGCTGCTTTGCTGCCATCCGTTGCTACGCGCATGCAGGTAGCCATCGTCATGGAAGCAATGCTCCAGCCCTAACTGCTGACTCAACTGCGTACGCGGGATGAAACCGTAGCCAACCGCAAGGGTTTGCACATGCTCGCGCTGAGCGCGGCAATGGTCGGGCTGCCAGTTTTTGTCATAAGGCGCCAAAATGACTTCAGCAAGTTCGCCCTCGCCTTTTGCCTCGACCACGCCCCAGCCGTAATACAGCGGAATGCCGTTGAGCTTCATATAGCCAAGCATGCTTAAGCCGTTGAGGAAAAGTTGCGGCTTGTTCAGCAATGCCAGGCTTTCCTTGGCGATCTTGCCGAAGGCACAGGCTTCATATACCCCGGCAACTTTTGCCCCCGCCGCATGTAATTGACAGGCCACCAGCGGAAGCAATGGCCCAGTCCCGGCAATCAACGTTACACCTGATGGTTTGACCACCCCGCTCTTGATCTGCAGCTGCAACCCACCTAAAAGCTGGACACCGGGCAGGGTCCAGCCAGGAAACGGTACATTGCGCTCATGGCAACCGACCGACAGCAGCAAATGCGAGTAGTCCACTTCCTTAAGGCGCTCCTGGTCATCGAGGACCATCAAACGCTGCGTATCCCCCCCTACAATTCGGTTGTTCAAGTGCAAATCAATACGCTCGACGCAGCTTGCGAACTCTTTGTGCAAGGCCGCCAGAGCCTTGCTATAGCGAGACCCGAGATAGCCCGGATCGACACCGTCACGAAGCGGACCGCGATACACCACCCCGCCCGGCCGCGATGCTTCATCGAACACTGTGCTGGCAACCCCGTGGCGGGCCAACTCAATGGCAGCGGCCATACCCGCCGAGCCACCACCGACAATTACAGGTCGTATGCTCATGGGGCTTCCTCTTCGTTGAAGCGGTTGCTCAGGGTCTCTACTCGCATACCCGGCTGCACGACTGTCTGACAGGCACGGCGTTTGGGCCGGCCATTGATTGAAACCAGGCAGCAGTGACACACACCCATGCCACAAAAGGCCCCTGTCGTCTGAGCATGGTCGTTACGCGCAACCTGACGCAGGCCCACGGCGTTAAGAACGGTGAGCACTGTCTCGCCAAAAGCAACTTCGACCGCTTGGCCGTTGAGATAAATAGTGATGTTTGCCCCCGGCAGGGGCTGAATGTCGAGTGTTCGATCCAGTGTTTTCATTGCGCTTTTCATCCGTGAAAAGTTAAGTGGTCTTTTCACCCTATGCCAAGCGCGCTGCAAAACTATTGATCCAGGCCAGTTTTCAACCAACTTTCCTGTTGATCTTTCAAAGGTGCTCGATTAACGGTTTATCGGATCCAATTGAACGAAGCTTGATAGCAATTCAATACTACTTTTTCATATTGGTTTCCAAACAGTTTTGTAAAAAACTCACAACATCTGTCAGCGCTTTTCACGTCCGTCGCTAACCTATAAGGGTATGATCAATTTTATATCGAAAGGATAAAATACATCGCTGTTTGGATCGGCAAAAAAAGGCGCCATTAAGGGCGCCAAAAATTCACCGTTTACCAAAGGAGCAATGGGTGAATACATTGAGCTGCCACTATTGGACAGCTGAAGTAAATCGGCACCCTGAGGAAACCTATTTACCGGGACTTACAGTATCGACAGTGGATACTCGACAATTAGCCGCACTTCATCCAGATCGGACTCGAAGGCTGTGGCGCGCGTATTGGCTTGGCGTACTCTAAATGAAAGATCCTTCGCCGGGCCTGTCTGAACGACGTATTTAGCTTCGATGTCGCGCTCCCAGCGTTTTTGGTCAGTCAGCGGATTGCCGTTATCGTCAGTGCGCATATAGAACTGGTTAGCGTTCGAATAGTCAGCATCGGTGCCCTTGGCGTAACGGGTCATGAATGACAGACCGGGAATCCCGTAGGCGGCCATGTTCAAGTCATAGCGAAGCATCCACGAGCGCTCTTTTGGCGAGTTGAAGTCGCTGTACTGAATCGAGTTATCCAAGAATATAGAATCGGACTGGCGCAGGTAGTCGAAGTCGTCATCACCGTTGTTCTGCTGATGTGACAGTGCCAGGGTATGGCCGCCATAACTAACACCAATCTTTCCACTCCAGATGCTGTTGTTGAACTCGCCTAGCAGTTGTTTGCCCTCATCAACAGCTTTGTAATAGTTAAAGCCACCGATCAGTGCCAGGTCATCGCTCAATGGATAGGTAAGGCTGGTGCCTGCATAATATTGATTCCAGACATCCTTCAGGCGACTGCTGAACAGGCTGACGGTAACCCTATCGTTGATTTCATAGTCTCCACCGCCATAAGCAATCCAAGGCGAATTGACTGCGCCTGCGTAGAACGTCGCAAAATTTTCGCGCATGTCACTGGAAACGGGCTGGCTCATCGAGTGCAAACGCCCGCCCTGTAGGGTAAGGCCTTCAATACTGGTATTTTCAGCCGTTACACCACGAAAGCTTTCGGGCAGCAGGCGTGAGTCCCCCGCCGCTACAACCGGGTTGGCAGGGAAAACGTCACCTACTTTGACCACGGTGTCGAGCAAGCGGACTTTGGCTGCGCCACCGATCTTGGTGTACTCGTCACGCGCCTCACCATCGTGATCGACGGGCAAAACGTCGAACGAACTGCGCCCACCATTCCTGCCATCACCCGTATCGAGCTTCAAGCCGATCATTGCAAAGGCATCCACACCGAAGCCAACTGTGCCTTGGGTAAAACCGGAGTTGAAGTGCGTGATGATCGCGTGCGCCCATGTTTCGGAATAGCCATTCGTGTCGCCCTTGCCGCTGTTGTAAGTTGCGCCAGCGCCATCGCGGTTATCACGATTGTAATAAAAGTTTCGGTTCAGCACCGTGAGGCTACTGCCTTCAATGAACCCTTCCGCTTGCTCTTCGGCTTGCGCTGAAACAACGTAACTTGCAGATAAAGCAGACATCGCGGCGAGATAAAGCGAGAGTGTTCGGCTCATTCAATGCTCCTTTGATACGGCAGCTTTTATTATACTTTCGGCCCAGTATTGACTTGTTCTATCCGGCCGCACGCCACGCACGGCGCCTGAACAAAAGTGACAGCCGATAGATAACGGGAGAGTGATAAGAGCATTACAATTCTGTCACTTGCACGCGCTGCCATTGATTACAGAATTGTAATTTTCCAGCCACGCCTGTGATAGCTAGCGCTTATTAGAGTTCCGGCACCTATTCCGTTGGGCTTGGCTGTTGTCCCCGGCGTTCTCGCCAAGCTCTCGAAAGTTTGCGCTCGAGGACCCTACTAGTGCCCTGGTACAGCCGAAATGCCTTGTTCAAGATCCCTGTTTCCTGGAAGTGCGCCGCGCTCTGCACCCTCGTAGTTGGGGCAATCACGCCTGCAGCATTCGCTCAGCAGAGCATCAGCCTGTCCGAGGCACTGACCACTGCCATGGAGGCAAATCCCGATCTGGCGGCAGCGCGTCAGGAAATAGGCATCGCCCAGGGCGCTCGCCAGCAAGCAGGACTTATCCCCAACCCCGAGCTTTCATACGAAGTCGAGGACACCGATCGTGACACCAGTACCACTACCGTCACCCTCGCCCAACCGCTGGAACTGGGCGGCAAGCGGTCTGCCCGAATCGAAGTGGCGACGGTTGGCCAGAGCATCGCTCAGATGGCATTGGAACGCAGTGTGAACAGCCTGCGAGCAGACGTCGTGCAAGCGTTCTACGCCGCCCTGCGTGCGCAAGCCGGTGTCGAGTTGGCCAATCAGTCGCTAGCGCTTACAGAACGTGGATTGCGCATTGTCGACGGTCGCGTCCGGGCTGGAAAATCGTCACCGGTAGAGGCGACTCGGGCCCAGGTGCAACTGGCGGAAGCCAAACTGCAACTGCGCCGTGCGCAAACGGATAAAGCCAATGCCTATCAACAGTTGGCCCAAGTGACCGGCAGTGCCGTTACCGCATTCGACCGGCTCGACGCTCCCTCCTTGTCCCCGGGTATGCCACCACGCTCGGCAACGTTGTTGAGCACGCTTGAGCAAACCGCCGAGATGCGCCAAGCACTTGCACAGATCGACCAAAGCGACGCCTCGCTGGGTTCGGAAAAGGCCCAGCGCATCCCAAATTTGACGGTGAGCGTGGGTAGCCAATATGACCGCTCCGTTCGCGAGCAGGTCAACGTTGTCGGACTGTCGATGCCCCTACCGCTGTTCGATCGTAACCAAGGCAACATTCTTTCTGCTGCGCGACGCGCCGATCAGGCCCGCGACCAACGAAACGCTGTGGAGTTGAGGCTGCGCAGCGAAACCCAGACAGCGCTTAACCAATGGACCACCGCCATGCAGGAGGTTGAGTCCTACGACAAGAGCATCCTGCCCTCGGCCCAGCAAGCAGTCGACACCGCAACACGAGGCTTTGAGATGGGCAAATTCGGTTTTATCGAAGTACTGGATGCCCAGCGCACGTTGATCACCGCTCGCAGCCAGTACCTCGGCTCCCTGGAAGCTGCAACCAACGCTCGTGCTCAGGTGGAAAGGGTTTTTGGCGACCTCGGGGCGCTTGCCGGCAGTCGTTGAGCAGACCAGACATTTTCTTCGGCATGCGCGCCTGACCGCATCCATGCCTACGATCAGCAGGAGTAACAATGGATACGAAACGCAAGATCGCCCTTGCCGTTGCCGTGGTGGCAGCCCTGGGGTTTGGCAGCCTAGCCTGGGATTCCAACGCCAAGCAGCAGGCCCCCGGCAGTGCCGAACACGGCGAGGAAGATGGTCATGATCATGACCCAAAAGCCTTGCCAAGCGCAGACCAGCATGGCGATGAAGATGCTCATCGAGAAGCTGGGCATGACGAGGAAGGCAAGCTGACGCTCAGTGTCGAGCAGATCAAGACTGCCGGGATCGAACTGGTCGTTGCCGCGCCCAGGGAGCTGGGTATGATTGCCAGCTTTCCTGGCGAAATTCGCTTCAATGAAGACCTCACCGCACACATCGTTCCGCGGGTTCCAGGGGTAGTAGAAAGCGTTCATGCCAATTTGGGTGAGTCGGTCAAGAAAGGTCAACTGCTTGCAGTGATTGCCAGCCAGCAGATTTCCGATCTGCGCAGTGAACAGCAAGCTGCACAGCGTCGAATGGAACTGGCACGCCTGACCTTCGAGCGCGAGAAACAACTTTGGCAGGACAAGATCTCCGCCGAGCAAGACTACCTGCAAGCACGCCAAGCGATGCAGGAAGCGGAAATTTCCCTGGCCAATGCGCGACAGAAAGTGGCGGCCATCGGCGCCTCAGTCAGTTCTGCAGGTGGCAACCGCTACGAGCTACGCGCGCCCTTCGACGCTGTTGTCGTTGAAAAGCACCTGGCTATTGGTGAAGTGGTCAGCGAAGCCACCAACGCCTTCATTCTGTCCGACCTGAGCCAGGTCTGGGCCACCTTTGCCGTTCCTCCTGGCGAGCTGAGCAAGGTCGTGACTGGACGCGAAGTCAGGGTCTCTTCACCCGATATGAATGCTCAGGTCGATGGCAGGATTGGCTACGTCGGCAGTTTGCTCGGCGAACAGAATCGCGCTGCCACCGTGCGTGTGACGTTGACCAATCCAAACGGAGCCTGGCGCCCGGGCTTGTTCGTGAACATTGCCGTCACGGTGCAGACCACGCGCGCAGCGGTCGCCGTTCCGGAATCTGCAGTGCAAACCGTGGAGGAAAAACCTTCTGTGTTTGCCCGTACATCAGAAGGTTTCGACACCTTGCCAGTGAAACTGGGTCGTCGTGATGACGGCTTTGTGGAAATCATCGAGGGCCTCGCGCCCGGTGCCCAAGTAGCAGCAAGTGGCAGCTTCACACTCAAGTCCGAGCTTGGCAAAGCGTCCGCCGAGCACAGCCACTGATGCGAATGGAAGAGGTGACTACACATGTTTGAACGTCTCATCAGGTTTGCCATCGAGCAGCGCATCGTCGTAATGATTGCGGTGCTGCTAATGGCGGGCATCGGCATCTACAGCTATCAAAAGCTGCCTATCGACGCAGTGCCGGATATCACCAACGTCCAGGTGCAGATCAACGCCGCAGCGCCTGGCTACACACCGCTGGAAACCGAGCAGCGCATTACTTTTCCCGTTGAAACGGCAATGGCCGGCCTGCCTGGGCTCAAACAAACCCGCTCCTTGTCGCGCTCCGGATTGTCCCAGGTAACAGTCATCTTCGAAGATGGCACCGACATTTTCTTTGCGCGCCAATTGGTCAACGAACGCTTGCAAGTGGCGAAGGAGCAATTGCCCGAAGGTGTCGAAGCCTTGATGGGCCCGGTGTCCACTGGCTTGGGTGAAATTTTCCTCTGGACCGTCGAAACCGAGGAAGGCGCGGTCAAGGAAGATGGCTCGCCCTACACACCCACGGACCTGCGCGTCATCCAGGATTGGATCATCAAGCCGCAGTTGCGCAACGTGCCGGGTGTGGCCGAGATCAACACCATCGGCGGTTATGTCAAGCAGTATCTGATTGCACCGGATCCCAAGCGTCTGGCCGCCTATAAACTGACCCTCAACGATCTGGTTGCGGCACTGGAAAGCAACAATGCCAACATCGGCGCCGGCTATGTGGAGCGTAGCGGCGAGCAATTGCTGATTCGCGCGCCAGGCCAGGTCGGCAGCATTGACGACATTGCCAACATCGTCATTTCACGTGTGGATGGCACGCCTATTCGAGTCAGCAGCGTTGCAGAGGTCGGTATCGGCAAAGAGTTGCGCTCCGGTGCCGCAACCGAAAACGGTCGTGAAGTAGTACTGGGTACGGTGTTCATGCTGATTGGCGAGAATAGCCGGACAGTGTCCCAGGCGGTAGCGGCCAGACTTGCCGAGATCAACCGCACGCTGCCCAAAGGCGTGGTCGCCATTACCGTTTATGACCGCACCAACCTGGTAGAAAAAGCGATTGCGACAGTTAAAAAGAACCTCATCGAAGGGGCGATTCTGGTCATCGCCATCCTCTTCCTGTTCCTTGGCAACATCCGTGCAGCACTGATTACCGCCATGGTGATTCCACTGTCGATGCTGTTTACGTTCACGGGCATGTATACCAACAAAGTCAGCGCCAACCTGATGAGCCTTGGCGCATTGGACTTCGGCATCATCGTTGACGGTGCGGTGGTAATCGTTGAAAACGCGGTCCGCCGCCTCGCCCATGCCCAGCATAAACATGGACGCCTGCTGACCAAGGCAGAGCGCTTCCATGAAGTGTTCGCCGCTGCCGGCGAAGCTCGACGACCGTTAATCTTCGGTCAGTTGATCATTATGGTGGTGTACCTGCCGATCTTTGCCCTCACCGGTGTCGAAGGCAAGATGTTCCACCCGATGGCTTTCACTGTGGTGATCGCTCTGCTTGGCGCGATGATTCTTTCCGTCACCTTCGTGCCGGCAGCGATTGCCATGTTCGTGACTGGCAAGGTCAAGGAAGAGGAAGGCCTGGTAATGCGCCACGCTCGTCTGCGCTATGCGCCGATCCTGCGTTGGGTTCTCGGCCACCGCAATCTGGCGTTTTCGGCAGCCGTTGGCGTGGTACTGCTTACCGGTGTAATGGCAAGTCGCATGGGCAGCGAGTTCATACCCAGTCTCAGCGAGGGCGACTTTGCCTTGCAGGCGCTACGTGTGCCTGGAACCAGCCTGACGCAATCGGTCGATATGCAACAGCGCTTGGAAAAAGCGGTGATCGAGCAAGTCCCGGAGGTTGAACGTGTGTTCGCCCGTACCGGCACCGCAGAAATTGCATCCGACCCGATGCCACCCAACATTTCCGATGCCTACGTCATGCTCAAGCCTAAGGATCAGTGGGCAGATCCGAAGAAGTCGCGCGATGAACTGATTGCCGAAGTGCAAAAAGCCGCCGCCAGCGTGCCAGGCAGCAACTATGAAATGTCACAACCCATTCAGTTGCGCTTCAACGAACTGATTTCCGGTGTGCGAAGTGACGTGGCGGTGAAAATCTTCGGTGATGACATGGATGTGCTCAACCGTACCGCCGCGAAAATTGCCTCCACACTACAAAGCGTCGAGGGCGCCTCCGAGGTGAAGGTGGAGCAGACCACGGGCTTGCCCGTCCTGACCATCAACATCGACCGAGAGAAAGCGGCTCGCTATGGCCTGAACATTGGTGCCGTACAAGATGCTGTGGCCATCGCCGTAGGTGGGCGCCAGACTGGCACGCTGTATGAGGGCGACCGGCGCTTCGACATGGTCGTGCGACTTTCAGAAACGCTGCGCACCGACGTCAATGGCCTGTCGAGCCTGCTGATACCGGTGCCGGCGAATGCCGCTCAAGGTGCAGGTCAGATCGGCTTCATCCCGCTGTCCCAGGTAGCCAATCTCGACCTGCAACTGGGACCCAACCAAATCAGTCGGGAAAACGGCAAACGTGTCGTGGTGGTCAGCGCGAACGTTCGCGGTCGCGACCTGGGCTCGTTCGTCGAGCAAGCCAGCGAAACCCTCGCTTCCAGCGTCGAGATTCCTGCTGGTTACTGGACCACGTGGGGCGGTCAGTTCGAACAGCTGCAATCTGCAGCCAAACGCCTGCAGATCGTCGTACCCGTCGCCCTGCTGCTGGTCATGACCTTGTTGTTCCTGATGTTCAACAACCTCAAGGACGGCATGCTGGTGTTCACCGGCATCCCCTTCGCATTGACCGGCGGCGTACTCGCACTGTGGCTGCGCGACATCCCCCTGTCGATCTCTGCCGGAGTTGGTTTTATCGCCCTTTCGGGGGTGGCGGTGCTTAATGGTCTGGTGATGATTTCCTTCATCCGCAACCTACGCGAAGAAGGTCGCACCCTGCGCGTCGCAGTTGATGAGGGTGCGCTGACTCGACTGCGGCCGGTATTGATGACCGCGCTGGTCGCCTCGCTTGGCTTCATCCCGATGGCATTGGCCACCGGCACCGGCGCTGAAGTTCAACGCCCGCTGGCGACCGTGGTCATTGGCGGCATCCTGTCATCCACCGCACTGACCTTGCTGGTACTACCGGCTCTTTATCACTGGGCACATCGCAAGGACGAGGACGGCGAGCAAGCAAAACCTTGATACCTGCCTGAAATAGCGCCCACAACGCCTGTTGTGGGCGTTGCCTGAGAAAAGTTTCTGGTACGGCCGATACCACGCAAACGCATGCAGTGAGTGCTTTCTCAATTGCGAACTACTCTAGTCCCTAGGAATTGGCCGACGAGCGTCACTAATTTGCGTGGGCCGTACAACTATTGCGTCGTTCCAATGTCACTCACTTCGCGCGACTCATCTTTCCCGACTCGCCCCATTTGTACGGAGCAACAGGCACATGGCAGCACTGCAGAGCACACTCGATGCGATGAGGAACAACCAGGCTCAATTGCTTGCGCAATGGAAAAGCGGCCTGGAAGCCAGTGGCGCCACACGTAATCTGAAAGATCAGGACTTGCAGCAACAGACCTCGGAGTTTTTGCAACTGGTCATAAACGGCCTGGCGGACAACGATGAGAAGATGATCGCCGCCAAGGGATGGGATGAAATTCGCCTGTTTCTGGAAAAGCTGTCCCGCAGCCGCGCTCTGCTGGGCCATGACTCGCAGCAAACTGCACACTTCATCTTTGCACTCAAAGGCCCCTTGTTCGCGCTCCTGCAGAATCAGTATCAGGACAGTCCGGCGCTGCTGGCTGAACAGCTTTGGGAAATATCCCGCTTACTCGATGATCTGGGTATGCATACCATCGGCACCTTCCAGAAGTCCCGGGAGGAGGTCATCAAGCGCCAGCAGGAAGAACTGCTGGAACTCTCGACCCCAGTGGTCAAACTCTGGGATGGCGTCCTGGCCCTGCCAATGATCGGTACCCTCGACTCGCAGCGTACCCAGATGGTGATGGAATCCCTGCTGCAACGCATCGTCGATACTGGTTCCGAGATCGCCATCATCGACATCACTGGCGTCCCGACTGTCGACACCCTGGTGGCCCAGCATCTGCTGAAAACCGTGACTGCGATCCGCTTGATGGGTGCAGACTGCATCATCAGTGGCGTGCGCCCGCAAATTGCCCAAACCATTGTGCACCTGGGACTCGACCTGCAAGGTGTGGTGACCAAGGCCAACCTGGCCGATGCCTTGAAACTGGCGCTGACTCGCCTGGATATCACCCTCGGCAAGACGGTTTGAGCCATGGAGCGCATACCGATTCTCCAGATGGGCGATTTTCTGTTGGTGACCATCCAGGTCGACATGCATGACCAACTTGCCCTCACCTTGCAGGACGACTTGTCTGAACGTATCAGCAAGACCTCGGCTCACGGCGTATTGATCGATATTTCGGCGCTGGGCATGGTCGACTCCTTTATCGGGCGAATGATCGGCACCATTTCCGGTCTCTCGAAAATCATGGATGCCGAAACCGTACTGGTCGGTATGCAACCAGCGGTTGCCATCACGCTGGTCGAACTTGGCCTGACCTTGCCTGGCGTCAGTACTGCATTGAACGTCGAACGCGGAATGCAGCTGCTTCAGGGCCGGGTATATCAACAATGACCCCGCGCGATAGTGGTACTCAACCCATCCATCTCGAACAGGACGTAGTGCTGGCGCGTCAGACCGCGCGCAAGCTGGCCACCGAATGTGGCATGCGCCTGATCGACCTGACCAAGCTGGTCACTGCCGTGAGCGAATTGGCGCGTAACACCGTGGTGTATGGCGGTGGCGGAGATATGGAGTGGCAGATCCTCGAAGATGGCAGCCGTGTAGGCCTGCGCCTGAGCTTTCGTGATCAAGGGCCAGGTATCGCTAATGTCGCACTGGCGATGACCGACGGCTGGACGTCGGGAGCCGGCCTCGGTCTGGGTCTGACAGGCGCAAAACGTCTGGTGGATGAGTTTGAACTTGAAACCGCACCCGGTCAGGGCACTCGCGTGACGATCACGCGATGGACATGAACATCGCCGGAACCACGACCCAGGTACTCATGGTCGAAGACAGCAGTCAGGTGGGGCACGCCCGGCGCACCGTACAGCAACTGGCTCATCAATGCGGCTTTGACGATACCGATAGCGGACGCGCGGCGCTGGTGGCAACCGAACTCGCCAGTAACATTCTCAAGCATGCCACCCGAGGTGAACTACATCTGCGAATGTTGCCGCGTACGAATGGCGCTGGCATCGAAATGCTCGCGATAGACCGCGCGCAAGGTTTTGATCTGCAGGCTTGCCTTACCGATGGCTACTCCACCGGAGGCACCCAAGGTATCGGACTCGGTGCTATCTCACGTCAGACCGAAGTGTTCGACAGCTACGCCGACTCACGGGGTGCGGTGCTGTTGGCGCGACTTTACTCGCGTCAAGACAAAGCAGCGGATCAACGCTTCGGTATCAGCCAGCACTCGCTGCACAATGACCCTGCATGCGGTGACGTTTGGCACTTGGCGTTCGACGGGGCGCACATCAGCGCTCTGGTCATCGACGGCCTGGGTCATGGTGTGGACGCTGAACGCGCAGCCCGGGCCGGAGAGCATTCCTTTGCCCAAGCGCCTTTCATCCCTCCCGCGCAGGCGCTGGAACATATCCATCGCGCCATGACCGCAACGCGTGGAGGCGCGGTAGCCATCGCGCAGTTCGCCCCTGACAATGGGGCGCTGACGTTTGTCGGAATCGGCAATATCGGCGCCAGCCTGGTCACTGTGGACAAGTCCCGTGGACTGGCCTCACACCCTGGGATCGTTGGCGGCCAGTATCGACGGGCACAACCGTTCGAGTACGCCGAGGTGAACGGGCAACTGCTGATCATGCACAGCGATGGCCTGCAGTCGCGCTGGAAACTGCAGGATTACCCAGGCCTGATATACCGACATCCCGCCGTGATTGCCGCCATCCTCCACCGTGACTTCTGTCGCGGGCGAGATGACGTCACAGTGCTGGTCATCGCTCTGGAGGCAGCCCATGCCTGAGTTACCTGAAAAACCACTCGACGACCAAGCGGCACGAATCGCGCAACTGCAGCAAGAAGCCGATGCCCTGCGTTTGGAGCTGGATGAAACCAACCAGGGTGTACTGGCGCTTTATGCCGAACTCGACACTCAAGCCGAACAGTTGCGTCAGGCATCAGATCTGAAAAGCCGCTTCTTGTCGTACATGAGCCATGAGTTTCGCACCCCCCTGGGTTCGATACTGAGTATCGCCAGCCTGCTTACCGACGAACTGGACGGGCCCTTGAGTCCCGAGCAACACAAGCAGATGGGGTTTATCAGTACTTCCGCCCGCGAACTGAGCGATATGGTCGACGACTTGCTTGATCTGGCAAAAATAGAAGCTGGACGCATCACTATTTTTCCGGCCTGGTTCGACATGCTCGATTTGTTTACCGCGCTGCGTGGCATGTTCCGTCCGATAGTCGATACCTCCGCGGTCGACCTGATTTTCGAGGAGCCGGTGGGGCTGCCGCGCTTGTTTACCGATGACAAGAAACTTGCGCAGATCCTCCGCAACTTCATCTCCAATGCACTGAAATTCACCACACAAGGGGAAGTCCGCGTTTCAGCGCAACTGTTGGACAACGAACGCGTGCGATTTGCCGTGACCGACTCAGGCATCGGCATCGCACCAGAGCTTCACGGCGCCTTGTTCGAAGACTTTTCCCAAGTCGATTCACCGCTGCAGAAGCGCTTTCGCGGCACTGGGCTAGGATTATCCTTGTGCAAACGCTTCGCCGGGTTATTGGGTGGCGAAGTCGGGGTGCAGAGCACACCGGGTAACGGATCGACCTTTTTCGTGATCATCCCGCTAGCCATCGCGCTGGAGCCTGCCGATGAAGCGTGAAATCCACTTATTGATCGTCGATGACAACATCGCTACCCGCTACGCCTTGCGTCGACGTCTGGAGCCTCACGACTATAAAGTGCTCGAAGCCGGTACTGGCAACGAGGGACTGGCACTCATCGCCAGCGAGAAGATTGACGCGCTGATTCTCGATGTCAATCTGCCGGATATGAGTGGATTCGACATCGTTCGTAGGTTACGTTCCGATCCTGCTACCGCCCTGCTCCCAATCATTCACGTGTCTGCAGCCTCGATCCAGACAGGTGACATCATCACCGGCCTGAACGCTGGCGCGGATGCTTACCTGGTGCATCCGGTAGACCCCGATGTTCTCCTGGCAACTCTGCGTACGCTTCTGCGTGTGCGGGATACAGAAAACGCCCTGCGTGAAAGCGAGGCGCGCTTTCGCGAAATTTTCTTCAACGTGTCGGCGCCCATAGCGGTACTGGACGCCGAGCTGAAGGTGCATGAATGCAACCATGCCTTCGCCCAGTTGATTCAGGATAATCGCGAACCCACTACGCTGTGTGAGTGCTTTGCCGAAGATCAGGTGGCGATCATTGAAGAGCTGCGCTTGCGCGTGGCCGAGGGAGAACGCTGGAAGGGTACCCTTAGCATGCAAGTACAGGGTGAAATGCGAGAAACCGAGTGGCAGATTTCACCTTACCGTACCCCAGCGCTGAGCCTGGTTTTTGTCGAGGATGTCACCGAGCATCGTCACCGCGAACGCTCCCACTTGGCACGACTTGACGATGCGACCACGCAACTCGCCAAGGAAGTGGCCGAACGAGCACGTACCGAGGCCCAACTGCTACAAGTGCAAAAAATGGATGCGCTGGGCAAATTGACCGGGGGCATCGCCCACGACTTCAACAACCTACTCACCGGGATCATCACGAGCCTGGAGTTGCTTCAGAAGCGAATCGCCGCTGCCAGTACCGACAAGGTCCAGTTCTACATCGAGGCAGCGCTGAACTCGGCCATGAGCGCAGCCTCTCTCACCCACCGCCTGCTGGCGTTCTCGCGCCAGCAGCCGCTCGACACTCGCCCTGTGGATATCAACGAGCACATCCGCTCGCTTGAGGATCTGCTGACCCGCACCATCGGTGAACGCATTGCCCTCAAGCTGGAGTTGAGCACCAAAGCCGCCATCGCGCTGGTTGACCCCATCCAGCTGGAAAGCGCCATGCTCAATCTGGTGATCAATGCCCGCGACGCTTTGCCGGGAGGTGGCAATATATGGGTCAGCACCTACGCCGCCTATTCCCACGGTGATCCAGACCTGGCGGACGGTTCCTATATCGCCGTTTCGGTTCGTGATGACGGTACCGGTATCGAGCACTCGGTGATCGACAAGGTGTTCGATCCATTCTTCACCACCAAGCCGCTTGGCCATGGCACTGGGCTCGGACTTTCGACGATCTATGGCTTCGCCCGTCAATCTGGAGGAAACGCGCAGATCCGCAGTGTGGCCAGGCGCGGCACCGAAGTAACGATTCTACTGCCCGCGACCAGCGACTCATCGGACCCCAGAAGCGCACCCGTGGAATTCGACCACCAAGGTGCAGGCGAGCACATTCTTGTCGTTGAAGACATGGCCTCAGTGCGCATGTTTGTCGCCGAAGCGTTGGAGGATGCGGGCTACCGCTGCACCCAGGCAAGCGACATCGAGTCCGCACTGGAACGACTGCAGAATGACCCCTCGATCAATCTCTTGCTGACCGACGTTGGACTTCCGCGCATGAGCGGACGAGAGCTTGCGGACATTGCCAGGGGCTGGAACCAGGATTTGCCGATCTTGTTCATGACCGGTTACGCCGAACCGGCACTCAATCGGCAGACGTTCCTGGGTCGCCATATGGACATGCTGGTCAAACCGTTTCAGGTAACAGAACTGCTGGGGAAAGTCAGGCTCATGCTTGCCAGCAGTTGCAACTGAAAGAACCGCATGACCCACGCCTGTTAATGCAAGTAAAAGGCGTGGGCATTTAGCGCAGAAGCGTTTAGATACGGAAACTGCCAACCAGATGTTTCAAGCGAGTGGCCTGTTGCTCAAGGTCAGCGCACGCGCGCAGGGTCGACTGCAGGTTCTCCACGCCTTCCTGGTTCAGCATGTTGATTTCGTTGATGTCCATGTTGATCGACTCAACCACGGCGGTTTGTTCTTCGGTGGCGGTTGCCACCGACTGGTTCATGCCATCGATCTCGCCGATGCGCACAGTCACGCTGCCAAGTCGCTCGCCCGCCTGATTGGCGATTTCGACGCTGTCCTGGCTGTGGCGCTGGCTCTGGCCCATGGTGTCAACCGACTCGCGGGCGCCGACTTGCAGCTCCTCGATCATGTTCTGCACCTGTTGTGCAGACTCCTGGGTGCGATGCGCGAGGTTGCGCACTTCGTCTGCTACCACAGCAAAGCCGCGACCGGCCTCACCCGCCCGAGCAGCTTCGATCGCGGCGTTGAGCGCCAACAGGTTGGTTTGCTGGGAGATGCTGGTGATCACTTCAAGAATCTGGCCGATGTTCACCGTCTTGTTGTTGAGCGTCTCGATATGCGAGCTCGAGGTGCAGATCAGGTCCGAGAGACGGTTCATGGCGGCGATGCTGCGATCGACCACCTGCTGACCTTCTTCTGCCAGGTGACGTGCCGAACTCGCTTGCTGCGAAGCCTGGGCGGCGTTGTGGGCAATTTCCTGCGCCGCGGCGCCAAGCTCATTGATCGCGGCCGCCACGCTGTTGGTGCGATTGGATTGCTCGTCAGAATTGACCATCGAAGAGTTCGAGGCACTGACCACGCGCAGCGCTACTTCATTGACTTGTTCGGTAGCTGAGGAGACTTCACGGATCGAGGTGTGAATACGTTCGACAAAACGGTTGAACGCCTTACCCAGGTCACCGAACTCGTCCTGGCTGTGAATGGCCAGGCGCTTGGTCAGATCCCCTTCACCTTCGGCGATGTCTTCCATGGCACGGGTCATGGTCAGCAGCGGTTGCAGCAACACTCGAATCAGCAAGCCCAGCAGACCGATAATGATGGCCAGCGCAATCACCGTGGCAATGATAGCCGACGTGCGAAACTCGCTGAGCATTGCGTAGGCCTTGTCCTTATCGATAGACAAGCCAATGTACCAGTTGGCCGACGGCAGGCCTTTGATCGGCGTAAAGGTCAGCAGACGGTCCTGGCCGTCTACCTGAACCTCTGTCAGCTCGGTGGACAATTCAGGTGTGCGTCCTGGGTACAGATCCGCTAACGACTTCATCACCAGTGATTGATCCGGGTGGACCAGAATCTTGCCTTGGTCGTTAACCAGGAAGGCATAGCCCATGCCGCCAAATTTCAGCGAGTTGATGATTTGCACCAGGCCGTCCAACGACAGGTCGCCACCAACCACACCAACGCTACTGGACACTTTGCTCAAGATACCAATGACCATCTTGTTGGTGGTCAGGTCAATGTAAGGTTCAGTGAGCACGGCACCACTGGCAGCCATCCCATCCTGGTACCAAGGCCGCGTACGCGGATCGTAACCATCAGGCATCGTCGAATCCGGCCGAACGCTAAAGCCACCGTCGACCTTCCCCAGGTACACGGTGAGGAAGCTCGAAATCAGGGCTTTCTGCCCCATCAAGGTTTCAGCATCTGCGGGGTCTTGGGCAATGTTCTGCGCCAGGTTTTCCACCAGACTGATCCGCCCTTCCAGCAGGTTACGGATGTTGGTGGAGGTCGATTCGCCCATTTCAGCCAGGTAGTTTTCCAAGCTGGTGCGGGTGGCATTGCGCTGCAGGTAGTCGTTGTACAACGTGAAAAGGGCGAAAGCGACCATTACGATCAATGACGCGGCAATCAAAATTTTGTGACTGAAACGAAGACTTCTGTTCATGGGGCGTGAATTCACTCGTCTTTGCGGGGCGTTTGCACGGTATCGGCCGTGGGGGGGAACATCTTGAGCACACAATGATGGCTATTTGCCATCCAAGATCAAGACCGAAGACGAGTGGATTGAATAGCGTACCTGCGGCACTACTCAACCAAGCTTACGCTGCGTTACTCAGATCAACGCCATGCAGACAAAGATAGCCGGCCCACAGGCAAAACATGAGGCCTTGGCAGATGCCAGCGTCGAGGCGAACACGACTGCGGGAGCTTCCCCTGGGGGGAGCTACCGCAGTCGTTATTTATTGCAGATGAATATTTAGTTTTCCTCAATAAAGACCGTATTTTCAGTGTCTTACGGAACGCAGGCTGTGGACCGTTCTGACATTCTCGCCAACCTGTCACAGCCCGCGACTTCTAGGTATCGAGCCAAGCATCCAGACAAAAAAGCCTGTAAATGACCGTAAATTACTGATTTTTATGCCTTTTCTCGACTCTTCGGCAGTCTGCTTTCTATCTAAAGCTTGAGGCCCTCAAACGCTCCGAGTTTTTGCGGCGAGTGCTTGACCAGCTCCCTATTGCACACCGCACTCCGAATGAGATTCCATCCACAAATCAAGGATGGAGATTTTCATGTACCTCGCTGAACTCACCATAAAAAACTTCCGCAAGCTGCGTGACACAACACTGAAATTTCAGCCCGGGCTGAACGTTCTGGTCGGGCCCAATAACGTGGGAAAAAGCGCCGTTGTCGACGCGCTGCGGACGCTTCTGGCCGGGCACGAAGAGCCGTACCCACGTCTTGATATCGCCGATCGCCACCGGCCTCTTGAAGGCGAACCAGGTGGCGACATCAGCTTTCATTTTGTTTTCAGAGAACTGAGCCTTGATGACGAGGCTGACTTTATCGCGGCCCTGAAACCCTCAGCTGACAACGCTATGGAAGCGCACATCCACGTCCGCTACACCGATGCCGATCAATCTGGTCGCTTCAGGGTTAAACGATGGTGCGGAGATCACCAGGACATTGCTCTTACTTCGGACATGATGGAAAACCTGCGTGGGGTCTATCTTCAGCCTCTGAGGGATGCCGCACAGGGTCTTCGCCCCAGCCGCAACAGCCAGCTGGCTCGCTTGCTCCACTTACTGACTGATGACCAAGGCCGAGAGGCAATCAACGCCGCGCTGAAAGACCTGGATGACCAGTTGCAGCAGAATGAGTCGATCAAAAATACCCATGCCGCGATCTCTGCGCGCCACGGCGCCATGATGGGTGAGCAGTTGGCGCAGGTGCTTGCAGTGGGACTCAGTGCAACAGATTTCCAGCGTCTTTCAGCTCGACTTTCCATGACCGCGCAGTCCATGGAGATTGAGCAGAACGGCCTTGGGTTCAACAATCTTATTTTCATGGCCGTGGTGCTGAGCGAACTGGCCAGAAACCCAGAGGCTGCTTACCGAAGCTTGATTGTCGAGGAGCCGGAAGCGCATCTACACCCCCAACTGCAGCGCGTGCTGTTGAGCTACCTGGCAGGCATTCCTACGAATGAAGGTGAAAAGCCTGTGCAATTGTTCGTCACCAGCCACTCACCAAACTTCGCCAGCAACTCAAAGCTCCAGTCCCTGGTGTGCTTGGTCGAGAACGATGCAGGTGTAGAGACTTTCTTCTCTCGCGATGTCCAGTTCGGAAAGGGTAAGCGAGAGAAGCTCGAACGCTACTTGGACGTGACCCGGGCAGAGCTGTTTTTCGCCCGTCGCGTCATTTTCGTCGAAGGCGCCGCCGAGCTCATGCTGGTGGACGCTCTCGCGAAACGGCTGGGTTTCGATTTGAAGGATTACGGCATCAGCCTCATCAGCGTCGAGGGACTTAACTTCGACTCGTTCCTCCCGTTGTTCGGTGAGAAAGGACTGCGTATACCTGTGTCTGTGGTCACAGATGCCGACCCGTTTGAAGAGGAAGAGATACCTGAATTAGCGGGAGCAGAACTGACTGACGCGGAGGTCGCGGAGGAGCTCCTCGCTGAGGCGGCGTATCTTGAAGAGGCCGACGCACAGAACGAAGAAGAAATCGAAGAGCCTGCCGACTTGGAGGCCGGTGATGGCCAGGGGAAGAAGAAAAAGGTCAAGCGCAAGGCTGTCTATCCTGGGCTAGGCGAAGCCATTCAGGTGTCGAGCAACACTTTGAAGATGAAGGCGTCAGAAGACCAGTATGTAAGAGTGCACCACGGCGTTAAGACCCTTGAGTATGACCTTGCTCTGCATGAGGAAAATCGAGACGCAATGCTGAAGGCATTGGCTGAGTTTCATCCGAATATCTCCAAGGCGCTGCGTAAAATCGTAGACGCTGCACCAGACAACACTGCGAAAGCAAAGGCGCTGTTCTGCGGCATGTTTGAGCGCAAGGACAGCCGTAGCAACGTTCAGAAAGGCCGTTTCGGTCAAGCGCTCGCCGAGCAGATCGCCCTGACGCCTGGGTGCAAAGTTCCTGCGTACCTTGAGCAGGCGATCAAGCACGTTTGCCAAGGAGCGGGCAAGCTATGAAATTGTCAGATGAGCAAAAGGCTGTGATCCACGCGCCATTACAGGCCATGGCCGTTACCGCTTGCGCCGGTAGCGGAAAAACTGCCACGGCAATCCGCAGACTCATCGCGATTCGGGAAAAGCTGGCAGATCACCGCGGGCGGGTCTTGCTGCTGTCGTTTTCCAATGTCGCTGTGAACACCTTCAACAAAGGTTACGCGCAGCTCGCTTCAGGTCTACCAGAAGACGCTAATCGTAAGCGCGTAGAAGTGGACACATTGGATGGATTCTTCACCCAGCATGTTCTACGCCCCCATGCCTTCCGCTCCATGGGCGCCTCGCAAGCCGCCTATCTCGTGTCGGGATCAGAACCTTTCTTAAACAATTTCCAGTACTGGAGGAATGAGCAGGAGAAGGAGCGCCCTATCCCGCTAAAAGATCTGCAAGTTGGCGTAGAGGCTGGAAAAGCCGTTTTTTTCATCGAAACTCATGCTGGCGTCGAAAAGCTTGACCGCGGGAAGGCCAGAGCGCTCGTAGAGAAGCTAGGGCGTACTGGCGCGTATACCCATGAGTTGGGGCGCTATTGGGTCTTTCGTACATTGATTCAACAACCTGCAATTCTGCGAGCGCTCGTCACTCGCTACCCCCAGATTCTGGTAGATGAATCGCAGGATCTGGGGTCTATGCATCAGGCAATCCTTGAGCAGCTGATCAATGCGGGCGCCCAGGTTTCATTGATCGGTGACGTTAACCAAGGCATCTTCGCTTTCGCCGGCGCCGATGGTATGTTTTTGAAAACCTACGCCGACCGCCCGGGAGTGCAAGATTACAAGCTTACCCGCAACTACCGTTCCCTCCCCCCCATCATAGATATTGCCAACCGGCTTTGCGGCCGCAACGATGAGCCAGACAGGGAAGCTGACCAAGGCGGAGCTTTTTTTATTGGGTACAAGGGCACCCGAATTCCCCAACTCATCACGGCGTTCAAGGCTCGCTTCAGTGAGTTGGGCATTGAGGCTTCAGACTCAGTCGTTTTAAGCAGAGGAACTGATCGAGCCGCAAAGCTTTCAGGGAAGCCAGCGGCTCCAGGACAAGGTACGGTGAAGCTGTTCGCGGAGGCTTCACTTGCCCGTGACCAACAGGGTCGGTTAAGAGATGCTTTCCGCCTGGTGTGCAGCGCGGTGGTTAGCCTTTTCAACGATGCTCCGCATGGCCTCAGCTCTGCGCTACAGGGTTCGCCTCACGAAGAGCGGCTGCTGAGGCTCAGGCGATTATTGTGGGCATTTGTCCGAGATGCCGAGACGGGGCTTCCCTCCTCGTCGCTGCAAGCCAGCGCAGAGTGGCATCCGAAGCTCCTGGGCAATCTGCGCGCACTACTCGCAAAAATTGACCAACAGTTCGCGCTGAAAACGATTGCTACCTTCGGTCACATGATGGCCAAAAAGCGCTTGAAAGACATCCCGCTCACTGGCGCCAAGGCCGGTGAGCAGGAACCACATGGCTTGAGGGTTGAAACTGTTCACCAGGTAAAAGGCGAGTCCATAGGAGCCGTGCTCTATGTCGCGACCAAGGCCAACATTTGCGCAATGCTGGGCGGCACAGAAACGGAGGACGGCCGCATCGGCTATGTGGCTCTTACGAGAGCGAAAAATCTTTTCTGGCTAGCCGTTCCAGACAGTTGCTTAGGCGAAGTACGAGAGGACCTCATCAAGGCTGGCTTCACAGAGGTGCCAGCCGATAAGGCGGGTCGACGCGCCAAACAAGCCCTGAAGGTCGAGTGAACCCCCTTTCTCACGGTCCCGCGGGCTCATCGCACTCAAGCTGTCAGTTGAAAACCACAAACGTCCGAAGATTCAGACCAGGCGACCCTTCACGACCGACGAGTGCCTTTTCGGAAAGGATGAGGAGTAGTCGCAGCGATCCTTTAGCTCCCAGTCTGGCGACCTTGGGTTCAGAATCCGACCGGCAATGCCCGCCGTCACTACTTCAGAGGAACCAGCCTCCTCTGCTGCCAAAATTGCGGGGAGGCTCAAGCTGGTGCCCAGGCCCGACAAATGCGCAGTTGCAGCCCTCAATTGCAAGGTTATCCAAGGCGGCACGCGTGTCAATCAAGATCTGATGCATGGCGGTGGCCGGCCTCATAGAGATGACACTGGAGTTTCAGAATGACTAAACCGGCTCCGTAGACAACAACCTCCACAAAAGCCGCTATCGACCCATTGCAGCCGTTCAGCACTGACTTTGATCCCTCGCGACCAGTGCTCCCGACACTTACAGTTCGCGAGCCCAAGTCTGGCTGACGAGGTCTTTTCCGAAGCTGTGTACCTGTTCTTCTTCGAGCAATTGGAAACCTGCTTTCTGATAGAGCTTTCGGGCATCGACAAGCACGCTGGTTGTCCAGAGGATCATGTTCTTGTAGCCCGCGAGCCGCGCAAACCGAATACTCTCTTCCAGTAACCGATTGCCGATTCCCATGCCCCTGGCGCTCGCGTCAACGTAGAGCATCCGCAGCTTGGCGGTCGTCTGGTCATGTTTGACGACAAAGACCGAACCGATGACCGCGCCATCTTTTTCCGCGATCCAGCATCGCTCACAGGACGGGTCGAACCCACGAAGGTAGTTGGCGACGATCTCCGCCACTAGCGCTTCGAACTCCATATTCCAACCGTATTCGCGGGCATAGAGTTGAGCTTGTTGCTGAACAACGATGCCCATGTCGCCTGCTTGTGGATCACGCAGTATGTAGGAACGATCACCGCCGCCCAGTTGGGTCTGTATCTTCTTCATGGCATGGATCAATTGCTCTTGCTGCGGCTCAGACAGGCCTTGCAACATCAACACGACTTCGTCACGAGCGGCTTGTTCCAGCGAAGCCAGCACCTGACGACCTGGCTCGGTGAGCTGGATTTGAGAGGCTCGGGCGTCGATTGCCGACCGAGATTTGCTGATCAGCCCTTTTTTCTCGAACCCACCGATGACTCGGCTGAGGTAGCCGGCGTCCAGGCCGAGCAAATGGCAGAGATCTGAACTCTTCAGGCCAGCACTAGCGCCTAATTCAAAGAGGATGCGTGCCTCGGTCAAGGAGAATTCGGCTTGAAGAAGGTGCTCTTGCAGCGCGCCAATCTGCCGTGTGTAGAAACGGTTGAAACGGCGGACGATGTCAGCACGCTCCTGGAGGGTTGTAGTCATGAAAATGCCTATATAGTTGCTTTTGGCAGATATATTATTGCCTCAGGCAACTATGTCAATCCTCCCATGCTCGGATGCAGGTAGTCACTGCTGGCTGAGCCGTTCCTGCAAAGCTTCGATTAGGGCGCGTACCCGCTGCGGCTGATACTTGGATGAGGGCCACAGCGCCCAGATGGGAAGGCTTTGGGGGACTGCATCCTCCAACTCGATCACTGTAATTTCGCCAGAAGCGATTTCTTCGGCAAAATCCCATTTGGTCATTAAGGCAATGCCGAGCCCCTGCAGGCAGGCTGTACGTACACCATCTGCGCTGCAGCAGACCAAGCGCCCATCGACCTTGAGTCGTTGCACGCTATCGCCCACATGGAAGGGCCAATGCTTGGCTTGTGTGAGAGTCAAACAGTCATGTTGCTGCAGATCTGCCAGTACGTTTGGCCGGCCAAATTCTTTTATGTAGTCGGGTGCCGCGCAGAGTATTCGGGGGTTAGCAGACAGCTGCTTGGCCACTAGGCCTGAGTCCTTAGGGTGGGCCAGACGAATCGCCAGATCGACACCTTCTTCCACGATGTCCATCACTGAGTCGGTCATAAGCAACTCAACGTTCAGTGCGGGATTTGATCTCAGCAGGGCCTTGAGAATCGGCATAAGCACAACACGTCCGAAAACATGTGGGCAGGTGACTTTCAGCGTACCGGCCACACCGCTCCCTGAATGTGAAATTGCACCAAGCGCTGTGTCGGCGAGCTCGATTATGGAGCGTGCATACGTCAGAAACTCTTCGCCTTCTGGGGTGAGCGAGATCGAACGCGTGGTGCGGTGCATCAAACGAACGCCGAGTTTCTGCTCCAACGAGGCAAGGGCCTTGCCAATGCTGGCCGACAAGCTGGGTTTCCCTGCCTTGTGGCTGCGCGACGTACCGTTTAGAGATCCTGTGTTTGGCGACGTCGGCCAGATCTACGATCCCATGGTGTACGCTTCCTGGCTCGCCGCTGCCACCAAGCGAATCGCAATTGGTACGGCCGGTATCGTCCTGCCCCTACGTGATCCACTGGCCGTTGCTAAACAGGCCACCTCAATCGACCAGTTGAGTGCGGGGCGCTTCATCCTGGGCCTCTCTACGGGTGACAGGCCAACCGAGTACCCAGCATTCGGCATGGAATTCGAGAACCGCGCAGCGCGATTCAGGGACGCAGTTGGAGTCATCAAGGCCGTGACTCAGCAGCGCTTCCCAGCGCACCGCTCAGAGTTCTAGGGCACGCTGATCGGCGAGCTCGACCTTGTACCAAAACCCGTAGCCCCTGCACTGCCAACCCTCGCGATCGGGCGCTGCGGTCAGGATCTGCAGTGGCTGGCCAGCAACACCGACGGCTGGATATGGCATCAGCCCAATTTTGCGCGGCTGCCGGACCTGATCGAAGCTTGGCAGGAGGCCTGTGGCGAAGGTCGCTACCGCCCGTACGGCTATGGCCTGTACTTCGAGCTCGATCCTGATCCTGATGCGCCGCTACGTATCAGTCGTGGCATTCACACAGGCCGGAAAGCCCTGATCGAATTCTGGAAACAGCACGAGGCTCTGGGCGTTGCCCATGTGGTGCTCAACCTTCGTGTATCGCGCAGGCCTGCCGAAGAGACGATTCACGAACTGGCCGAGCACGTCCTGCCGCATTTTTCCTGACCACCTCAGCCCCCCGCTGCAGCGCTGCGGTCATGCGATAATCAGCACCATCCATCCGCCGCAGGAAACTAAGCATGCTAGATCGGCTTCGTTCCATGGAAGTCTTCGTCGCGGTCGCAAACAGCGGCTCGTTCGCAGCCGCCTCAGCTCAGTTGGGGATGTCGGCACAGATGGTCGCCAGGCATGTCCAGGCGCTCGAAGAGCGCCTCAACATTCGCCTGATTCATCGCACCACTCGCCGGCAGAGCCTCACCGAATTTGGTCGTTTGTATCACGAGCGCTGCACGGTACTGCTGGCCGCAATCGATGCCACCGACGCGTTGGCCACAGAGCTGCACGATGAGCCTTCTGGCCAGTTGCGCATTAGCGCCCCTCACCAATTCGGCTCCTTGAGCTTGGTGCGCTTCGTGAGCGATTTCATGACCCGGTACCCGAAAGTAGAGGTCGACCTCAACCTGGGAGACCGTGTCGTGCACATCATCGAAGAAGGGTTTGAAGCTGTCTTTCGGATCGGTGATCCCGGTATTGGAGAGAGCAGTAGCCTGGTCGTGCGCCCCTTACGACGGTACCAGATGGTCGCCTGTGCCTCGGCTGCCTATCTCGAAGCAAACGGGGTACCTGAGCATCCGTTTGATCTGCGCGAGCATCAGTGCCTGAGCTACGTATTCTGGGATCGGGTGGCCTACGACGCCTGGACATTCACCAAGAATGGCGAGGAATACCGGGTACCAATTAATGGCCGGCTGAAGGTGAACGATGCCACAGCCCAACTGAACGCTGCGCTGAACGGTATGGGAATCTTGTTGGCCGCTGAAGACCTGGTCGCGGATAGCCTGGCCAATGGCCGCCTGATACAGGTGTTGCCAGGCTTTGAGGCGCCGTCCAAAGCCATGAACCTCATCTATCCAGCTGATCGACAGCGGAGTATCAAACTGCGGCGGTTCCTCGACGAAGCTGTAGAGGCATTCGGTGGTCATCGCGCGGATTAACAACCATCAGTACTGAAAGATGTCGCTCGCGGTCCATTTATCACAGAACAGTATAGAAATAGGCTAAGCACCCATTTTTCCACCGGAGTCATCACGATGAATGCGATGAACCAAAGCTTTAGCCATGTCGTTCGTCACCGCCGCTCGATGCGGGAGTTTCTGTCCACCCCAGTGCCGGCCGACCTGCTGCAGACCGTACTGCAGGAAGCTCAACAAGCGCCGTCCAACTGCAACACCCAACCGTGGCAAGTCCACATTGTCTCGGGGCAGAAACGGAATGAATTGGCGGCCGCGCTGATGGATGCCGATGACGCCGGGAATTTCACGCCTGACTACTACTTCGACATGTCCGAGTACCCCGACATGTACGCAGAGCGCGCCCAGTCAAGCGCGAAGGCTCGATATGACGCGATCCAGGTCACCCGAGACGACAAAGCGGGTCGAGCCCGAGCTATGCGGCAGAATCTGGATTTCTTTGGCGCCCCTCACGTGGCACTGCTGTTCATGCCGGCACTTGGGGACAGCGTGCGAGTGGCCAGCGACATCGGTATGTACGGTCAGACCTTCCTGCTTTCGCTTACTGCAAACGGCTTGGCCGGCATCCCGCAGACCCTTCTGGGCATGTACGCCGACACCGTGCGCGAGTTCCTGGGCATTGATCCAGAAATGAAGATGCTCTTCGGCATCTCGTTCGGATACGCGGATCGAGATGCTGCAGCCAACGACATGGTTGTAGGGCGTATCCCTGTGTCGGAAAGCGTGACATTCCACGAGTAATATACAACCGGGGCTCGCTTGGTAATGGCGCCGGGCGACTCCTCATCTCATTGCTTGTTAGCGACAAATTCGTTGGCGGCCGCGACTTTTGCTTTGCTGGCCTTGCCTCCTTTACCCGCCTGATTCAACGGATTGAAGGCCGGCCACTTATCGCCAAGACCGCGAACCAGGTATCGGTTGGTCCGATCCTGCTCCGTGTTGCCAAGCTCGTAATAGTCGGCCTGCTTGTAGGAAATCAACTCCAGGTGGTACAGGCGGTTCAAGGAGCCAGGGATTTGGTACATGGGTACACCTGCCAGCCTTGAGATAGTCGAGTAGTTGATGGTCGCGATATTGAAATTGTCCTTATTTCTGAACGCGCAGATCACCAAAAAAACCTTCAGCGCGTAGAGGCTCAATGCGCTGAATTCGAACTGATGCAGGACGAGCAGCTGCGTCCTGCTTCCATCGTAGAGCCTCGACTTAGGCAGCTTCCCGTGGAAGTTCTCCTCCCACCCTGCCATTTGCAACACGGTCCCTTCGCGTAACGGCTTGCCGTATTTTTCGAGCAGGCCCACTTCCACCAGGCGCTTGAGAGATCGAGCGACGATCGGTCTCGACAAGCCAGACAGCGCGATCAGCTTCGGGTACGTCGTTGTGACCTGTCCTGTGTAGTAGTTCGCGATCATGCACAAGCTGACGTAAAGCCTCAATGCCCCAAGACTCGTGTTCTGCTCCAGCAAGCAGCGTGCTCCTCCATCCACACGGCTATCGAACGCAGCAACGCTACCCCCTTGAATCCACTTGATGGGCAGTCGAGCAAAGTCGCCTTTGTCCTGGGTGCTCATAAATTCAGCTCCGCTTCCATACAGCGGCGACCACAGCCACCGAAAGAGTAATCACTGCGCACAGCGCCAAGTTGAGGGGATCAGCCGTGAGCGCGGCCGAGAAAATACTGCTGATTGACTTGGGTAAAGGCTTACGCCGCGGGGGTTTGGCGTGGGGGCTCCGGCTTGCTGATTCGATATGCTTTATCGCTTTACGCTCCTGCTCAGTCATGGAGGAGTCGATCGCCAGTGCAGTGACGCGTTCGTCTCTCTCCTGCCTGGCGAACTGCACAATGTTGGATTTGCGCGTATCTGGCACTTCTAGAGGACAATAGAGGTCAACAACGTAATTCACAGCGAGGGAAGTATGAAGGGAAATCAGCCGATCGAAACCGTAGCTTCCATCCCACCCGAGAAAGACCGAAATTTCTTTCAGGTCAGATTTGAAGAATCGAACCTTATTTTGAAATTTACGGATGTCGTCGACAGCATGAGAGTCCCAGCAGAGGAACAAAGAACGTTCCAGATACGAGCGAATTGACTCTTCAGGCTGAATTTGCAAACGCGGTATGGAGAGCATGCTGAGACTGCTTGGATAACGTAACTGTATCGCGCCGACCCACGCGACCGCGGCCCCTATGGGAGGCCGCAGTCGCGCATGACAGCTTTTATTGTCGCGGTACCGCTTTTATTGTCGGAAACCATATTTCTAAAATAGCCGCACTCGTTACTCAACCGTCACAGATTTCGCTAGGTTACGCGGCTGGTCGACGTCGGTGCCTTTGAGCACGGCCACGTAATACGACAGCAGTTGCAGGGGAATGGTGTACAGAATCGGCGCCAAGGCATCGATGATGTGCGGTACGGCAATTACGTGGGTACCTTCACCATTGCTCATTCCGGCGGCCTCATCAGCGAAGACGATCAGTTGACCGCCACGGGCGCGGACTTCCTGCAGGTTGGACTTGAGCTTTTCCAGCAGTTCATTGTTCGGTGCCACCGTGACCACGGGCATGTCGTTGTCCACCAACGCCAGCGGACCATGCTTTAGCTCACCGGCTGGGTAGGCTTCAGCGTGGATATAGGAGATTTCCTTGAGCTTGAGCGCTCCCTCCATCGCGACCGGGAACTGCGCGCCACGGCCAAGAAACAAAGTGTGGTGCTTGTCGGCAAACAGCTCGGCGGTTTTCTCGACGATGGCATCCATGGCCAGGGCTTCACCCAGGCGAGTTGGCAAGCGGCGCAGTTCTTCGACCAGTTCGGCCTCGACACCAGCAGCCAAGGTTCCACGAACCTGACCCAAGGACAAGGTCAGCAGCATCAGCGATACCAATTGGGTGGTAAAGGCTTTGGTCGATGCTACGCCAATTTCCGGACCGGCCTGGGTCAGCAGCGTCAGGTCCGACTCACGTACCAGCGAGCTGATACCGACGTTGCAGATAGCCAGGCTGCCGAGGAAGCCAAGTTCCTTGGCGTTGCGCAACGCTGCCAGGGTGTCGGCGGTTTCGCCCGACTGGGAGATTGAAACGAACAGGGTATCGGGCTGCACCACCACTTTGCGGTAGCGGAACTCGCTGGCTACTTCGACCTGGCAAGGAATGCCGGCCAGTTCTTCCAACCAGTAACGCGCAACCATGCCGGCGTGGTAGCTGGTGCCACAGGCAACAATCTGTACGTTCCGCACTTTGGCGAACAGTTCTGCGGCCTGCGGACCGAAAGCCTGAACCATGACATGGTCCTTGCCCAGACGCCCTTCCAGAGTACGTTGGACGACAGTCGGTTGCTCATGGATTTCCTTGAGCATGAAGTGGCGATACGTGCCCTTATCGGCAGCCTCGGCGCCCTCGTGGTACTGCACGGACTCGCGTTGTACCTGTTTGCCAGACAAATCCCAGATGGTTACCTGGTCACGGCGAATCTCGGCGATGTCGCCTTCTTCCAGGTACATGAAACGGTCAGTTACCTGACGCAGGGCCAGTTGGTCCGAAGCCAGGAAGTTCTCACCATGACCCAAGCCAATAACCAGCGGGCTGCCACTGCGAGCAGCCAACAGGCGATCAGGCTGATGCGCGCTGATCACTGCCAGGCCGTAGGCACCGTGCAGTTGCTTGACGATCGCTTTCAGGGCGTCGGCCAGATCTGGAATGGCCTTCAGGGTGTGGTGCAACAGGTGGACGATGACCTCAGTGTCGGTTTCGGAGCTGAATACGTAGCCCATACCCTTGAGCTGCTCACGCAGCGCTTCGTGATTCTCGATGATGCCGTTATGCACTACAGCCAATTCGTGACCGGAAAAATGCGGGTGTGCATTGCTCTCGGTAGGCGCGCCGTGGGTCGCCCAACGGGTGTGGGCAATACCCAACGTACCGGCCAGCGGTTCGGCAGCGACAGCGGCTTCAAGCTCACTGACCTTACCGATACGGCGGCGGCGTTCGAGATTCCCTTGCTGAGTGAGAACTGCCAGACCCGCGCTGTCATAGCCGCGATATTCCAGGCGCTTTAGTCCTTCGATCAGGATGGTGGTGATGTTACGTTCAGCGACGGCGCCAACGATTCCACACATTAGTTTTGCTCCTTGGAGAGTGCGGCACAAATCACATGGACGCCGCGGGCTTCAATTTGTTTACGCGCCTCATCACAAAGACGCTCATCGGTAATAAGGGTACTGACGCTGCTCCAGGGCAGTTCGAGATTGGGAATCTTGCGCCCAACCTTGTCCGACTCCACCATCACGATCACTTCACGGGCCACTTCAGCCATTACCCGGCTCAGGCCGAGCAGCTCATTGAAAGTGGTGGTGCCGCGCGCCAGGTCGATGCCATCAGCACCAATGAATAGCTGGTCGAAATCGTAAGAACGCAGAACCTGCTCGGCGACCTGCCCCTGAAAGGACTCGGAGTGCGGATCCCAGGTGCCGCCGGTCATCAACAACACCGGTTCGTGTTCAAGCTCACTCAAGGCGCGCGCGACATTCAGCGAGTTAGTCATCACCACGAGGCCGGGCTGGTGACCGAGCTCGGGAATCATCGCTGCCGTGGTGCTGCCGCTGTCGATAATAATGCGCGCGTGTTCACGAATACGTTCGACGGCGGCCCGGGCGATAGCTTGTTTATAAAGGGAGACGGGCTGACTCTGATCGGCGATCAGCTCCTGCGGCATGGTTACCGCACCACCGTAGCGGCGCAGAAGCAAGCCGTTGGCTTCCAGGGCCGCCAGATCCTTGCGAATGGTGACTTCCGATGTTTCGAAACGCTTGGCCAGGGCATCAACGCTCACTTCCCCCTGCTCGTTAAGCAAGGCGAGGATATTGTGTCGGCGCTGGGGGGTGTTACGTTTCGACATGGCGTCTTTAAGTTTCGTTTCGAAAGTTAGTGATGCCAATCAAAACCTAAAGGACGAAAAGCGTCAAGCAGAGAGATGAAATTTTCACCTGTGAGTAACCTGAAGCGTTCCGCTTATTTATCCACAGAATGAAAAAGGCCGACTTATACACAGTTCAGTCGGCCTTTTTGTTCAGCTGTGCATAACTCAGCTCTTCTTGATCTTCTCTGGTCGCTTCCAGCCATCGATGTTGCGCTGCCGCGCGCGGCCAACCGCCAGTTGTGCGGTTTCGACGTTCTGGGTGATGGTCGAACCGGCAGCCGTGGTGGCACCATCAAGGATATCCACAGGCGCAACCAGGGAGTTGTTGGAGCCGATGAACACGTCCTCACCAAGGACCGTCTTGAACTTGTTCGCACCATCGTAGTTGCAGGTGATGGTACCGGCACCAATGTTGGTGCGGGCGCCGACTTCAGCATCGCCCAGGTAGGTCAGGTGACCGGCCTTGGCGCCTTCACCGAGGTGGGCGTTCTTCAGTTCGACAAAGTTACCCACATGGGCACGGGCCTCCAGCACGCTACCAGGACGCAGGCGGGCGAAAGGACCGGCATCGCTACCTTCGCCCATGATCGCGCCCTCAAGATGGCTGTTGGCTTTAACCACAGCGCCTTTGCGCAGGGTAGTGTTCTTGATTACGCAGTTCGGACCAATCACCACGTCGTCTTCGATGACTACACGGCCTTCAAGAATGACGTTGATATCGATGAGTACATCGCGACCAACGGTCACTTCACCGCGCACATCGAAACGCGCCGGGTCACGCAGCGTCACCCCTTGAGCCATCAGGCGACGGCCCTCACGCAACTGATAATGACGCTCGAGTTCCGACAGTTGGCGACGGTCATTGGCGCCCTGTACTTCCATCGGGTCGAGCGGTTGCTCGGTGGCAACGACCAAGCCATCAGCAACGGCCATGGCAATAACATCTGTGAGGTAGTACTCACCCTGGGCGTTGTTATTCGACAAGCGGCCCAACCACTCAGCTAAACGCGTGCCAGGCACCGCGAGAATTCCGGTGTTGCCTTCCTTGATTGCTTTCTGTGCGTCGCTGGCATCCTTGTGCTCGACGATAGCCGCAACTTGCCCTTGGGCATCTCGCACGATGCGCCCGTAACCGGTTGGATCTTCCAGCGTGACCGTCAGTAAACCAAGTTGCTGAGGCGTAACTTTGGACAACAGCCGGTTTAGGGTGTCGACTTCAATCAGTGGCACATCACCGTAGAGAATCAGCACGGTCTCGGCAGTCAACGCAGGCAGCGCCTGGGCCACGGCATGGCCAGTGCCTAGCTGTTTGTCCTGGAGGACGAAGTTCAGGTCATCAGCCGCCAAACGCTCACGTACCAGCTCTGCACCGTGACCGATCACCACGTGAATCCCTTGAGGCTGTAGCTGCCGGGCGCTGTGGATAACGTGGCCGAGCATGGAGTCGCCAGCAACCGGGTGCAGCACCTTGGGCAGCGCAGAGCGCATGCGGGTACCTTGGCCTGCGGCGAGAATAACGATATCGAGAGACATTGACGGGCTACCAATCCTAGAAGGCCAGTGATGTGACCAGAATATAAAACGCGGAAAAAGAAAAAGGGTAGCCGAGGCTACCCTTTAACTCAATCGCAGCGGAAGTGATCGGCCTGAACCAGATTACTTGCCTTTGCGCATTTGCTGGACGGTACGCAGCTGAGCTGCGGCCTCGGCCAGACGAGCGGCTGCGGCGCCGTAATCGAACTCCGCGCCTTTTTCGTGCAGGGCGTTCTCAGCAGCCTTGAGGGCATCCTGAGCCTGAGCTTCGTCCAGGTCGGCAGCACGTTGCACGGTATCGGCAAGCACCTTGACCATGTTCGGCTGGACCTCGAGGAAACCACCAGAGATGTAGAACACCTCTTGGGCGCCACCCTGCTTGGTCAGCGTGATCGGACCTGGCTTCAGATTAGTGATCAGCGGCGCGTGGCCTGGAGCGATACCAAGATCACCCAGGTTACCGTGCGCAACCACCATCTCGACCAGACCGGAGAAAATCTCTCCTTCCGCGCTGACGATATCGCAATGGACTGTCATAGCCATCTGCTTGCCTCAACCTGATTAGCGCCCCTTGCGGGGCGCCGGGATTACAGTTTCTTGGCTTTCTCGACCGCTTCTTCGATGCTGCCGACCATGTAGAACGCTTGTTCTGGCAAGTGGTCGTAGTCACCTTTGAGGATGCCGCTGAAGCCAGCAATGGTGTCTTTCAGGGAAACGTATTTGCCTGGAGAACCAGTGAAGACTTCTGCCACGAAGAACGGCTGGGACAGGAAGCGCTGGATCTTACGAGCACGGGATACCAGCTGCTTGTCGGTTTCGGACAGTTCGTCCATACCCAGAATAGCAATGATGTCCTTCAGCTCTTTGTAGCGCTGCAGCACGTACTGAACACCGCGAGCGGTATCGTAGTGCTCGTTGCCGATAACGTTCGGGTCCAGCTGGCGCGAAGTCGAGTCCAGTGGATCGACCGCTGGGTAGATACCCAGGGAAGCGATGTCACGGGACAGTACGACGGTGGCGTCCAAGTGGGCGAAAGTGGTCGCTGGCGACGGGTCGGTCAAGTCGTCCGCAGGAACGTAAACGGCCTGGATCGAGGTGATCGAACCTTCCTTGGTCGAAGTGATACGCTCTTGCAGAACGCCCATCTCTTCAGCCAGGGTCGGCTGGTAACCTACTGCCGAAGGCATACGGCCCAGCAGTGCGGATACTTCAGTACCGGCCAAGGTGTAACGATAGATGTTGTCGACGAACAGCAGAACGTCGTTACCTTCGTCACGGAACTTCTCAGCCATGGTCAGGCCGGTCAGCGCTACGCGCAGACGGTTTCCTGGTGGCTCGTTCATTTGGCCGTATACCAGAGCAACCTTGTCCAGTACGTTGGAATCCTTCATCTCGTGGTAGAAGTCGTTACCCTCACGAGTACGCTCACCCACACCGGCGAACACGGAATAACCGCTGTGCTCGATGGCGATGTTACGGATCAGTTCCATCATGTTTACGGTTTTGCCTACACCGGCACCACCGAACAGACCGACTTTACCACCCTTGGCGAACGGGCAAACCAGGTCGATAACCTTGATGCCGGTTTCCAGCAGGTCGTTGCCGCCTGCCTGGTCAGCGAACGAAGGAGCGTCGCGGTGGATGCCCCAACGCTCTTCTTCACCGATAGGACCAGCTTCGTCGATTGGGTTACCCAGGACGTCCATGATCCGGCCCAGGGTCGCTTTACCGACAGGTACGGAGATGGCTGCGCCAGTATCGGCAACTTCCAGACCGCGCTTCAAGCCTTCGGTCGAGCCCATCGCAATGGTACGGACTACGCCGTCGCCCAGCTGCTGCTGGACTTCCAGGGTAGTTTCCGCGCCTTGTACTTTCAGTGCGTTATACACACTCGGAACGCTGTCACGTGGGAATTCCACGTCGATGACGGCGCCGATGATTTGAACGATACGTCCGCTACTCATAGCTGGATCCTCTGAATATTTGAACCGTTAAACCGCGGCAGCGCCGCCGACGATTTCCGAGATCTCTTGGGTGATCGCAGCCTGACGCGCCTTGTTGTAGATCAGCTGCAATTCGCTGATCAAATCACCGGCGTTGTCGGTGGCGTTCTTCATTGCGATCATCCGGGCAGCTTGTTCAGCTGCGTTGTTCTCGACCACCGCCTGGTAGACCTGCGACTCCACGTAACGCACCATCAGGCCGTCCAGCAGCTCTTTGGCGTCAGGTTCGTAGAGGTAGTCCCAGTGGTGCTTGAGTTCTTGATCCGGGGTTGCAACCAACGGAATCAACTGCTCGACCGTTGGAGTTTGCGTCATGGTATTGACGAACTTGTTCGATACCACGGACAGACGATCGATACGACCATCCAGGAAAGCGTCCAGCATGACCTTGACGCTGCCGATCAGATCGTTGATCGACGGCTCTTCGCCCAGGTGGCTGATCGCTGCAACGACGTTACCGCCGAAGCTGCGGAAAAACGCCGCACCTTTGCTGCCAACCACGCAAAGATCGATCTCGATACTTTGCTCGCGGTTGACCGCCATGTCCTTGACCAGAGCCTTGAACAGGTTGGTGTTCAAGCCACCGCACAAACCACGGTCACTGCTCACAACTACATAACCGACGCGCTTTACAGGGCGATCGATCATGAAGGGGTGGCGGTATTCCGGGTTAGCGTTGGCCAGATGACCAATAACCTGGCGGATACGCTCCGCGTAAGGACGGCTAGCAGCCATGCGCATTTGAGCCTTGCGCATCTTGCTGACCGCCACTTTTTCCATGGCGCTGGTAATTTTTTGCGTGCTTTTGATGCTCGCAATCTTACTGCGAATCTCTTTTGCGCCTGCCATGTAACACCTATCAGGTTAGCAAGCGGGGGCTGCAAAGCCCCCGCTGCGGCTTACCAGGTTTGGGTGGCCTTGAACTTCTCGATACCGGCTTTGATGCCAGCGTCGATTTCGTCGTTGAAGTCACCCTTCACGTTGATCTTCGCCATCAGTTCGGCGTGATCACGGTTGAAGTAAGAGATCAGCGCTTGTTCGAAGCTACCGATCTTAGGGATTTCAACGTCGGTCAGGAACCCACGCTCAGCGGCATACAGCGACAGCGCCATGTCCGCGATGGACATTGGAGCGTATTGCTTCTGCTTCATCAGCTCGGTAACACGTTGACCGTGTTCGAGTTGCTTACGGGTGGCTTCGTCCAGGTCAGAAGCGAACTGAGCGAATGCCGCCAGTTCACGGTACTGAGCCAGAGCGGTACGGATACCACCGGAGAGCTTCTTGATGATCTTGGTCTGAGCGGCACCACCCACACGGGATACCGAAACACCGGCGTTAACTGCAGGACGGATGCCCGAGTTGAACATGGCCGATTCCAGGAAGATCTGACCGTCGGTGATGGAAATCACGTTGGTCGGAACGAACGCGGAAACGTCGCCAGCCTGGGTTTCGATGATCGGCAGGGCGGTCAGAGAACCGGTCTTGCCAGTTACAGCACCGTTGGTGAACTTCTCAACGTACTCTTCAGAAACGCGCGAAGCACGCTCCAGCAGACGGGAGTGGAGATAGAACACGTCACCTGGGTACGCTTCACGTCCTGGTGGACGGCGCAGCAGCAGGGAGATCTGACGGTAGGCAACAGCCTGCTTGGACAGGTCATCGTAAACGATCAGAGCGTCTTCACCGCGGTCACGGAAGAACTCGCCCATGGTGCAACCGGCGTATGGCGCCAGGAATTGCAGTGCGGCGGATTCCGAAGCACTGGCAACAACCACGATGGTGTTGGCCAGGGCGCCGTTTTCTTCCAGCTTGCGAACGATGTTGGCAACGGTGGAACGCTTTTGGCCGACAGCGACATAAACACAGAAAATACCGGAGTCTTTCTGGTTGATGATGGCGTCGATCGCCATGGCGGTCTTACCGATCTGACGGTCACCGATGATCAGCTCACGCTGGCCACGGCCGACAGGGATCATGGCGTCGACGGATTTGTAGCCAGTCTGTACAGGCTGGTCTACCGACTTACGCCAGATAACGCCCGGAGCAACTTTCTCGACCGCGTCGGTCTCGGTGTTGCCCAGTGGGCCCTTGCCATCAATTGGGTTGCCCAGTGCGTCAACAACGCGACCCAGCAGTTCCTTACCAACTGGAACTTCGAGGATGCGGCCGGTGCACTTGGCGCTCATGCCTTCAGCGAGGGAGTCGTACGCGCCCAGTACTACCGCACCAACGGAGTCTTGCTCCAGGTTGAGGGCCATACCGTACACGCCGCCTGGAAACTCGATCATTTCGCCGTACATTACGTCGGCCAGACCGTGAATCCGCACGATACCGTCAGAAACGCTGACGACGGTACCCTCGTTGCGGGCTTGAGAGGCTACATCGAGGTTCTCGATGCGGCCCTTGATGATTTCACTTATTTCGGAAGGATTGAGTTGCTGCATTGCTCTGCTGCCCCTTCAAACTCAAGATTTCAATGCTTCAGCCAGTTTCGCGATTTTGCCGCGAACCGAGCCATCGATTACCAGGTCGCCTGCGCGGATTACGACACCACCGATAAGGGAGGCATCCTCCGTCGCATGCAGGCGCACTTCCCGGCTGAGCCGTGCACTGAGAACCTTGGCGAGTTTGTCTTGCTGTTCTTGGTTCAACGCAAAAGCACTAGTGACTTCCACGTCCACGGATTTCTCTTGTTCAGCTTTGTACAGCTCGAACAGGGCCGAAATCTCCGGCAAAAGCAGGAGACGATCGTTTTCCGCGGCAACATGAATGAAATTCTGTGCCTGTGCATCGAACTTGTCACCGCACACGTCAATGAACGTGGCGGCCTTTTCTGCGCTCGTCAGTCGCGGGGCCTTGAGCAGGCGCTGCATAGTGCCGTCTTCCGACACTGCAGCAGCCAGGCCGAGCATGGCTGACCAATTGGCCAGTTGCTGATGGGCCTGTGCGTGCTCAAAGGCCGCCTTAGCGTAAGGTCGGGCCAACGTGGTCAGTTCTGCCATGATCGCCCTCGCTTAAATTTCAGCGGCCAGTTTATTAACCAGCTCCGCATGCGCGTTTTGATCGATTGTGGCGCCAAGGATCTTTTCAGCACCGCCAACGGCCAGGCTACCCACTTGGGCACGCAGCGCGTCTTTGACACTGTTAATTTCCTGTTCGATCTCGGCTTGAGCCTGAGCCTTCACACGGTCAGCTTCGACGCGGGCCTGGTCACGGGCTTCCTCGACGATCTGAGCACCGCGCTTCTTGGCTTGCTCAATGATTTCGGCTGCCTGAGCTTTCGCTTCGCGCAGTTGCTGACCCGCTTTATCTTGGGCCAACTCCAGGTCGCGAGCTGCTCGGTTGGCAGCGTCCAGTCCATCCGCGATCTTCTTCTGACGTTCTTGCAATGCCGCGATGACCGGAGGCCACACGAACTTCATGCAGAACAGCACAAAAATGAAGAACGCAACGGACTGACCAATCAGGGTTGCATTAATGTTCACGCCAACACCTCGCTCGTTCTTTGTCCATCACACCAAACCACTCGAGAATTCGAGTGATTAGCCGGCGAGTTGACCAACGAAAGGATTAGCGAAGGTGAAGAACAGTGCGATACCAACACCGATCATGGTTACGGCGTCGAGCAGACCGGCAACGATGAACATTTTAACTTGCAGCATTGGAACCATTTCTGGCTGGCGAGCTGCGCCTTCCAGGAACTTGCCGCCCAGCAGGCCGAAACCAATGGCGGTACCCAGGGCACCCAGGCCGATCAGCAGAGCAACAGCGATAGCGGTAAGACCAACTACAGTTTCCATCTTTCCTCCCGACTTTTACGTCGTATTGGTTAGGTTTTTTAGTTTGAAGCGGTAAAACAAAATCGTTTTGTACAGCTGCCCTTGCGGACTTTTTCGACCCTCCCCAAAACCTGCGGAAGGGCCATCAGACACGCCAGGCGGTCTTAATGGTTATCTTCGTGAGCCATCGACAAGTAGACGATGGTAAGCATCATGAAGATGAACGCTTGCAGGGTGATGATCAGGATGTGGAACACAGCCCACGCCCATTGCAGCACCACACCGAGGCCGCTCAGCCACAACAGGCCGCTGCCGAACATTACAGCGATCAGGATGAACACCAGCTCGCCGGCATACATGTTGCCGAACAGACGCAGGGCCAGCGAGATCGGCTTGGCGATCAAGGTAACGAATTCAAGCAGGAAGTTGACCGGGATCAGCAGGATCTGAACGAAAATGTTCTTGCTGCCGAACGGGTGCAGGGTCAGTTCGCCGAGGAAACCGCCGATACCCTTGACCTTGATGCTGTAGAAAATGATCAGGGCGAAAACGCTGAAGGCCATGGCCAGGGTAGCGTTCGGGTCGGTAGTCGAAACCGCGCGGAATGGAATGTGCGGATCACCGGAGATCAGCATGGCCAGCTGAGGAATCCAGTCGACCGGGATCAGGTCGATGGCGTTCATCAGGAAAACCCAGACGAAAATGGTCAGCGCCAGTGGGGCGATCACCGGGCTACGACCGTGGAAGCTGTCCTTGACGCTGCCGTCGACGAATTCCACCATCACTTCAACGAAGTTCTGCAGGCCGCCAGGCTGGCCGGAAGTTGCCTTCTTGGCTGCCATGCGGAACAGGAATACGAAAAGCAGACCCAGTGCGACCGACCAACCCAGGGTATCCAGGTGGAAAGCCCAGAAGCCCATTGCTTTGGCTTCTGCTGCGGAATGGGCAAAGCCCCAACCGCCGTCTGGTAGTTGACCGAAGGTCAGGTTCTGCAAGTGGTGCTGGATATAGCCCGAAGCGGTTTCTGCTGCCATGGTTGCCTCAAACGCCCTAAGGTCTCGAAAGTCTTATATTCATCAGCAGGGGCGCGAACCAGCTGACCAACTGGGTCAGCAGAAAGACACCGAAGACTGCTAACGGCGCCAATGGCTTCACTCCTGCAAACGTCAGTGCAAACAGCACTGCCGTCAAAATCAATTTGCCTGCTTCGCCAGCGTAAAACGACTTGACGATAGCCTGCGCTGCCCTGGCTCCCGTGTAACGAAAAGCCTTCCAGGCGAAATACACATTAGGCAGCCAGGCAATCAACCCTCCGCAGAGTGCTGAATATCCAGTAACTGCCCCATGCCACTGCCACAACACCAAAGTTGCCAGCAAAAACACTACGCATTGAGCCAACAGTACCGGAAAAACCGCCCAGCGATGGAAAGGCAAGCGGTTTGGCGTGCGGGTTTCCATCACAACTGCTCCTCAAAAGTCGACCAGCCAGTCAGCTATGACTTGGCATAATTTGTGCCGACAAAATGCGCGCAGAGTATAGGGGCGGTTTAACCCCTATTCAACTGCTGGGTAGTGATTTCCGACTATGCGCTACAAATCGAATTGTTTCAGCGGATGTGAGCCAGCACACCTTGCAACTCATCTAGCGAGTTGTAACGGATAACTAACTGACCTTTACCCTTGTTACCGTGACGTATCTGTACTGCCGAGCCCAAACGCTCTGCCAGACGCTGTTCAAGGCGGGTGATATCCGGGTCTGGTTTAGCCGCTTCGACCGGCTCCGGCTTACCATTGAGCCACTGGCGAACCAGTGCTTCGGTCTGACGTACAGTCAGCCCACGTGCGACAACATGACGCGCCCCGTCAACCTGCTGTTCTTCCGGCAAACCCAGAAGTGCCCGCGCATGACCCATTTCCAGATCACCGTGGGACAGCATGGTCTTGATCACATCCGGCAGCGAAATCAGTCGCAGCAAATTCGCCACGGTCACCCGCGACTTACCCACAGCGTCAGCTACCTGCTGCTGGGTGAGCTGAAATTCCACTTGCAGGCGCTGCAGTGCAATCGCCTCTTCCACTGGATTGAGGTCTTCGCGTTGAATGTTCTCGATCAGGGCCATGGCGATCGCCGCTTCGTCGGGCACATCGCGGACCATGGCCGGGATAGTTTCCATGCCGGCCTGCTGGCTGGCACGCCAGCGACGCTCACCGGCGATGATTTCGTAGCGGTTTTCAGCAATCGGGCGGACCACGATAGGCTGCATCACGCCCTGGCTCTTGATCGAGTTAGCCAGTTCTTCCAGCGCTTGCGGGTCCATGTCCCGACGAGGCTGGTATTTTCCGCGCTCGATCAAGTCGAGCGGCAGGTGTTGCAGTTCTTTCTGGTCGACCTTGACAGCCTGCTCTTCGAGCGCACTGACGGTGGGACCACTGAGCAGTGCATCCAACCCACGTCCGAGACCCCGTTTCTTAACGGCCATACGGATTCCTTAAGTTGTTTGTGCAGTGCGTGATGGACGGCGCTGACGGCGTACGAGTTCCCCTGCCAGGGCCAGATAGGCCAGCGCACCACGAGATTGCTTGTCGTAAGCCAGCGCCGGCATGCCGAAGCTCGGCGCCTCGGCGAGACGGATATTGCGCGGAATCACCGTATCGTAAAGCTGGTCGCCGAAGTGTTCCTTGAGTTGCGCAGACACATCGTTGATCAGACTCAGGCGCGGGTCGTACATGGTCCGCAGCAGGCCTTCGACCTTGAGCTGCGGGTTCAGACGCTCACCAATACGCTTGATGTTATCCACAAGGTCGCTCAAGCCTTCCAGCGCAAAGTACTCACACTGCATCGGAATGATCACGCCATCGGCAGCAACCAGGGCGTTGAGCGTCAGCATCGACAGCGATGGCGGACAGTCGATCAGGATGTAATCGTAATTCTCGCGGATAGGCGCCAGCGCCGTGCGCAACCGGCTTTCCTTCATCTGCATTTCCAGCAGCACGACTTCCGCCGCTGTCAGGTCGCGGTTGGCCGGCAATAGCTGGTAACCACCGTGCTCGGAGAAGTGCATGGCCTGGGCCAGATCGCATTCACCGATCAGCAAGTCGTAGACCGAATGTTCCAGGACGTGTTTATCCACACCGCTACCCATGGTGGCGTTGCCCTGTGGATCGAGATCGATCAGCAGCACCCGGCGCTTGGTCGCGACCAGCGATGCTGCGAGGTTGATACAGGTGGTGGTCTTACCCACACCACCTTTCTGGTTCGCGATAGCGAATACCTTAGCCATTCTTGCTTGTGTTCCCAATCATGCCGTGCGGCGCAGTATCAGCAGATGGCGCTGGCCTTGGCAACCCGGTACGGTCAAGGCCTGCTCGCTATCTACTCTGAAATCTGCCGGCAATGCTACCAGCTCATCGGCAGGATGCAGCCCTTTCATTGCCAACCACTGCGTCTGCGCATCGCCAAGGTGGCGAGTCCAGTTGGTAAAGTTCTCCATGCTGCTGAAAGCACGAGAAACAATTCCAGTGAAAGGCATCGCCGGTTGAAATGCTTCGACCCGGCTGTGGATAACTGTGAGGTTGTCCAACTTCAGCTCCAGTTTCACCTGGGTCAGGAAGCGAGTCTTCTTGCCATTGCTATCCAGAACCGTGACTTGTTTGTCCGGATGCAGAATAGCCAGCGGAATACCGGGCATCCCGCCGCCGCTGCCAACGTCGAGCCAGCGCTCGCTGTGGATAAATGGCATGACGCTCAAGCTGTCCAACAGATGCCGAGAAACCATCTCGTCCGGATCGCGCACGGCGGTCAGGTTGTATGCCTTGTTCCACTTGATCAGCAGGGCCAGGTAAGCCAGCAGTTGCGCGTGATGCGTTTCGCTCAACTCGACGCCGAGCTGGCGGGCACCTGTGGACAACTCTTCAGCGTGTTGAGGGGTGACCTGAGAACTCAAGCGCTTTGCTCCAACTCACGGCTTGCGCCGCGTTTTTTCAGATGAATCAGCAACAGGGAGATTGCTGCCGGGGTTACACCAGGAATACGCGATGCCTGACCCAACGTTTCAGGCCGGGTTTGACCCAGCTTGCTCTGAATTTCCTTGGATAGACCGGAAATACCGCTGTAATCGATATCGTCGGGCAGGCGGGTGTCTTCACTGGCACGCAAGCGGGCGATTTCTTCCTGTTGCCGGTCGATGTAACCGGCGTATTTGGTCTTGATCTCGACTTGCTCGGCGACTTGCGGATCGACATCGCTGCCACCCGTCACCTCCATCAGGCCAGCGTAGTCGATTTCCGGGCGGGTCAGCAGGTTGAGCAAGTTGTACTCATGGCTCAACGGCGTGCCGAACTTCTCAGCAATCGCTTGCCCCTGTGCGGTGTCTGGACGAACCCAGGTCGATTTCAGTCGCTGCTCTTCCAGGGCAATGCCCTCGCGCTTGGCGCTGAAGGCAGCCCAACGTTGATCATCGACCAGACCAAGCTCACGACCTTTTTCGGTCAGGCGCAAATCAGCGTTGTCCTCGCGCAGGATCAACCGGTATTCGGCGCGCGAGGTGAACATTCGGTATGGCTCCTGGGTACCCAGGGTAATCAGGTCGTCGACCAGCACGCCGATATACGCCTCGTCACGACGTGGGCACCAGCTTTCGCGGCCCTGAGCACGCAATGCAGCGTTGGTTCCAGCCAGCAAACCTTGTGCACCGGCCTCTTCGTAGCCAGTCGTACCATTGATTTGACCGGCAAAGAACAACCCACCAATAACCTTGGTTTCCAGGCTGTACTTCAGATCACGTGGATCGAAGTAATCGTATTCGATGGCATAGCCCGGGCGCACGATGTGGGCGTTTTCCATACCGCGGATCGAACGGACGATCTGCAACTGCACATCGAATGGCAGTGATGTGGATATTCCGTTGGGGTAAAGCTCGTGGGTATTCAGGCCTTCAGGCTCGATGAACACCTGATGGCTTTCCTTGTCGGCAAAGCGATGGATCTTGTCCTCGATCGACGGGCAATAGCGTGGGCCAATACCTTCGATGACCCCGGAGTACATCGGCGAACGGTCAAGGTTCGAGGCAATGATTTCGTGGGTGCGGGCATTGGTGTGGGTAATCCAGCAACTGACCTGACGTGGGTGCTGTTCCTTGGAGCCCATGAAAGACATCACTGGAATCGGTGTGTCGCCAGGTTGCTCAGTCATCACCGAGAAATCCACAGAGCGGCCATCGATACGCGGCGGCGTACCGGTTTTCAGGCGGCCTACACGTAACGGAAGCTCGCGCAAGCGATGCGCCAGGGCAATCGCTGGCGGGTCACCCGCGCGACCGCCGGAGTAATTCTGCAATCCAATGTGGATAAGTCCACCGAGGAAGGTCCCGGTCGTCAGCACTACTGAATCAGCGAAGAAACGCAGACCCATCTGAGTCACCACGCCGCGTACCTGGTCCTGCTCGACGATCAAGTCATCGCACGACTGCTGAAATATCCACAGGTTGGGCTGGTTCTCAAGAATTTCACGTACCACCGCCTTGTAGATAGCGCGGTCGGTTTGTGCGCGTGTAGCCCGTACAGCCGGGCCTTTACGGTTGTTCAAAACACGGAATTGGATACCGCTCTTGTCAGTGGCCAATGCCATGACGCCGCCGAGCGCATCAATTTCCTTAACCAGGTGGCTTTTGCCGATACCACCAATGGCCGGGTTGCAACTCATATGACCGAGGGTTTCCACGTTGTGGGTCAGCAGTAGGGTTTTTACGCCCATGCGTGCAGACGCAAGCGCAGCCTCGGTACCGGCATGGCCGCCGCCGATGACGATCACTTCAAAACGGGAAGGGAAATCCACCACGCACCTCGTGCCTGTTTCGGGAATAGATAGGGATAACGCACAAGTATAGGGACTTCCCCCCCTCTAAAGGAACCTTTTGCACAAAATTTAACCAGGCTGTGGATGAATGGTGAGCAATAGAAATTAAAAGAGAGAAATTTATTAAAGCTTTGTTTTTATGTTTATTTCTATAGAGCACATTTTCTGTGGATAAAGCTCTACAAGCCTTTATTTTCGTACTGTACAGAGATTTATAACCCTGTGGTCTACCCACCATGAGCACTCTGGATAAGCGTCTTAAGCCTGTGGATTAAAACGTCACTTACCCACAGGCGTCGTTATCTTCAGCTTTTAGGGCTAGTTATCAACGGAGCTGAGGCTAGGTTTTCCACAGGGCTTATTTATGCGAATTGAAGTCAGGCGCACAGGCGAACGCGCAGAGGTCGTGCCGAAGGCAGCTCTATGGGAAGGGAAATAGGTGGGAAAAGCGCAGCGGCCAGGCCCATTGCGGACCCGGCTGTGGATAAGAAAATTATTTACCGATGCAGAAGCTGGAGAAAATACGCCCGAGCAAATCGTCGGAACTGAATGCTCCGGTGATTTCGCCCAGCGCTTGCTGGGCCTGACGCAGGTCCTCTGCCAGCAGTTCACCGGCTCCTGCCAAGGTCAATTGAGCACGTCCGTGTTCTAGGTGTGCGCTAGCCCTTTGCAGTGCCTCCAAATGGCGTCTGCGGGCGCTGAAGCTGCTCTCCGCGGTTTGTTCATAGCCCATGCAGGCCTTTAGGTGCTCGCGCAGCAGCTCAAGCCCTTGGTCGGAATCCTTGGCACTCAAGGTGATCGTGACGTGGCCATCGTCACTTTTTTCCATCGTGATGCGCTCACCGCTCAAGTCAGCCTTGTTCCGTATCAGCGTGACCTTTGCTGGATCTGGACGCAGATCGAGAAATTCAGGCCACAAGGCAAAAGGATCACTTGCTTCGGGCGCCGTCGAGTCGACTACCAAGAGCACTCGATCAGCTTCAGTGATGGCCTTCAGCGCACGTTCGACGCCGATCTTTTCCACATGATCATCGGTATTGCGCAACCCTGCGGTGTCGACGACATGCAGCGGCATTCCATCAATGTGGATATGTTCGCGCAAAATATCCCGAGTGGTACCGGCGATGTCAGTAACAATGGCGGCCTCGCGACCGGCCAGCACGTTAAGCAAGCTGGATTTACCGGCGTTGGGGCGGCCAGCGATCACAACAGTCATGCCGTCGCGCAGCAATGCCCCCTGCCCTGCCTCTCGCTGTACGGTGGATAAGTGGGTACGGACATCATCGAGCATGCCCAGAACATGGCCATCGGCAAGAAAATCGATTTCTTCTTCAGGGAAGTCGATTGCCGCCTCGACGTAAATCCGCAAGCTGATCAGCTTTTCCGTAAGGTTATCCACACGACGGGAAAACTCACCCTGCAATGAACGCAAGGCATTGCGCGCAGCCTGTGCAGAACTGGCTTCGATCAAGTCGGCAATCGCCTCGGCCTGAGCCAGGTCGAGCTTGTCATTGAGGAACGCACGTTCGCTGAATTCCCCTGGACGAGCCAGACGACATCCCAGTTGTACACAGCGCTGCAGGAGCATGTCGAGCACTACAGGGCCGCCGTGTCCCTGCAACTCCAATACATCTTCGCCGGTGAATGAGTTCGGACCAGGGAAAAACAGAGCAATGCCTTCATCGACTATCAAGCCATCATCGGCGCGAAACGGTCCGTAGTGCGCATGCCGAGGAGTCAGCGATTTTCCGCAGATGACCAGCCCGGCTTGCTGCGCCAAAGGTCCGGAGAGTCGCACGATTCCAACGCCCCCACGCCCCTGGGCGGTAGCAATGGCGGCAATGGTTTCACGAACAGTATTCATGCTCGAAGGCCTCACGACAAAAAACGACAGATAGCAAAACGCCCCACGAGGGGGCGTTTATCCACAGGTTAGCTGGCTAACCCGTTATGCAGCGGCTTTCTTGGTAGCCTTCTCGATGCTGCGAGTGATGTACCACTGCTGCGCGATCGACAAGCAGTTGTTCACAACCCAGTACAGCACCAGACCTGCAGGGAACCACAGGAAGAAGAAGGTGAAGATGATAGGCATCATTTTCATTACCTTGGCCTGCATCGGATCCGGAGGCGTCGGGTTCAGCTGCTGCTGGATGAACATGGTTGCGCCCATGATGATCGGCAGGATGAAGAACGGATCCTTGATCGACAGGTCGGTAATCCAGAACATCCAAGGTGCTTGACGCATCTCGACGCTTTCAAGCAGTACCCAATACAGCGAAAGGAAGACTGGCATCTGCACTAGAATCGGCAGACAGCCACCCAACGGGTTGATCTTCTCTTTCTTGTACAGCTCCATCATGGCCTGCGACATTTTCTGCCGATCATCGCCATGCTGTTCTTTCAGTGCGGCCAGTTTTGGTGCAACGGCACGCATGCGCGCCATCGACTTGTAGCTGGCAGCCGACAGTGGGAAGAACAACAGCTTGATCAGCATGGTCAGGACGATGATCGACCAGCCCCAGTTGCCGAGCAGGTTGTGGATATGTTGCAGCAACCAGAAGATTGGCTGGGCGATGAACCACAGAATGCCGTAGTCGACAGTCAGTTCCAGACCTGGGGACAACGTTTTGAGTTTGTCCTGAATCTTAGGACCTGCGTACAACATGGCACTGGTTTCGCCGGTAGCGCCAGCGGCAACATTCAACGCCGGGCCAGTGAAACCAATGATGTAGTTACCTTGGCTGTCTTTACGCGTCTGAACGATATTGTTTTCAGACTTGTTCGGAATCCAGGCAGTAACGAAGTAGTGCTGGAGCCAGGCTACCCATCCACCGGTAACATTTTCTTTCAGATTTCCCTTGTCGATGTCTTTCATCGACACTTTTTTGTAGGGTTCTGAACTTGTCCACAGGGCAGCACCCAAGTAGGTCGCAGTACCAGTTGCAGTGCTGGAAGACGGATCCGAGCTGGCGTCACGCTTCAGTTGTGCAAACAGATTACCGGTCCAAGGCTGTGCGCTCTGGTTATCGATCAGGTAAGTAACGGTCAGATCATACTCGCCGCGCTTGAAACTGAAGCGCTTGATGTAGTTGACACCGTTATCGCTGAATTTGAGGTCGACTACCAGTTGATCCTGGCCATCAGCCAGTTGATAACTTTTCTTGTCGGCAGCGTACAACGGGCGACCGCTCGAACGTGCATCCGGACCATTGGTGCCAGTGAGGCCACTTTGAGCCAGGTAAGTACGTTCACCACCGTTATCGAACAACTGGAATGGAATGTCTGGATGATCCTGACGGCGCGGATACTTGGGCAGCATCAACTGGGCGATGTCACCACCGTTTGGATCGATAGCCAGGTCGAGTACGTCAGTTTTGACCCTAATCAGGTCTTTGCTAACGGCAACTGGCGCCAGTTCGGCAGGGCTGGATTCAGCGTTGGCACTCGGCACATCGGCGCTGGCGCCAGTGTTTCCGGCCTGCGCGGTATCCGGCAACGCCGGGGCAACGTTGCTGGCAGCAGTATTCTGAGTCGGCAAGGCAGCTTGGCCGTAGTCCTGGTTCCAGTTAAGGACCATGACATAGGACACGATTGCCAGGGCGACGATCAGGATCGTGCGTTTAATATCCATGATTACTCGGCTATCGAAGAAGAACGGGAAGAGGGAGCAGGCGGAACCGGGTCAAAACCGCCGGCATTCCACGGATGACAACGCCCCAGGCGACGAACGGTAAGCCACCCGCCACGTAAAAGACCATGGTTTTCGATGGCTTCTAACGCGTAGCAGGAGCAACTGGGGTAGAAACGACAGTGACTGGCCATCAGAGGACTAATGGCATAGCGGTAAAACTGGATCGGAACGAGTGCCAGTTTACGCATCTTGACTGTCTACCCCCACAGAGTCGGTGTTAACCACTGGAGCGGGCCGACTACGTGCGAGGCGCTTCCAGAGCTTGCCAAAATGTTGGTGCAATTCTGGGTTTTCAATCTCGCCCAACCCTTTGCGCGCGACGATCACGATATCCCAACCTGCAAGCAAGTGCTGGTTCAGGCGAAACGAATCGCGCATCAGGCGTTTCAGGCGATTGCGTTGAACGGAGAGCTTGACGCTCTTTTTCCCGATCACAAGCCCCAGACGGGGATGATCCAGACCGTTCTCGCGAGCAAGGAGCAGGAGGTTTTTCCCTGGAACCTTGCCGGTTGGGGAGTCGAAGACCGCTTTGAAGTGTCGGGGAATAAGCAGACGCTTTTCCCGACTGAAGTCCTGACTCACCACCAGTGCCGAAAAATCAAACTGCCAGGCGCTTACGGCCTTTGGCACGGCGACGCGACAGAACGGCACGACCGTTCTTGGTGGCCATACGAGCACGGAAACCGTGAGTGCGAGCGCGCTTGATGGTGCTTGGTTGGAAAGTACGTTTCATGGCGTGTTACCTGGTTCGTCGACTACGGGCCGGAATGGCCCCCGTTTTAAGAGACCGGCGATTCTAGAGAAAGCGCGGCCGTAGGTCAATTTCCAACCAGCTTTTCCTTATAGACGGAAAGTTCTTCGTTGCGGTGGAGCGTGGGGACGGACTAAACCTGCGAACGCTTAAACATAAAAAAAAAGAGAGGAATTATTTAAAGCTTTTCTGTAAATCTTATAAAGCTTAAGCCGATCATTTCTGTGGATAGATTGCTGTAGGCCTTGTGAAACGTCATGTACAAGGAATTGAAACCTTGTCGAGAAGAGGTGTTTTTACTGTGCTGTAGGCTCGGAAAAGCTGTGGATTAAATAGCTTGTTATCCACAGGGCGGTTATCCACCGATTTCAACCCCCAGTTGTGCATAGACCTCAAGTGCGGTTATCCACAGAGCTTATGCACAAGGCCAAAGGGTCATTTTTGCCACTAAATTGCTGATTTATCGCTGTGCTCGTAGCAGGTGCATGTGGATAACTGCGCTGGTGCTCGGTACAATGGGCGCTTGTTTTTGCCTCACCGGCTTTCAACTCAGGGGATATCCGTGTCAGTGGAACTTTGGCAGCAGTGCGTGGAGCTTCTGCGCGATGAACTGCCTGCCCAGCAATTCAACACCTGGATCCGTCCGCTACAGGTCGAAGCCGAAGGCGACGAGTTGCGCGTCTACGCGCCTAATCGTTTTGTTCTCGACTGGGTCAACGAAAAGTACCTGAGCCGCTTGCTCGAACTGTTGGGTGAGCATGGCAACGGGATGGCGCCTGCTCTTTCCTTATTAATAGGTAGCAGGCGCAGTTCGGCACCGCGCGCTGCTCCCAATGCACCGTTGGCTGCCGCCGTCGCTGCATCCCAGGCGCAGGCCGCGCAAGTCGCAGTGGTCAATGAACCTGTCTCAAAACCTGTTGCAGCGGTGGCTGTTGCTGAAGTCGAACAAGCCCCATCACGGGACAGCTTCGATTCGATGGGCGACCCCAATACCGCGCCAGCGCCAAGCGGCCGTGCCGAGCAACGCACCGTTCAGGTAGAAGGCGCGCTCAAGCACACCAGCTACTTGAATCGAACCTTTACCTTCGAGAATTTTGTCGAAGGTAAATCCAACCAGCTTGCTCGCGCGGCTGCCTGGCAAGTCGCTGACAACCCCAAGCACGGCTATAACCCGTTGTTCCTTTACGGCGGTGTAGGTCTTGGTAAAACGCACTTGATGCACGCTGTGGGTAACCATCTGCTCAAGAAGAATCCGAATGCCAAGGTTGTCTACCTGCATTCGGAGCGCTTCGTTGCTGATATGGTCAAGGCGCTGCAGCTCAACGCGATCAACGAATTCAAACGTTTTTACCGCTCGGTTGATGCGTTGCTGATCGATGACATTCAGTTCTTCGCTCGTAAGGAGCGATCCCAGGAAGAGTTTTTCCACACTTTCAACGCCTTGCTCGAAGGTGGTCAGCAAGTAATTTTGACTAGCGACCGCTATCCGAAAGAGATCGAAGGTTTGGAGGAGCGCCTGAAGTCGCGCTTCGGTTGGGGTTTGACTGTAGCTGTTGAACCTCCTGAACTGGAAACTCGCGTGGCCATCCTTATGAAGAAGGCCGACCAGGCGAAGGTCGATCTTCCTCATGATGCTGCATTCTTCATTGCCCAGCGCATTCGCTCCAACGTGCGTGAACTTGAAGGCGCTTTGAAGCGAGTCATCGCTCACTCGCACTTCATGGGACGCGACATCACCATCGAGCTGATTCGTGAGTCGCTGAAGGATCTGCTGGCGTTGCAGGACAAACTGGTGAGTGTGGATAACATCCAGCGCACAGTTGCCGAGTACTACAAGATCAAGATTTCCGACTTGTTGTCCAAGCGCCGTTCTCGTTCGGTTGCTCGACCGCGTCAGGTTGCCATGGCCCTGTCCAAGGAGCTGACCAACCACAGCTTGCCGGAAATCGGTGATGTTTTCGGCGGCCGCGACCACACTACGGTGTTGCACGCATGCCGCAAGATCAATGAACTCAAGGAATCCGACGCGGATATCCGCGAGGACTACAAGAACCTGCTGCGGACTCTGACGACGTGATTGGCGTCAGCGCAGCTTATTAAGGCAAGGGACTAGACCATGCACTTCACCATTCAACGCGAAGCCCTGTTGAAACCCCTGCAACTGGTCGCAGGCGTCGTTGAGCGCCGCCAGACCTTGCCAGTACTGTCCAACGTACTGCTGGTTGTTCAGGGACAACAACTTTCACTCACTGGTACCGATCTGGAAGTGGAACTGGTTGGCCGTGTGCAGCTCGAAGAGCCCGCCGAGCCAGGGGAGATCACCGTACCTGCGCGCAAGCTGATGGATATTTGCAAAAGCTTGCCCAACGATGCACTGATCGACATCAAGCTCGATGAACAGAAGATTATCGTCAAGGCTGGCCGGAGCCGATTCACCCTCTCGACCTTGCCAGCCAATGACTTCCCAACTGTTGAGGAAGGTCCTGGTTCGCTGACCTGCAACCTTGAGCAGAGTCGGCTGCGCCGCTTGATCGAGCGCACCAGCTTCGCCATGGCCCAACAGGATGTGCGTTACTACCTCAACGGCATGTTGCTGGAGGTCTCTGCAGACACCTTGCGCGCCGTAGCCACCGATGGTCACCGTTTGGCCATGTGCTCCATGCGCGCTGACATCGGTCATGCCGATCGTCATCAAGTTATCGTGCCGCGCAAAGGTATCCTGGAATTGGCTCGCCTGCTGACTGAGCCTGATGGCATGGTCAGCATCGTACTGGGTCAACATCACATTCGTGCCACCACGGGCGAGTTCACCTTCACCTCCAAGTTGGTCGATGGCAAATTCCCAGACTACGAACGTGTGCTGCCCAAGGGTGGCGACAAGCTGGTAATTGGTGACCGTCAGGCGCTGCGTGAGGCGTTTAGCCGTACCGCCATTCTGTCCAACGAGAAATATCGAGGCATTCGTCTGCAACTGGCCAACGGTCAGCTCAAGATTCAAGCGAACAACCCTGAACAGGAAGAGGCTGAAGAAGAGATCAGCGTCGACTACAACGGTAGCTCGCTGGAAATCGGCTTCAACGTCAGCTATCTGCTAGACGTACTGGGTGTCATGACTACTGAGCAAGTTCGCCTGATTCTTTCGGACTCCAATAGCAGCGCCCTGCTGCAGGAAGCCGATAACGACGACTCCGCTTACGTTGTCATGCCAATGCGTCTGTAATTTGTCCAGCAGACTTTAGATGTCCCTCAGTCGCGTTTCGGTCACCGCGGTGCGTAATCTGCACCCGGTGACCTTCTCTCCCTCCCCCCGCATCAATATCCTGTACGGCGCCAATGGCAGTGGGAAAACCAGTGTGTTGGAAGCGGTGCATCTGTTGGGCCTGGCCCGATCCTTTCGCAGCACGCGTCTAACGCCTGTCATTCAATACGAACAGTTGGCTTGTACGGTATTCGGCCAAGTCGAGTTGAGTGAAGGTGGATCAAGCAATCTGGGTATTTCGCGGGATCGGCAAGGTGAGTTCACCATTCGTATCGACGGGCAAAATGCTCGAAGTGCCGCGCAGTTGGCAGAGATTCTGCCGCTGCAATTAATCAACCCGGACAGCTTTCGCTTGTTGGAAGGGGCACCAAAAATCCGTCGCCAGTTCCTTGATTGGGGCGTGTTCCACGTGGAACCCCGCTTCATGGCCACATGGCAACGCCTGCAGAAGGCTTTGCGGCAGCGGAACTCATGGTTGCGGCATGGTACACTTGACGCTGTTTCGCAAGCGGCTTGGGACCGGGAACTGTGCCTGGCCAGTGCTGAAATGGATGAATACCGCCGAAATTACATCAAGGCCTTGAAGCCCGTCTTTGAGCAAACCCTGAGCGATTTGGTCGAACTCGACGGACTGACCCTGAGTTACTACCGTGGCTGGGACAAAGAGCGAGAGCTTAGTGAAGTGCTCGCTTCGTCCTTGCAACGCGATCAGCAAATGGGCCATACCCAGGCTGGACCGCAACGAGCTGATTTGCGCTTGAGACTCGGCGCACATAACGCCGCCGATATATTGTCTCGGGGCCAGCAGAAACTAGTGGTCTGTGCACTGCGCATTGCCCAAGGGCACCTGGTTAGCCAGGCGCGACGCGGCCAATGTATTTATCTTGTGGATGATTTGCCGTCCGAGTTGGATGAGCAACACCGCCACGCACTTTGCCGCTTGTTGGAAGACTTACGCTGCCAGGTGTTTATCACCTGTGTAGATCATGAATTATTGAGGGAAGGCTGGCAGACGGAAACGCCAGTTGCTTTGTTCCACGTGGAACAGGGCCGTATCACCCAGACCCACGACCATCGGGAGTGAAGGCATGAGCGAAAATCAAACGTACGACTCCTCCAGCATTAAAGTGCTGAAAGGGCTAGATGCCGTGCGCAAGCGTCCCGGTATGTACATTGGCGACACCGATGATGGTAGCGGTCTGCACCACATGGTGTTCGAGGTGCTCGATAACTCGATCGACGAAGCACTCGCCGGTCACTGCGATGACATCACCGTAACTATCCACCCGGACGAATCTGTCAGTGTTCGCGATAACGGTCGCGGCATTCCAGTGGACGTGCACAAAGAGGAAGGCGTATCCGCCGCCGAGGTCATCATGACCGTCTTGCACGCAGGCGGTAAGTTTGACGATAACTCCTACAAAGTATCCGGCGGTCTGCACGGTGTAGGTGTTTCTGTTGTTAACGCCCTGTCTGAACAGTTACTTCTGACAGTTCGTCGTAGCGGAAAGATCTGGGAACAGACCTATGTTCACGGCGTTCCACAGGCGCCTATGGCTATTGTCGGCGACAGTGAAACTACCGGCACCCAGATTCACTTCAAACCTTCGAGCGAGACGTTCAAGAACATCCACTTCAGCTGGGATATCTTGGCCAAGCGGATTCGTGAATTGTCCTTTCTCAACTCTGGCGTTGGTATCCTGCTGAAGGACGAGCGTTCGGGCAAAGAAGAATACTTCAAGTACGAAGGTGGTCTGCGTGCCTTCGTCGAGTTCCTCAACACCAACAAGACTCCGGTCAACCAGGTGTTCCACTTCAGCGTACAACGCGAAGACGGTGTGGGTGTTGAAATTGCCCTGCAATGGAACGATAGCTTCAACGAGAACCTGTTGTGCTTCACCAACAACATTCCGCAGCGTGATGGCGGTACTCACTTGGTCGGCTTCCGCTCGGCGTTGACGCGTAACCTGAACAACTACATCGAGCAAGAAGGCCTGGCGAAGAAGAACAAGGTTTCGACCACCGGCGATGATGCCCGAGAAGGTTTGACCGCGATCATCTCGGTGAAGGTACCGGATCCCAAGTTCAGCTCGCAGACCAAAGACAAGCTGGTTTCTTCGGAAGTCAAAACAGCCGTTGAACAAGAGATGGGTAAATACTTCTCTGACTTCCTGCTGGAAAACCCGAATGAAGCCAAAGCCGTCGTCGGCAAGATGATTGATGCTGCACGTGCTCGAGAAGCGGCGCGCAAGGCGAGAGAAATGACTCGCCGTAAAGGCGCGCTGGACATCGCGGGTCTGCCAGGCAAACTGGCTGACTGCCAAGAGAAGGACCCTGCCCTTTCCGAACTGTACCTGGTGGAGGGTGACTCCGCAGGTGGTTCGGCCAAGCAAGGCCGCAACCGCAAGACGCAGGCTATCCTGCCGCTTAAAGGTAAGATCCTGAACGTCGAGAAAGCGCGTTTCGACAAGATGATCTCGTCCCAGGAAGTGGGCACACTGATCACGGCGTTGGGCTGTGGTATCGGCCGCGAAGAGTACAACATCGACAAGTTGCGCTATCACAACATCATTATCATGACCGATGCTGACGTCGACGGTTCGCACATTCGTACGCTGCTGCTGACCTTCTTCTTCCGTCAGCTGCCTGAACTGGTCGAGCGTGGTTACATCTACATTGCTCAGCCACCACTGTACAAGGTCAAGAAGGGCAAGCAAGAGCAGTACATCAAAGACGACGAGGCCATGGAAGAATACATGACCCAATCGGCTCTGGAAGATGCCAGCTTGCACCTGGACGAATCGGCACCTCCTGTTTCCGGCGTTGAGCTGGAGCGTCTGGTAAACGAATTCCGTACGGTGATGAAGACCCTCAAGCGTTTGTCGCGCCTGTACCCTCAGGAACTGACCGAGCACTTCGTTTACTTGCCGGCCGTAACCCTGGAGCAACTGGGTGACCATGCTGCAATGCAGGAATGGTTGGGCAAGTTTGAAGAGCGTCTGCGTATCAGCGAGAAGTCGGGCCTGCTGTACAAGGCCAGCCTGCGTGAAGACAAAGAGCGCAATGTCTGGTTGCCGGAAGTGGAAATCACCTCCCACGGTCTCGCCAGCTACGTTACTTTCAACCGTGACTTCTTCGGTAGTAACGACTATCGCACCGTTACTGCCCTGGGCGCGCAACTGAGCACCCTGCTCGGCGAGGGTGCCTATGTGCAGCGAGGTGAACGCAAGAAGGCGATCACTGAGTTCAAGGAAGCGCTCGACTGGCTGATGACCGAAAGCACCAAGCGTCACACCATTCAGCGATACAAAGGTCTGGGTGAGATGAACCCTGATCAACTCTGGGAAACCACGATGGACCCAACTGTGCGTCGGATGCTCAAGGTGACTATTGAAGATGCGATCGCTGCCGATCAGATCTTCAACACGCTGATGGGGGATGCCGTTGAGCCGCGTCGCGAGTTCATTGAAAGCAACGCATTGGCGGTGTCTAACCTGGATTTCTGATCCGACGAAGGTTCACGTAAAGCAGTAACGTATCAAGAATGAATGGCCGACCAGAATCTGAAACAAGGCTGGTCGGTCATTATCAAGCCCGCTAACGCGGGCTTTTTTTTGTGCAGATTTCATATGTCGAGCTAGTTTCTTCAGCGCGTGTTCTCCGCGTCCTTTACTTCGCTCCAACTGCTGTCGGGATCGAAACGTGTGATCGCAGCAGCGTGTTTTGTGCTGTCCTGGCCGAGGTCTTTCTCGAACAGTTCGCCGTCGTGGCTGATCATGAAGCTCATCACGCCAGTGTCATCGTAGGTCGTCGGCCAGGCAATTACGGCAAAGCCACGGGTCATGTGATCACCGATCTTGTAGTTATAGGCGCCGCCCGGCGCCGAAGGTCCCTGGGCAGTGAGGATACGATAGTGATAGCCGTGCCAGTCATCGCCAACGGCGGCATCACCAAAGAGCGGTCCGAGCGGACTTTCCTCGATGCCCTCCTCCTCTGGCCAGTACAGACCGTCGAACTGACCGTCGCTACTGATGAATTTTTGTGCGTACTCGAGGACCCCATCGTTATTGCGATCAACTTCGGCGTAATCCATCTGAGCATCGTGGTAGGCACGCACCGCTTCAATGGTTGCAAGTTCGTTTCGTCCGATACGGCGTAAGCGGATCTCCTTGGCGCCGGCTTTGGTATCGAATGACCAACCATTAGCACTGTGTCTTACGGGAATGGGAAATACCCAGGACGCGTCACCGACAACCAAATGCGCTCTGTCCGGGCTGTCAGCCTGAATTTGATGCTTTTGCTTGTAGAGAGAGAGGAAGGCGTCGACATCTTTTCGGTCAACGTTCTTGGTTGGGATGTAACTTTGCCAGTCGTTGCCGAGCAGGTTTGCCAACTGTTTACTATCGGCTTTTTCACCACCCAGCGCCTGTACCAACGCTTCACCTGCAGCCTGCGCATCTGGGAAATGTTTTTGAGCGTAACTGCTGGACGCCCACAGCAGGAGCATAACAAGCGCAAATCGACTTGTAGTATTCATGACTGACTCTCCTCTCAACGGCGACGGCCGCCACCGCTGGATTGCATCCGTACGGGTCGTTGCACCTGGTGGCCCGCAGACGCTACGGAGGGTCGGCTGGCGCTTCGTTGGCTGACCTGGCCACGATTGCTGGCTATGCGTGACTGCGAAGGGTTGCGCACACCGGCCAAGGCATTGTTGCGTGGCGCCTGCGTGCTCGCATGCTGCTGGCGCACTTGTTGGCGTACCTGTTGGTTGCGCGCAGGCTGTTGATGCTGGCGATTCTGTAGAGGCGCCTGAGCACGCTGGCGGGTTTGAGCATCACTTTTCAGTTGGCGGTCGGCAACCTGGGCGCGTTCGCGTGCGCTACCGGTCTGGCTGATACCTTGTTTTTCAAGGCTTTGTTGGGCGCGCTCGCGGTCGGCACTCTGCACCCTTTGACGGGCTTCAAGGTTGCTGGTTGCCGGTGCTTCTATGCCATGCTGCGCGAGGCTTTCCCGGGCTCGCGCGCGGTCTTCGACACGGGCCGGCGTGTCACCGCGGTAGACCGTGCGCTGTTCGCTGCCCGGTAAACGTCGGTCGAACTGGGCCCTGCTGGCTTGGTCGCGGTACGGAACGCCGTCGCGGTACGCAGGATTGTGACGCCAGTTGTTCTGGTTGGCATCGAGCCTTCGGTTGACGTTGTTGATGTTGTTGTAGCGATTTACATTGATATCGACGTCATGATCGTCCCAGTCGCAATCACCCCACAGGGAATTGACGATCGCTATGCCGGCACCGAAAGCCAGGCCTGTGGCCAACGCCGTAGCGATGGGATACTCCGGTGGCGGTGGATAATACGCTGGTGGATAGGACGGGGATGACCAATTGCCGTACACCACAGAAGGGTTGTAACTGGGCACGTAGACAACCTGCGGGTTGGTTGGTTGGATGACAATGGTTTGTGCCGGTGCGCTACCTTGCACCACTGTGGTTGTGCCGCCTGCCGCGGCACTTGCCGGTTGTACTGTGACAGTCTGCTGTTCGTTGGACTCCAGATGGCCTGCTGCCTTGGCTTTGGCACGCAGGCGCTGCACCGAGTTCATGACCGCGTCGGGCTGGGCAAGAAAGGCATCGCCGACGCGCTGCACCCAGACTGGGTCCTGCCCGAGGGTAGCCAGTACCTGTGGAAAAGCCACCAACGATTGCACGCTGGGATCCCACGGTTGGTCGGCGACCTGTTGGACGGCGGCATCACCGCTGACCTTGGGATGCGCCTTGGACCAAACAACGGCGTCAGCGACATTGCCTGGATAGGTGGTAGCCATCAGTACCTGAGCCAGTAACGCGTCCGGATACAACGCCAGCGGGGCAAGCATTTGATCAAGTTGCTCGGTGCTGAACACCGCTTCGCTTGGGGCCGTTGGAGCGGCTGGAGGGGGTGCAGATTCTGGTGCGGCCGCAACAGTCGATGCGGATGACGCGGTCGTTGCCTTGGGTGGTGCATCCTTATCGGAACAGCCTGAGAGCGCAAGCATGGCGATGGTTAGCAAAATCGCCCGGTGAAGACAGGCAGACATGACGATGCTCCTGTGGCAGAAAAGACAGAGCGGAACGTCAGGCGGTTGGCCCTACTGGTTTCCGACCGACAATCGACGCTTGGACAGCTCTCCGCAGCGGGTGAGCAGTATCAGCGTAGAAGAAAAAAGCGCTGTCGAATGAGCACAATCGCATGCAACGGACTGCTTCCTGTGAGCCCGTTCTCAACATCGGATGTTCCACGTGGAACCTATCGAGCTTTAAGCACGGCGGATATTTACAAACCCAGTTCACGCAAGCGTCGGTAAAGGGTTCTTTCACTCAATCCCAGATGCCTGGCGAGTTCACTGCGAGAACCTGAAAAGTTTTCCAGTGCCTGCGCCAGTTGCGCAAAACCTTGTTTGTCACGGCGCCGCAAAGGGATTGGAGTCCTGTCCAGGGCGCTGCGCAAGTCACTCGGTAAATGTTCGGCACGGATAACGCCGTCGTCGGCGAATAGCCTTGCTCGCTCGAGAATGTTGCGCAGCTCACGAATGTTTCCTGGAAAGCTGTGCAGCCTGAGTAGCTTCAGTGTTTCGCTATCGACATGAGGTGCGGATTTTCCCGCCATCCGTTGCAGCAGGCTTTCGATCAGTAAGGGCAGGTCTTCTGCGCGCTCACGAAGTGAAGGCAGACGAATGGGAAAGCCACTGATTCGGTAATACAGGTCTTCTCGAAAGGTCCCTGCAGCGACCATTTCCTTGAGCGGCTTATGGGTGGCTGAAACAAGCCTGAAATCCGAATGGACTGTTCGCAAGCTTCCAACCGGACGAAAGCTGCCTGACTCGATCAGGCGTAAAAGCTTTACTTGCATGGCCAGCGGTACTTCGCCGATTTCATCCAGGAACAGAGTTCCGCCGTGAGCGGCTTCAGCGAGTCCGATCTTGCGTTGCAGGGCGCCTGTGAAAGCGCCCTTCTCGTAACCGAACAGCTCGCTTTCGAACAGTGACTCGGTCAGGCCGGTGCAGTCGACAACAACCAGTGGACCGGCGTTACGCGCACTGCCCAAATGCAAGGCTCGTGCGAAGAGCTCCTTGCCTGTTCCAGATTCCCCCTGGAGCAGCACCGGTATCTGCGCTGGTGCTGCCCGCTGCAGACTTGCCAATGCGTCTGTGAAGGCTGGCGCGCGCCCAACCAACCCTTGTTGCTGAGGTTGTGCAGAGGCTACTGCGATGCTGGTAAGTCGTTCGACAAAGGCAATCACTTCACCTTGTTGGTCAAGGATCGGGCGCAACTCTACGTCAACATGCTCGGGGCCGCGCGGGGTGTGGTGAACGTGCAGCACGCGCTCAGGGGCTCGACTGCTCCATGCCTTGCGCATTGGACAGAGTTCACCGGCTTGGTCGCATGGCACAGCGTAGTGATGGGAAATCCGATGGCATTTACCGCCGACGGGAGATTGGCCTTCAACCCCGAACTGGCGTTGGTAGGCAGCATTGGCGGCGAGAATGTTGTAATCGGTATCCAGAACGATTGTCGGTTGGGGGTCGTGTTCAAGGTACGACACCAGCGCTTGAACTGCGGGGGCGGGGAATTTTCGCGAGGAATAAGACATAAGGCACCAGGAAAAGCACGTGAGCAGCTTAACTGAAAGGCGAGCCCGACTGCCAAAAACTGCCATTGACTGCCAGCAATTGGCAGAAACTTCGGCAGTGGGTAGGGGCCGAAGTCTATGTCATTCAATAAAAGCGGCGTTTGGCCTCGAAAAATTGGCCTGTTAACGGTGGCATGTATCTTGATGGCAGCTTCGCCATGCGCACTTGGCTCGACGCCCAGGCACACGAATTATCTGGAGAGTGGTAATGATCATCGGCGGCAATTTGTATGTGGAGGCCCTGTTCGACAGTGCCACCTCGACCATCAGCTATCTGGTGATGGACCGTGACAGTAGCCAATGTGCGTTGGTCGACAGCGTGCTGGACTACGATCCCAAATCCGGACGTACCAGCAGTTGTTCAGCAGACAAGTTGGTTGCTCGGGTGAAAGAGCTGGGCGCTACGGTCCAGTGGATTCTCGAAACCCATGTGCATGCCGATCATCTGTCTGCCGCGGCGTATCTCAAGGCGGCCTTGGGGGGGCAAATTGCAATCGGCAGCCAGATTACTCAAGTGCAAAAAGTCTTTGGCACCTTGTTCAATGCTGACAGCCGCTTCGCTCGCGATGGCAGCCAATTCGATGTGCTGTTCGATGACGAGCAGCACTTTGCAATTGGTAACCTGCAAGCTCGCGCCTTGCACACCCCAGGGCATACGCCGGCCTGCATGACCTACGTGGTCGAGATTGGGGGGCAAGCTGTCGCCTTTGTGGGTGACACCCTATTCATGCCGGATTACGGCACAGCCCGCTGTGACTTCCCTGGGGCAAGCGCTCGTACGTTGTATCGCTCGATCCAGCGCATTCTTGCCCTCCCCGCCGATACGCGGTTGTTCATGTGCCATGACTACCTGCCGGGAGGGCGTGAGCTTCGTTACATGACCACCGTGGCCGAGCAACGTGCCAGCAACATCCATGTGAAAGAAGGCATCAGCGAGGACAGCTTCGTCTCCATGCGCGAAGCCCGCGATGCCACGCTCGACATGCCAGTGCTGATCCTGCCTTCGGTACAGATCAACATGCGCAGTGGCCAACTGCCTGAACCGGAAGAAAACGGAGTGCGTTATTTGAAAATTCCGCTCAACGCACTCTGAGCAGTACCCAGAATTATTATTAAAGGAACACCTTGCCATGCCTGCTCAAACCACATCGCCTAAAGGCGATCATCACAAGGTCCTGATTGTTGGTGCAGGGGCCGCCGGCGTAGCTGTTGCCTCAAGCTTGATGTGCCGCGATCCCTCGTTGGACATTGCCCTCGTTGACCCTAGCGACACCCACTATTATCAGCCCGGTTGGACCATGGTCGGCGCTGGTGTCTTCAACGCGCCGAGCACTGCCAGGAGCATGGAGTCGACCATTCCGTCCGGTGTTCACTGGATCAAGGCGCGGGTAGAGCGTTTTGATCCGCTTGCTCAAACCGTAATCTTGAATGACGGGCGCTTGCTGAGCTACGAACAGTTGGTGGTCTGCCCCGGCTTGAAGCTCGATTGGGATGCCATTGATGGCCTGGTGCAGACCCTGGGCCGCAATGGGGTGACCTCGAACTACCGCTATGATCTGGCTCCTTACACTTGGCAGCTGGTGCAAAACTTGCGCAAAGGTCGAGCGATATTCAGCCAGCCACCGATGCCGATCAAATGCGCTGGCGCGCCACAGAAAGCCTTGTATCTGTCGTGTGACCACTGGCTGCGCAAAGGCTGTCTTGGTGATGTTCAGGCGAAGTTCTTCAACGCAGGCGCCGTGCTTTTTGGCGTTGCCGACTATGTGCCTGCCCTGATGGAGTACATCGACAAGTACGGTGTGGACCTCCAATACTCCCATCGTTTGGTTGCTGTCGATGGCCCAGCTCGGCAAGCTACCTTTGAACGCACCTTGCCTGATGGAAGCAGTGAAACCCTGACCCAGCCGTTCGACATGTTGCATGTCGTGCCGCCGCAAGTACCTGTCGACTTCATTCGCAACAGCCCCTTGGCCGACACTGCAGGCTGGATTGACGTCGATCCGGCAACGCTGTGTCACCGCAAGTTCTCCAACATTCACGCCCTGGGGGATGGGATCAATACCACTAACGCCAAGACCGCAGCCGCTGCGCGAAAACAGGCCCCGGTAGTCGCCAACAACGTATTGGTTGCCCTTGGCCGACTGTCGAGGCTGGCTCACTACGATGGCTATGGTTCCTGCCCGCTCACGGTTGAGCGTGGCAAGATCGTGCTGGCGGAGTTCACCTATGGGGGCAAACTGTCGCCGAGCTTCCCGCGCTGGCTGCTTGATGGTCGTCGCCCTACCCGTCTGGCCTGGTTGCTCAAGGCGCAGATTCTGCCACCGCTGTACTGGCGCTGCATGCTCAAAGGTCGTGAGTGGCTGGCCAAACCCCATGCGGCACCGCTAGAGGCCAGGCAGTGATCGACCAACAATTCCTAGCGGTTGGATTGGGAGCGATCATTGGCACTGTGTTGGCATTGACCGGTGCAGGAGGCGGAATTCTGGCCGTACCTCTGCTGGTTTTTGGCCTGGGGCTGACGATGGTGGAGGCTGCGCCAGTTGGATTGCTCGCCGTCGGCATGGCTGCGGCTGTGGGCGCCGCATTGGGACTACGCCAAGGCGTGGTGCGCTACCGGGCGGCAGCGTTTGTGGCGGCTATCGGAGTCGCCGCTGCACCGTTGGGCTTGATGCTGGCGCATCAGCTTCCCAATGCACCGCTGTCCCTGGCCTTTGCTGCAGTGCTGATTTACGCCTGCGGGCGCATGATGCTCAAGGCTCGTCGTGAATTGCGTGGTGAGCCGCCATTGGGCAAGCGTACGGTCATGCCGTGTGTGCTCAACCCCTTGCAAGGGCGACTGCGCTGGACCCTGCCATGTGCTCGGGCATTGGCAGTCACTGGCGCGTTGTCTGGCCTGCTGTCCGGTTTGCTTGGGGTCGGTGGTGGTTTTGTAATCATCCCTGCACTGAGTCGCTACACCAACCTGGATATGAAAAGCATCGTTGCTACCTCGCTGGCCGTGATTGCTCTGGTGTCTACCGGAAGCGTGATTAGTGCCAGTGTGGCTGGTGTAATGCATTGGAGCGTCGGCGCACCTTTTGCCGCAGGCGCAATCGCAGGGCTGCTGGTTGCCCGCCAGTTCGCCAGTCGTCTGGCGGGACCACGGTTGCAGCAGCTGTTTGCGGGTGTCGGGATCTGCGCGGCGTTGCTTCTTACAATCAAAACGTTGGGGGGCTAGGCCTCCTACTCCGCCAGCAAGGTGTCCTGCTCCTGTGCACATAACGCCAGGAGGAAATCCCACACTACGCGCAAGCGAACGGACTTGTGCAACTCGCGGCGGGTACAGATCCAATAGCTGCGTTGGATGGTTTCGCTGGGCAACACGCGTACCAGTGAAGGGTCTTGCTGGGCCATATAGTTGGGTAGCACGGCAATGCCCAACCCCGCACGGGCAGCCTGCTGCTGAGCGATCACGCTGGTGCTGCGAAACACCACGTTCGGTGCTCGGCAGAAACTGTTTAGAAACAGCAGTTCCTGGCTGAACAGCAGGTCGTCGACGTAACCAATCCAGCTGTGTTTGGCCAGGTCCTCGCGGTGATGCAAGGTGGGCGCCTGGGCCAGGTATTCACGGCTGGCATAGAGCGCCAGGCGATAGTCGGTGAGTTTGCGGGTGATCAGCAGGTCAGCGTTGGGTCGTTCCAAATGGATGCTGATTTCAGCTTCTCGGTTAAGGATGCTGACAAATCGTGGCACCGCAACCAGTTCAACCTCCAGCCCGGGATAGCGTTCGAACAGGCTACCCATTCGCGGGGTGAAGAACATGATACCGATGCCTTCGGTAACGCCCAGACGGATTTTCCCCAGAGGGGTGATGGCCTGAGTAATTTCTTCCTGTGCCAGTAGTGCAACGTTTTCCATGGCTTCGGCATGCTTGAGCAGGGCTTGCCCGGAGGGAGTCAGTTCGTAGCCCTGGGCGTGTTGGACGAACAGCGCGGTGCCGAGGCTCTGTTCGATGTTGTCGATATGCCGCGCGACCGTACTGTGGGTGGTATTCAGGCGCTTGGCTGCTGTCAGCAGACGCCCGCTGCGCTGCAACTCGAGAAAAAACCGCAGATCATTCCAGTCGAACATGCTTTTCCTTGTGAATCATGTGTTCACGAACGTTGTGTTAAAACGCACAGCACTTGAGTGAAATCTAACGTTTTCATCTCGAAATTAATCAATAACATGGGTTGAGACAAGAATAATAATCAGGCGCGAGGTTGCCCATGCCATCTGCCGATTTTCTCTACGACTATGTTGTGGTCGGTGCTGGTCCTGCTGGATGTCTTCTGGCCAATCGTTTGTCTGCTGATCCGACCTGCCGTGTTTTGTTGCTTGAGGCGGGAGGCAAAGACAACTATCCCTGGATCCACATTCCAGTGGGCTATCTGTATTGCATTGGTAACCCCCGTACCGATTGGTGCTTCAAGACCGAAGCCCAGCCAGGCTTGCAAGGTCGGGCCTTGGGCTATCCCAGGGGCAAGGTGCTGGGCGGCTGTTCCTCGATCAACGGCATGATCTACATGCGTGGGCAGGCGAGTGACTACGATCGCTGGGCTGAGCAAGGCAATGCCGGATGGGCGTGGAAAGATGTGTTACCGCTGTTCAAGGCCAGCGAAAAGCACTTTGCCGGTGCCAGTGAAGTGCATGGTGATGAAGGCGAGTGGCGCGTCGAGCAGCAGCGTTATTCCTGGCCGATTCTGGATGCCTTTCGTGAGGCGGCGGCGCAGAGTGGCATTGAGAGCGTGGCCGACTTCAACGGTGGCGATAACCAGGGTTGTGGATACTTTCAGGTTAACCAACGTTCCGGTGTGCGCTGGAACTCCGCCAAGGCCTTTTTACGTCCCGTACTGGCTCGCCCCAATCTGACTGTATTGACTGACGTATTGGTCGATCAGGTGGTTCTCGACGCAGGTCGCGCCTCTGCGGTAAAAGCGCGCTGGCGCGGCGAGTGGCAGCACTTCAATGCCCGTCGCGAGATCATCCTGTGTGCAGGGTCAGTGGGTTCTCCCGGCATTCTGCAACGTTCAGGCATCGGCCCGCGGGCTTTGCTTGAGAGCCTGGGGATAACTGTTCGTCATGAATTGTCGGGCGTGGGTGGCAACCTGCAGGACCACCTGCAACTGCGCCTGATCTATCAGGTCGATGGCGCACGCACGCTCAACCAGGTCGCTAATAGTGCCTGGGGCAAGCTGGGTATGGGCGTGCGCTACCTGTACGACCGCAGCGGACCGCTAGCCATGGCACCGAGCCAGTTGGGAGCATTTGTACGCTCTGGGCCGGAACAAGCCTCCGCCAACCTTCAATACCATGTTCAACCGCTGTCACTTGAGCGCTTTGGCGAGCCGTTGCATCAGTTTCCAGCGTTCACGGCTTCGGTCTGCAATCTACGCCCGTCCAGCCGTGGACGTATCGATATCCGCTCGGCCAACCCGGACGATGCGCCGCTGATCGATCCTAATTACCTGAGTGACCCTGAGGATCTGCGGGTTGCCGCCCAGGCCATACGCATCACTCGCAAGATCGTCCAGGCCCCTGCCCTGGCTGCGTTCAATCCTCGTGAGTACTTACCTGGGGCCGATTTGCACAGCGAAGAGCAACTGCATGAAGCTGCCGGACGAATTGGCACCACCATTTTTCATCCGGTGGGTACCTGCCGGATGGGTAACGGTGCATTGGATGTGGTCGACGAGCAATTACGCGTGCACGGCGTACCGGGGCTGCGTATCGCTGACGCCTCGATCATGCCGCAGATTGTGTCCGGCAATACCTGTTCGCCCACCTTGATGATCGCTGAAAAAGCGGCGCAATTGATTACACGGGGGAAGTTATCCACAACGCGGATCGACGAAGAAAACGCAATACCGACGCCCTGACACAAGGGTGCGTAGCAATAACGACGCGGGCCGCGGTCTGCCTGCGTCGACAGTGGAACAACAAGAATAATCACTGGGGCCTTGAGGCCGAGGACAGCAACGATGTCGGATTACATTCAGGAGCAGGGCGCCGCAACGGTCAGCAATAGTCGCCGTGAAGAGCGCAAGATCATTTTCGCGTCATCCCTCGGGACGGTTTTTGAGTGGTATGACTTTTTTCTCTATGGGGCACTGGCCGCGGTCATCAGCAAGCAGTTCTTCGCCGGGGTGAACGATACCACTGCCTTTATCTTCGCTTTGATGGCCTTTGCTGCGGGCTTTTTGGTCCGACCATTCGGGGCGCTGGTGTTCGGTCGCCTGGGTGACATGATTGGGCGCAAGTACACCTTTCTGGTAACCATCGTACTGATGGGACTGTCCACTTTTGCAGTAGGCCTGTTACCGACGTACGCCAGCATTGGTATCGCCGCACCGATCATTCTGGTGATTCTGCGGATGCTTCAAGGCCTGGCCCTGGGCGGTGAGTATGGCGGTGCGGCGACTTATGTAGCCGAGCATGCGCCACCCGGAAAGCGTGGTTTCCATACCGGCTTCATCCAGTCCACAGCGACACTTGGTTTGTTGTTGTCGCTGCTGGTTGTGTTGGGTAGTCGATATATCAGCGGCGACCAGTTTGAAGTTTGGGGATGGCGCCTGCCGTTTCTGTTGTCGATCGTGTTGTTGGCGATCTCAACCTGGATCCGCATGAGCATGCATGAGTCGCCGGCTTTCGTGAAAATGAAGGCACAAGGCAAAACCAGCAAGGCACCGATTCGTGAGTCCTTTGGTTCCTGGGCAAACCTCAAGGTCGTTCTCACTGCATTGTTCAGTATCAACGCCGGGCAAGCGGTGACCTTCTACACCGCACAGTTCTATGTCCTGTTCTTCCTTACCCAGATGTTGAAGATGGACCCGGCGCAGGCCAATACATTGCTGATCATCAGTGTGGTCATCGGCGCACCGTTCTTTGTATTTTTCGGCTGGCTATCGGACCGCATCGGGCGTAAGCCTATCCTGATGCTCGGCCTGCTTTTGGCGACTGTGCTGTACTTCCCACTGTTCAAAGCCCTGAGTCACTACGCCAACCCGCAGATTGATATGGCCAGCCGCCAGGCACCTATTGTGGTCATGGCCGATCCGCAAAGCTGCACCTTCCAATTCGACCCGGTAGGCAAGGCGCGCTTCGATAGCCCGTGCGACAAGGTGAAGACATTCCTGGTCAAACAAGGCCTGCCGTACAGTTCGGAATCTGTCGCTGCCGGTAGCGAAGTGGTTGTTACCGTGGGTGACCAGCGCATCGATGGCTTCGATGAAGTGGCGTTGCGAGCTGCGATCGACAAGGCGGGTTATCCGGCCAAGGCAGACCCAGCGAACGTGAACGAAACGATGGTAGTGGCGCTTATCGTAGCGATGATTCTGATTGCCACTATGACCTATGGTCCTTTGGCAGCGGTGATGGTCGAACTGTTCCCGACGCGCATCCGCTACACCTCGATGTCCCTGCCCTATCACATCGGCAATGGTTGGTTCGGCGGCTTCCTGCCTACCGTATCGTTTGCGTTGGTGGTGTATACCGGAGATATCTTCTACGGCCTGTGGTACCCGGTACTGATCACGGGTATCAGCCTGGTGGTCGGGTTGTTCTGCCTGAAAGAAACCCGAGATGTGGACATCGATAAGGTCTGACGTTCCACGGGCATAAAAAACCGGCTAAGCGCCGGTTTTTTTATGCCAAGGAAAAACTTATGCACGATTTTCAAAAAACAGTCATACACGCAAATAAGTAATTAAATTAATGACTTAGCAATGTTTTTAGCGAAAGATCCAAATACTGTACACAAGTTATCCACAGATCGTCAGGCAATGCTCTGGGCCGCATCAGGCGCCGCTGTAGGCAATGATCCCATTGCCCGTTGAGTCTGTTCGTTCCAGGCCGCCGCCCGGTCGTTCAGCTCGGCAATGGCACGGGGACCGGTACCCTCAGCGTACATAGGGGCCCCAATCACTACCTCGATAGTACCGGCGCGCTTGTTCCATCCCTGCTTTGGCCAGAACTTGCCAGCATTGTGAGCGATAGGCAGAACAGGCAGGCCGGCGTTCACTGCCAAGGCGGTACCACCACGGGAGAACTTGCCGATCTGGCCGAATGGCACACGGGTACCTTCCGGGAAAATCAGTACCCAAACACCGTCCTTGAGCAATTTGTCGCCTTCGCTGGCAACCTGCCGCAGTGCAGCCTTGGGGTTGTCACGGTCAATGGCGATGGGGCGCAACATAGCCATGGCCCAGCCGAAAAACGGCACGTAGAGCAGCTCACGCTTGAGCACCTGGCTCAACGGTGAAAAATAGGCAGACAGGAAGAAGGTTTCCCAGGTGCTCTGGTGATTGGAAAGGATCACACAAGGTTGTTTGGGGATGTTTTCAGCCCCGCTGACCTTGACCTTGATGTTCAGGAAAACCCGTACCAATACCAATGCGAAACGGCACCAGTAGACGTTAATGAAGCGATAACGAGCGCTGAATGGCAGAAACGGCGCGATAAAAAAGCTCAGGGTGCACCACAGCAACGAGCTGGTACCCAGCAGCAGGTAAAAAAGAAAAATTCTGATCGCCTGCAGGATCGACATAGCGGCATGTACCGTTGCGGGCTTGCCCGCCTAGTAAAAGTGCGCCTGGGTTGTAGGCGTACTATTTGTGGATAAGTTCTCTGGAGATGGCTGCCAGATCATCGAAAATCAATGTTCCTTGCGGAATTCCCTTGCTCAGGGTCTTCTCACCTTTTCCGGTTTTTACCAGAATCGGTTGAGCATCGACGGTCAATGCGGCTTCCAGGTCACCCTTACTGTCACCAACAAACCATACGCCAGCCAGATCAACCTGGTAATGCGCGGCGATGGTTTGCAGCATGCCCGGCTGTGGTTTGCGGCAATCGCAGCCTTCATCCGGGCCGTGAGGGCAATAGACGATGAGGCCAACCTCGCCCCCCTGCTCCGCCACTAGCATGCGCAGGCGCGCATGCATGGCCTCCAGGGTTGCCAGGTCGTAGTAACCGCGAGCGATGCCGGACTGGTTGGTGGCAACTGCCACCGTCCAGCCGGCCTTGCTCAACTGCGCGATGGCCTCGATCGAACCCGGGATCGGTATCCACTCGTCCAGCGACTTGATGTAGGCGTCGGAGTCCTGGTTGATTACTCCGTCCCGATCGAGAATCAGCAGCTTCAAAACTTACCCCAGCAGCGAAATGTCGGCTACGCCCAGAAACAGACCGCGCAGGCGGCTGAGCAAGGCATAACGGTTGGCCCGTACATTGGCATCATCGGCGTTGACCATCACGGCCTCGAAGAAGGCATCGACCGGTTCACGCAGAGCTGCCAGACGTGCCAGCGATTCACTGTACTGACGCGCAGCGGCCATGGGTTGCACAGCCTGATCAGCTTGCTGGATCGCCGAGTACAGAGAGAACTCATTGGCATTGTCGAAGTACTTCGGCTCGACCGTAGTGGCCACAGCACCTTCGGCCTTGCTCAACAGGTTCGAAACACGCTTGTTCACGGCGGCCAGGGCAGCGGCTTCCGGCAATTGACGGAAAGCCTGTACAGCCTGCACGCGCTGGTCGAAGTCCAGAGCTGAACCCGGCTTGAGCGCACGTACCGACAGGTAAGTGGCCACATCGATGCCTTCGTCTTCATAACGAGCACGCAGACGGTCGAAGACAAACTCCAGTACCTGCTCAGCCAGGCCTGCAGCTTTGACCTTGGCGCCGAACTGGGTCACGGCGAAACTCACCGCTTCGCTCAGGTCCAGGTCCAGTTGCTTGTCGATCAGGATGCGCAGTACACCCAGCGCTGCACGACGCAGCGCATAAGGGTCTTTGCTGCCGGTCGGGAGCATGCCGATACCGAAGATACCGACCAGAGTGTCGAGCTTGTCCGCGATGGCCACAGCCGCACCGGTCAAGGTCGTCGGCAATTCAGCGCCGGCACCGCGCGGCATGTACTGCTCATTGAGGGCCAGGGCGACATCTTGCGGCTCGCCATCATTGAGGGCGTAGTAATAGCCGGCAACGCCCTGCATTTCAGGGAATTCGCCGACCATTTCGGAGGCCAGGTCGCACTTGGACAACAAGCCGGCACGGGATGCGCGCTGGGCGTCACCGCCAATACGGGGTGCGATGAACGCGGCCAGTTTGGCAACACGCTCGGCCTTGTCGAAGACGCTGCCCAATTGAGCCTGGAACACCACATTCTTCAGGCGTTCGTTGAAGCTTTCCAGAGGCTGCTTCTTGTCCTGCTTGAAGAAGAACTCGGCGTCGGTCAGGCGTGGGCGTACAACCTTCTCGTTACCTTCGATGATCTGCTTCGGATCGCGGCTTTCGACGTTGGCCACGGTAATGAAGCGCGGCAGCAGTTTGCCGTCCACGTCCAGCAGGCAGAAGTATTTCTGGTTGTCCTGCATGGTGGTGATCAGGGCTTCCTGCGGTACTTCAAGGAAGCGCTCCTCAAACGAGCAAACCAGCGGCACCGGCCATTCGACCAGTGCAGTCACCTCGTCGAGCAGGGCCGGTGGCACGATCGCGGTGCCTTCCTGCTGCAGGGCGAGCTCAGCGGTACGCTTGCTGATGATTTCACGGCGCTCGGCGAAGTCGGCCAGCACGTAGGCTTTGCGCAGGTCTTCGAGATAGTTCGCCGGGGCGCTGATGCGCACGTCTTCCGGGTGGTGGAAGCGGTGGCCACGAGAGTCACGGCCAGCTTTCTGGGCGAGGATAGTGCAGTCGATGACGTTGTCGCCCAGGAGCATTACCAGCCATTGGGTCGGACGCACGAACTCTTCCTTGCGAGCACCCCAGCGCATGCGCTTGGGGATTGGCAGGTCGTTCAGCGAATCTTCGACGATGGTTGGCAGTAGGCTGGCGGTAGCCTTGCCCGGAATATGCTGGGAGAAGCGTAGCTTCGGGCCGCTCTGATCGATTTCCGCCAGGTCTACGCCGCACTTCTTGGCGAAGCCGAGGGCTGCCTGGGTCGGATTGCCTTCAGCATCGAACGCCGCCTGGCGGGGAGGCCCGTCGACATTGATGCTGCGATCTGGCTGCTGGGTATCCAGCTGGCGAATCAGCACGGCCAGACGACGCGGCGCGGCGTAGACCTTTTTGTCGGTGTAGTTCAAGCCAGCAGCCTGCAGGCCTTTTTCGATACCGGCAAGAAAAGCGTCGGCCAGGGCGCTCAGGGCTTTTGGCGGCAGTTCTTCGGTGCCCAGTTCAACCAGGAAATCTTGAGCACTCATTGTGCAGCCTCCAACTTGGCCAATGCTTCATCACGCAATTCAGGGGTCGCCATCGGGAAGCCCAGCTTGGCGCGCGCTTGCAGGTAGCTTTGAGCCACAGCACGGGCCAGTGTGCGCACACGCAGGATGTATTGCTGGCGCGCGGTCACCGAGATGGCGCGGCGGGCGTCGAGCAGGTTGAAAGTGTGCGAGGCCTTGAGGACCATTTCATAGGTCGGCAGTGGCAGTTCCAGTTCGATCAGGCGATTGGCTTCGCTTTCATAGAAGTCGAACAGTTCGAACAGCTTCTCGACGTTGGCGTGCTCGAAGTTGTAGGTCGACTGTTCCACTTCGTTTTGGTGGAACACATCGCCGTAGGTAACCTTGCCGAACGGACCATCGGTCCAGACCAGGTCGTAGACCGAGTCGACGCCCTGCAGGTACATAGCCAGACGCTCAAGGCCATAGGTGATTTCACCCGTGACCGGCATGCACTCGATGCCACCTACTTGCTGGAAGTAGGTGAACTGGGTGACTTCCATGCCGTTGAGCCAGATTTCCCAGCCCAGACCCCACGCGCCAAGCGTCGGCGATTCCCAGTTGTCTTCGACGAAACGGATGTCATGTACCAGCGGGTCGAGGCCGATGGCCTTCAACGAGCCCAGGTACAGTTCCTGGAAGTTCGCCGGGTTTGGCTTGAGCACCACCTGGAATTGGTAGTAGTGCTGCAGGCGGTTGGGGTTTTCACCATAGCGGCCGTCAGCAGGGCGGCGGCTTGGTTGTACGTAGGCGGCGTTCCAGATTTCCGGGCCGACGGCGCGCAGAAACGTGGCGGTATGGAAAGTGCCGGCGCCCACTTCCATATCGTAGGGCTGAAGCACCACACAACCTTGCTCGGCCCAGTAGTTCTGCAGGGCGAGGATCAAGTCTTGGAAGGTACGCACTGCTGGCGTAGGCTGGCTCACGAAATTCACCTGTTTCTAGGGCTGCGAATATAAAGAGCGGGAGTATAACCCGATTCGCTTGAGCCTCTACCCTTGGAGCCTTATGCCACGTTGCTTTTGGTGTACCGACGATCCGCTTTACCAGGCTTATCACGATCAGGAGTGGGGTACGCCGCAGCGCGATCCACGCCAATTGTTCGAGATGTTGCTGCTTGAAGGCTTTCAGGCCGGGCTGTCCTGGATCACTGTGTTGAAGAAGCGTGAACGCTACCGTGAGGTACTGTTTGGCTTTGATCCTGAGCGCCTGGTGCGGATGACCGACGAAGAAATCGAGGAGCGAATGCTCGATCCCGGCATTATTCGCAATCGGCTGAAACTCAACGCTGCGCGACGCAACGCCAAGGCCTGGCTGGCCGTGGAGAACCCTGCTGATTGGCTTTGGTCGTTTGTCGGCGGTGAGCCGAAAATCAATCACTTCAGCCAGCGCAGCGACGTCCCGGCGGTTACCGATGAAGCCAAGGCCATGAGCAAGGCATTGCAGAAAGCCGGATTCACTTTCGTGGGACCGACTATTTGCTATGCCTTTATGCAGGCCACCGGGATGGTCATGGATCACACCACCGATTGCGATCGCTACGCCGCTCTGTTGCGCTGAGGAGTACAATGGCCGGCTTGCAGAAAGAGGAACCAGCCTGTGGATAAGTTCAAGGGCGCCTTGATGGTCGGGGCGTTGCGATTGTTTGCCAAGCTCCCGTGGGGCGCAGTACAGCGGATCGGCGCCGCCATCGGCTGGATCATGTGGAAGGTGCCGAACAGTTCGCGCGAGGTGGTAAGAATCAACCTGGCCAAGTGTTTTCCGGAGATGGACCCGGTAGCACGTGAGCAATTGGTGGGTCGCACCCTGATGGACATCGGCAAGTCTTTTACTGAAAGTGCCTGCGCCTGGATCTGGCCGGCCCAGCGTTCGCTGGAACTGGTCCGCGAAGTTGAAGGCCTGGATGTTTTGCACGCCGCGCTGGCCTCAGGCAAGGGGGTCGTCGGCATCACCAGTCACCTGGGAAACTGGGAAGTGCTCAATCACTTCTATTGCAATCAGTGCAAACCGATCATTTTCTATCGTCCGCCCAAGCTCAAGGCGGTTGACGATTTGCTCCGTGAACAACGTGTACAACTGGGTAACCGCGTGGCGGCGTCTACCAAGGAAGGCATCCTGAGCATCATCAAGGAAGTGCGTAAAGGCGGTCAGGTCGGCATTCCGGCAGACCCGGAGCCAGCCGAATCTGCAGGTATTTTCGTGCCGTTTTTCGCCACCAAGGCGTTGACCAGCAAATTTGTGCCGAACATGTTGGCGGGCGGCAAAGCCGTGGGGGTATTCCTGCATGCCCTGCGTTTGCCCGATGGCTCAGGCTTCAAAGTCATCTTGGAAGCAGCGCCGCAAGCCATGTACAGCGAAGACACCGAAACGTCGGTGGCGGCAATGAGCCAGGTGGTAGAGCGTTATGTGCGAGCTTATCCAAGCCAGTACATGTGGAGCATGAAACGCTTCAAGAAGCGTCCACCTGGTGAAGCGCGCTGGTACTGAGTCCCCTGCCCGCGCCAGCCTGGGCTTGCTAGCTTTTGGGGAGCTGGGCATTTTCCTTGTCCAGCTTCCTCAGGAACACCGTCATCTCTTTCTCGGCCTGCTTGTCGCCGTGGGCCTTGGCCGCGTCGAGCCCCTGCTCCCAGGCCTGGCGTGCTGCGGCATTGTCACCTTGCAGCCGATGTGCCTTACCCAGCAGTTTCCACGCTGCTGAATACTTGGGATCAAATTCCACACAGCGCTGCAGGTGCACTGCAGCCTCGGCGCCATTGCCCTCATCCAGCCAGGCCTTGCCGAGGCCGAAGCGCAGCAGTGCGTTATCCACACCCTTGGCAAGCATCTTTTCCAGTGATTCGCGCATCAGGACTTCCTCTTAGAAGAAGCTCAACCCTACATGGAATAGCTTCTCGACGTCACGGATGTACTTTTTATCCACAACGAAGAGGATCACATGGTCGCCTGCTTCAATGACCGTGTCGTCGTGGGCTATCAGTACTTCCTCATCGCGAATGATCGCACCGATGGTCGTGCCGGGCGGCAGGGCGATATCTTCGATGGCTTTGCCAATCACCTTGCTCGACTTCGAATCGCCGTGAGCAATTGCTTCGATCGCCTCCGCCGCACCGCGGCGCAGCGAGTGCACGCTGACGATATCGCCGCGGCGTACGTGAGTGAGCAAAGTACCAATGGTGGCCAGCTGTGGACTGATCGCGATGTCGATATCACCACCCTGGACCAGGTCGACATAGGCCGGGTTGTTGATGATGGTCATCACCTTGCGTGCGCCGAGGCGCTTGGCCAGCAGCGAGGACATGATATTGGCCTCGTCATCGTTGGTCAGGGCCAGGAAGATGTCGGCTTCGGCGATGTTCTCTTCCAGCATCAAGTCGCGGTCCGAGGCGCTGCCCTGCAACACCACGGTGCTGTCCAGGGTATCGGAGAGGTAACGGCAGCGCGCGGGGTTCATCTCGATGATCTTGACTTGATAGCGGCTTTCGATGGCTTCGGCCAGGCGTTCGCCAATTTGCCCGCCGCCGGCGATGACGACGCGCTTGTTGCTTTCATCAATTTGCCGCAATTCACCCATCACCGCGCGGATGTGGGCCTTGGCTGCAATGAAGAACACTTCGTCGTCGGCTTCAATAACCGTGTCGCCCTGGGGCAGGATCGGTCGGTCGCGGCGAAAGATCGCGGCGACGCGGGTATCTACATTGGGCATGTGTTCACGGATCTGGCGCAGTTGCTGACCGACCAGCGGCCCGCCGTAGTACGCCTTCACGGCAACCAACTGGGCTTTGCCTTCGGCGAAGTCGATTACCTGCAGCGCGCCTGGATGTTCGATCAGCCGCTTGATGTAGTGAGTGACTACCTGCTCGGGGCTGATCAGTACATCGACCGGAATAGCATCATTGTCGAACAGACCGGCGCGTGTCAGGTAGGCCGACTCACGCACTCGGGCAATTTTGGTAGGCGTGTGGAAAAAGGTGTAGGCGACTTGGCAGGCGACCATGTTGGTCTCGTCGCTGTTGGTCACCGCCACCAGCATGTCGGCGTCATCGGCACCGGCCTGACGCAGTACGGTAGGGAACGAGGCGCGGCCCTGGACGGTACGGATGTCCAGACGGTCGCCGAGATCGCGCAAGCGGTCGCCGTCAGTATCGACCACGGTAATATCGTTGGCTTCGCTGGCCAAGTGTTCAGCCAACGTACCGCCGACTTGCCCTGCACCCAGGATGATGATTTTCATCCGCTCTTCCCTTCTCTTGTTATCCGCGTGCGGCGGCGATTTTGATCAGCTTGGCATAGTAGAAGCCATCGTGTCCGCCTTCCTGGGCCAGCAACTGACGGCCATGCGTTTGGCGCAGGCCAGCTTGGGTTGCAAGGTCCAGCTCGCGGGCGCCCGGCGTGCGATTGAGGAACGCCTCGATGACTTCGGTATTCTCGGTCGGCAGGGTCGAACAGGTGGCATACAGCAGGATGCCGCCGACTTCGAGCGTTGGCCACAAGGCATCGAGCAACTCGCCCTGCAAGGCAGCCAGCGCCTGGATATCCTCGGCTTGCCGGGTCATCTTGATGTCTGGGTGGCGGCGAATGACCCCTGTTGCCGAGCAAGGCGCATCGAGAAGGATGCGTTGGAAGCCCTTGCCATCCCACCAACTGGCAGTATCGCGGGCATCACAGGCAATCAACTGGGCTTCCAGGCCGAGGCGATCGAGGTTTTCCCGGACTCGGGTCAGACGCTTGGCCTCAAGGTCGATAGCGACCACCGAGTCCAGCTTTTCTTCAGCTTCGAGCAGGTGGCAGGTCTTGCCTCCCGGTGCGCAGCAGGCGTCGAGAACGCGCTGGCCGGGAGCCAGATCGAGCAGGTCTGCTGCCAGTTGCGCAGCTTCGTCCTGAACGCTGATCCAGCCCTGGTCAAAACCCGGCAGTCCGCGTACATCGCAGGCCTGAGCCAGAACAATACCGTCGCCGCTGTACTGGCAGGCGCTGGCTTCCAGACCGGCCTGGTGCAGCAGCTCAAGGTACGCCTCGCGACTGTGATGACGGCGGTTGACCCGCAGGATCATCGGCGGATGAGCGTTGTTGGCGGCGCAGATTGCTTCCCATTGTTGCGGCCAGAATGCCTTCAATGACTTCTGTAGCCAACGGGGATGGGCCGTGCGCACCACCGGATCGCGTTCGAGTTCGGCAAGAATTTCACTGCTCTCGCGTTGCGCACGGCGCAGTACTGCATTGAGCAGCGCCTTGGCCCAGGGCTTTTTCAGCTTGTCGGCACAGCCAACGGTTTCGCCAATGGCCGCATGGGCAGGCACGCGGGTGTAGAGCAATTGATACAAGCCCACCAACAGCAGGGCCTCGACATCGGCATCGGCACTTTTGAAGGGTTTTTGCAGCAGCCGTTCAGCTAGCGCAGAGAGTCGCGGTTGCCAGCGTGCGGTGCCAAATGCCAGGTCCTGGGTCAGGCCGCGGTCACGTACTTCAACCTTGTCCAGTTGTGTAGGCAGTGAGCTGTTCAGGGAGGCTTTGCCGCTGATAACTGCCGCCAGGGCGCGGGCGGCTGCCAGACGTGGATTCATTGACCGAGCACCGTACCGATGGCGAACTTCTCGCGACGGCTATTGAACAGGTCGCTGAAATTCAGCGCCTTGCCGCCGGGCAATTGCAGTCGGGTCAAGCACAGCGCCTGTTCGCCGCAGGCTACGATAAGGCCATCTTTGCTGGCCGCGAGGATTTCGCCCGGCTTTCCGCTATCTGTGGATAAGTTGGCCACCAGTACTTTCACAGCCTCACCGTTCAGACTGCTGTGGCAGATCGGCCAGGGATTGAAGGCACGAATCAGACGCTCCAGCTCGACGGCCGGACGGGTCCAGTCCAGACGGGCTTCGTCTTTATTCAGCTTGTGGGCATACGTGGCCAGGCTGTCGTCCTGAATTTCACCTTCCAAAGTGCCTGCCGCCAGCCCGGCAATCGCTTCGAGCACGGCGGATGGGCCCATCTGGGCAAGGCGATCGTGCAGGCTGCCGCCGGTGTCATTGGCACTGATGGGGGTGGTGACCTTGAGCAACATCGGGCCTGTATCCAGACCGGCCTCCATGCGCATTACCGTCACGCCGCTTTCGCTGTCACCGGCTTCGACTGCTCTCTGGATGGGTGCCGCACCACGCCAGCGTGGCAGAAGCGAAGCGTGGCTGTTGATACAGCCAAGACGTGGGATATCCAATACCGCCTGCGGCAGGATCAAGCCATAAGCGACCACCACCAACAAATCGGGCGCAAGCGCAGCGAGCTCGGCTTGAGCATCGGCGTTGCGCAGTGTTGGCGGTTGCAGGACCTGGATGCCGTTATCCACAGCCAGTTGCTTGACTGCGCTGGGCATCAGTTTTTGCCCACGGCCGGCCGGCCGATCCGGCTGGGTGTAGACGGCCACTACTTCATAGGGGCTGTCGATCAGGGCCTTGAGGTGTTCGGCGGCAAACTCTGGGGTGCCTGCAAAGACAATGCGCATGGAGTTCTCGCTTAAAAAGAAAAAGGCTTGCCGGAGCAAGCCTTTGGAAAGAGGAGATCAAGCTTGCTGGCGGTGCTGCTTTTCCAGTTTTTTCTTGATCCGGTCGCGTTTGAGCGTGGACAGGTAGTCGACGAACAACTTGCCGTTGAGGTGATCACATTCGTGCTGGATGCACACGGCCAGTAGACCTTCGGCAATCAGTTCGTACGGCTTGCCGTCGCGATCCAGCGCCTTGACCTTGACCCGCACCGGGCGATCGACGTTCTCGTAGAAACCCGGCACCGACAGACAGCCTTCCTGGTACTGGTCCATTTCGTCGGTCAGCATCTCGAGCTCGGGGTTGATGAACACCCGTGGCTCGCTGCGATCTTCACTCAGGTCCATGACCACGATGCGCTTGTGTACGTTGATCTGGGTTGCCGCCAGGCCGATGCCAGGGGCTTCGTACATGGTTTCAAACATGTCATCGATCAACTGGCGAACGCCGTCATCGACTTCGGTCACCGGTTTGGCGATGGTGCGAAGGCGCGGGTCCGGGAATTCGAGGATGTTCAGAATGGCCATAAGCGTATGAGCTGCACTGTGCGATGAATTACAAACATGAACACACATAATAAAGGGATTCGGCGCATTCGGCACCTGCAAAGGTCAGCTAAGGTTTCACACAGCTTGAAGCCTTTCCTCGGCAAGCACGCAGTGACGCCGCTCAGGAGAATCCTTCAACCGGTTGTCAAAGTATTATCAACAGAGTTATCCACAGCTTTTCCTCAGTGTAATTCAACGCCGTCGATCAAGGATGATCGTTATGCCACTGTCCGCTGGCCGGGAGCTTTCCCCAGCCGAACTTGAGGCGCGCTTGCGTCTGCATCGCTTGCCTGCGCTTGGTCCGCAACGCTTTCATTCACTCCTGCAAGCCTTCGGCAGCGCATCTGCAGCACTCAGTGCGCCGGCCGCTGCCTGGCGCTCATTAGGGCTTCCTGCTGCCAGCGCCGAAGCTCGGCGCAGTGAAGAAGTGCGCGACGGTGCTGCTGCTGCATTGTCCTGGCTAGAGGGCCGCGACCGGCATTTGCTGATGTGGGACGATCCCGCCTACCCGGCTCTATTGGCCGAGGTGGACAGCGCCCCACCCCTGCTTTTCGTGGCCGGCAATCCCGCGCTGCTGGAAAAACCACAGTTGGCGATCATCGGCAGTCGCCGGGCATCTCGTCCGGCTCTGGACACGGCTACGGCGTTTTCCCGTCACCTTGCCCAAGGAGGATTCGTGATCACCAGCGGCCTGGCGCTTGGCGTCGATGGCGCCGCTCATCAGGGTGCCCTGGATGTCGGAGGCCAAACGATCGGGGTGTTGGGCACCGGCCTGCAGAAATTTTATCCACAGCAACATCGAGCGCTGGCCGCAGCGATGATCGAGCAAGGAAGCGCTGTAGTTTCCGAATTTTCGCTCGATACAGGACCGGTGGCGAGCAACTTTCCCCGGCGCAATCGGATCATTAGCGGCCTATCCCTGGGCGTGCTCGTTGTCGAGGCGAGTCTGGCCAGCGGCTCGTTGATCACTGCGCGTCTGGCAGCGGAGCAAGGTCGCGAGGTCTACGCCATTCCCGGGTCGATTCATCATCCTGGCTCCAAAGGCTGTCACCAGCTGATTCGCGACGGAGCGCTGTTGGTTGAAAGCGTGGATCAAATCATGCAAACCCTGCAAGGCTGGCAGCAGTTGCCACCGGTAACCTGCAGCAAAGACAGTGGTAAGCGACATGTCCTTGAGGCATTGCTGTTGGCTGCGCCGCAAACCAGTGAAGCCTTGGCCAGCAACAGCGGTTGGCCGTTGCCCAGAGTGTTGGCGGCGTTGACCGAGCTTGAAGTAAACGGACGGGTTTGCAATGAAGCTGGGCGTTGGTTTGCCCGGTCTGCCTAAGTACACTGCGAGTCAGCCTTAATGCGGAGTGATAGCAATGGTGAGCAGTTGGCGTGTGCAACAAGCCGCGCGTGAGATTCGGGCCGGTGCGGTGATTGCCTACCCAACCGAGGCAGTGTGGGGCCTGGGCTGTGATCCGTGGAACGAGGAAGCGGTCGATCGCTTGCTGGCGATCAAATCGCGCTCGGTCGATAAAGGGGTGATTCTGGTCGCTGACAATATTCGTCAGTTCGACTTTTTGTTCGAAGATTTTCCCGAGATCTGGCTTGACCGTATGGGCAGTACCTGGCCTGGTCCCAACACCTGGCTGGTGCCACACCAGAACATGTTGCCGCAGTGGATTACCGGCGTGCATGACACCGTGGCCTTGCGGGTTAGCGATCATCCGGTTGTGCGTGAGCTGTGTTCGCTGGTCGGGCCTTTGGTCTCGACCTCGGCCAACCCTCAGGGCCGTCCTGCGGCTAAGTCAAGGTTGCGTGTGGAGCAATACTTCCGAGGGCAACTGGACCTGGTGTTGGGCGGCGCATTGGGTGGCCGGCGCAATCCGAGCGTGATCCGGGATCTGGTGACCGGCGATCTGGTCCGGGCGGGATAAATCATCACGGGGCAAGCTTATTCCCACAGTCTGGCTGTAGGCGTAGGTTTGCCCCGCGAAGAGTTACGGCAGCAGCACCGTTGACCCCACTGTGCGCCGCGCCGACAGTTCGGTCTGGGCCTTGGCTGCTTCGCTCAGCGCATAGCGCTGCTGAATATCCACCGTCAGCTTGCCGCTGGCGATCATTGCGAACAGGTCATCGGCCATCGCTTGGGTGTTTTCGGCATTGTTGGCATAGCTTGCCAAGGTCGGCCGGGTGACATACAGCGAACCCTTTTGCGCCAGGATACCCAGGTTGACCCCACTGACAGCGCCTGAGGCATTACCGAAGCTGACCATCAGTCCGCGCGGCGCCAGGCAGTCCAACGAGGTCAGCCAGGTATCCTGGCCAACACCGTCATAAACCACCGGGCACTTCTTGCCATCGGTCAGTTCCAGCACCCGTTGCGCTACATCTTCGCGGCTGTAATCGATGGTTGCCCAGGCTCCAGTGCTTTTGCGCGCTCGGCCTTCTGCGCGGAGCTGACCGTGCCGATCAATTTGGCGCCCAGGGCCTTGGCCCATTGGCAAGCCAGTGAGCCGACGCCCCCCGCAGCGGCGTGGAACAGAAGGATGTCGCCAGGCTGCACGGCATAGGTCTGCTTGAGCAGGTATTGCACGGTCAGGCCTTTGAGCATGACGGCCGCGGCCTGCTCGAAGCTGATGTTGTCCGGCAGCTTGACCAGATTGGCTTCAGGCAGCACATGTATCTCGCTGTAGGCGCCCAGCGGCCCTCCGGCGTAAGCCACCCGGTCGCCGACTTTGAGCCGGGTGACCTGTTCACCAATGGCCTCGACTACCCCGGCGCCTTCTGTACCCAAGCCTGAGGGCAAGGCCGGTGGTGCGTACAAGCCACTGCGAAAATAGGTGTCGATAAAATTCAGGCCAACGGCCTGGTTGCGCACGCGAACCTGCTGTGGACCGGGGGTGGCAGGTTCGAAGTCGACTAGTTCCAGGACCTCCGGGCCCCCATGCTGGCTGAACTGGATACGCTTGGCCATCTGCACTCTCCTGTCGAGTCTGGAAAACCCCTATCGGACGCCTTTGCATGACCGCCGTCAACTGCGGCCACCCTGTCGCCGGTGGTATGCTACGCGCCGAATTTGCTCATGCCCGCTTCCAGGTGACCTGATGACTAGCCGCACCGAGGCCGTGAAAGCCTACCTGCTCGACTTGCAAGACCGTATTTGTGCCGCCCTCGAAACCGAGGACGGTGGCGCCCGCTTTGTCGAAGACGCCTGGACGCGCGAAGCAGGTGGCGGTGGACGAACCCGTGTAATAGGTGACGGAACGGTTATTGAAAAAGGCGGGGTCAATTTCTCCCACGTCTTTGGTAGCGGTTTGCCGCCTTCGGCCAGTGCCCACCGACCAGAATTGGCCGGTCGGGGGTTTGAAGCACTGGGCGTGTCGTTGGTTATCCACCCGCACAATCCGCATGTGCCAACCTCTCACGCCAACGTGCGTTTCTTCATCGCCGAAAAGGAAGGTGAAGAAGCAGTCTGGTGGTTTGGTGGTGGCTTCGATCTGACCCCTTATTACGCCAACGAAGAAGACTGCCTGCACTGGCATCAGGTGGCCGAGCGCGCCTGTGCGCCCTTTGGTGCTGATGTCTACCCGCGTTACAAGGCGTGGTGCGACCGTTACTTCCACCTCAAGCATCGCGGCGAGCCTCGTGGTATTGGCGGCCTGTTCTTTGACGACCTGAACGAATGGGACTTCGATACCTGTTTCGCTTTCATGCGCGCGATTGGCGATGCCTACGTAGAGGCCTACCTGCCGATCATCCAGCGTCGCAAGGCTATGGCCTATACCGCTGAGCAACGTCAGTTCCAGGAGTTTCGCCGCGGTCGCTACGTTGAATTCAACCTGGTTTACGACCGAGGCACGCTGTTTGGCCTGCAATCGGGTGGTCGCACCGAATCAATCCTGATGTCACTGCCACCCCAAGTGCGTTGGGGGTACGATTGGAAACCTGCGCCAGGCAGTGAAGAAGCTCGCCTGACCGAGTATTTCCTGCAGGACCGCGACTGGATTGGTGAGGCTCGATCCAAGCGCTGAGACCCTGTGGATAACTTTGCCGGCAGCTCCGGCCCCCAATCAGGAAGCGCGTGAATGGACCAGTACGTTGTATTCGGTAACCCGATAGGCCACAGCAAGTCGCCGCTGATTCACCGCCTGTTTGCCGACCAGACTGGCCAGCAGCTGGAGTACAGCACCTTGCTGGCACCTCTGGACGATTTCAGCATGTGCGCTCAGGGTTTCTTTAAACAGGGGCTGGGGGCCAACGTCACGGTTCCATTCAAGGAAGAGGCTTATCGCCTGGTCGATAGCCTTACGCCACGAGCACGGCGCGCTGGCGCTGTGAACACCTTGAGCAAACTGGCCGATGGCACCCTGCAGGGTGACAACACCGATGGCGCCGGCCTGGTTCGTGACCTGACCGTCAATGCTGGCGTGCAGCTAACCGGCAAGCGCATCCTCCTGCTTGGTGCTGGCGGTGCCGTGCGCGGTGTATTGGAACCATTGCTGGCGCATAACCCGGCTTCTCTGGTTATCGCCAACCGCACCGTGGAAAAGGCCGAACAACTGGCCCGTGAATTCGCTGACTTGGGGCCGGTGGCCGCCAGTGGTTTCAGTTGGCTGCAAGAGCCGGTGGACCTGATCATCAATGCTACCTCCGCCAGCCTTGCGGGCGAGTTGCCACCCATTTCCGCGAGTCTGATCGAGCCGGGCCGAACGGTTTGCTACGACATGATGTACGGCAAAGAGCCAACGCCGTTTTGCCGCTGGGCAAGCGAACACAAGGCCGCCAAGGTATTGGACGGGTTGGGTATGCTTGCCGAGCAGGCTGGCGAAGCCTTCTTCATCTGGCGCGGCGTGCGTCCGGATACGGCTCCTGTACTGGACGAACTGCGTCGTCAACTGGCTCGCGGTTGACGCACGAGTCTCGGGGGGAAATCCGTTCCCTCCAGTGCGCGTGACTCGCCCGAAGATTGCCCTGCGATAGTTTCACTCCTTGAAGCGGATTGGGCACAGCGCTGCCCTTTCCAACTTGTGTAATTCCTCGATCATCTATTGATGCGCTCGATACAGCGTCTGGCTGCCGCCTGCCTGACGCAGGCGGCGATCTTCTTACTTGGCCGGGTCTTTATCGATTTTCTGAATTTAAGGCCGACATATGTTGTATAGAGTTTCGGACGCGCCCCCATTGGCTCTATGTTTTCAGAAGATGGTCCAGATGTACAAAGTAAGTGATGCCCAAAGAGCAATAGTTACCATTTGTTTCGTAGTTTGGGGATGTAAATTTTTAATCCGGCAACGGTGAGGATAACAAACAAAATTCCGCTTGTAGTCCAGTATGGCGATTCTTCTAATGGGAGAAATACTGTTACGCACCACATAATAACCAATGTGTAGAACATTGAGCAGGCGGTTATAGTCAGCCCCATACTTATTAAATATCTAAGTGTGTACATTTCTGCAGAGCCCTCGGGCGTAAGCCATAATGTAAGCTCGCCAATCATGCGAATGCGCGTCCAAACTGTTTGGCATGGCGAGGGTTACCATATATTGCGTAGCCGGGGGATGTAAAATTTCAAGCTGGCAACGGTGATGATAACAAACAAGATGCCGCTTATAATCCAGTAAGACGTCTCTTCCAATGGGAGGAATTTTGTTACTACCAGCATAATAAGCATTGTGTAAAACATGGAGCAGGCGATAAGAGTTAGTCCCAAGCTTACTAAATAGCGTAACGTGTACATTCCCTATGCCATCTCCTATCTATAAGCTCACTATTTAATATAGCCGGCATTGCTGAGGTAATTGCAGCCCCTGAAACAAGAGTTCGCGATTTACAACCAGAGGAGTCTAGAGTTTCGCACAAAGACATTCGCCGAGTATCCGAAATGCCCATTTCAGGAAAAATCGGACATGCCCCGTCGCAATTTCACTCAGCGAACTGAATGGGACAATTTGCTGCCCCTTCCAGCTTGTGCAACTCCTCGATTACCTGTGGGCGGGCTCGATGTAGCGTCAGGCTGCCACCTGCCCGGCGCAGTCGGTGGGCTTCACGGTGCAGCATGTCGACGCCCGAATAGTCGATAAAGTTTATCTGTCGAGCATCGATTACCACGTCGGGGCCCTGGCAGCGCTGCAGGCGTACTTGCAGATAGTGGCTGGCGCCGAAGAAGATCGACCCGCCGACCCGCAGCACGTCGGCGTTACCTTCGCGCGACTGCTGGACCCGTGGTCGCGAGGTACGTTTGAGGTAGAAGAACAGCGAGGCCAGAACCCCTGCGTAAATGGCAGTCTGCAGTTCCAGTAACAAGGTTGCGGCGGCGGTCAGGGCCATGACTAGAAACTCCGCACGACTCACCCGGAACAGCGCCCGCATGGCTCGATGATCAACTAGCCCCCAGCAGATCAGAAGAATGCTGCCCGCCATGGCCGGAATCGGAATGTGCGCAATCAACCCGGCGCCGGCTACGGCGAACAAGGCTACCCACAAAGCTGAGAACACCCCGGCCAGTGGCGACCGGGCGCCAGACTCGTAGCTCAGCCCGGAACGGGTGAAGGAGCCTGATGACAGATAACCGGAGAAAAAGCTGCCCACCATATTCGACAAACCTTGGGCGCGGACTTCCTGATTGGCGTCGATCATTTGTTCCGAACGCGATGACAATGAGCGTGCGATTGACAGGCTGGTGACCAGCCCGAGCATACCCACGGCTACTGCGCTAGGCAGTAGACGCAGGATCAACTCAAGGTCCAGTAGCGGTAGAGGGCTCAATGGCGGTAGTTGGCCGATGAAACCGGGCACCAATTGCACCCGGCCAAACACAACAGGCAATAGCCAAGCCAGCAGACTGGCAATGCTCAACGTGATCAACAGGCCGGGCCAACGCGGTCGCAGGAGCTTGAGGGCAATGCCGAGTGCCAGCGTACCAAGTCCCAGAACCAGCGAAGGCCAGTCAACGTCACCTGCGTGTTCCACCAGGCTCTCAACGGTTTTCAGGGCTGTCGCCTGGCTGGGTAGGTCCATTCCCATCAGGTTTGGCAATTGACCCAGTGCGATGACTACTGCAGCACCGAGGGTGAACCCCAGCACCACTGAGTGAGAGACGAAATTTACCAGGGCGCCAAAGCGCAGCAGTCCCAGTAACCACTGGAACACGCCGGCCATAAACGTCAGCAACAGGATGAGGGTGATGTAATCGTCGCTTCCACTGACAGCCAAAGGGCTGATACTGGTGTAGAGCACGATGGAAATGGCGGCTGTCGGCCCACAGATCAGATGCCAGGATGACCCCCAAAGGCAGGCAATCAGCACCGGGACTATCGCTGCGTAAAGGCCATATTCCGCGGGCAGGCCGGCGATCAGGGCATAGGCGATCGATTGCGGCAGAGCCAATATCGCGCCGCTCAGGCCTACCAGCAGATCACGGCGCACACTCCCCCGCGTCTGCCGGGGTAGCCAGCTGAGAAATGGCAGTAGGGAGTGGCGATCAGGCCAGGGCATGAACAAGCTCTATCGCAAACAATGGCTGTTCAGGGTGCGATGGAATGACGTGTGCGCGCAAGTTAAAGCGGGCTCATCAACCTCATTAACGTTAAATCAGAATACAAAGTTCAGATGCTCGCCCTGATGCAGATTCAGCTCCAGGGTATCGACCATGGCAGCGGCAATCCTGGCCAACTGCTGCAACGGCTCGGCGAGGCCTGGTTCCAGCGTGCCTTGCGTCTTGCGAAAGTGTTCAATGCTCAGCCCGGCGATCTCTTGCGGGGCGTTGACCAGCGTCCATTGCAGGTGGCTGCGTTGTAACAGGTCGACGATCTGTTCGGCGCAGGTTCGCTGCTGTTCACTGTGCCCCTCACTGTGATCGAGTACGCTGAAATCGCCGACTAGGAGCAAGCGTCGTATAGTCGTGCGGGAGAGGCTGGCGATCAGTGCCTGGCTCATGCGAAGCTGCGTGGCAAAGTCATCGGGGGCCAATGCTGGCAACAGGCAGACCACTGCCGAACCACCGGCGACGCTTTGCTCCGCTTGGTCAGTGGTATTCAGGCCTCCGATTTTGAAGTGCAGTCCGGGTCGTGGTGCGCGAGCGTTCAGTTCATCGACCACCGCGATGACTTCGTGCTGGCGCTTGAGCAGCTCGGCTATCAAGGCGCTGCCCAGGCTGCTCAGACCGCCTAGGATGACCAGTTTGAATACTGGGGTTTCGGCATTTTTCACCAGATCATTCCTTTCGTTGCGAATGATCATTGGACCCTGAGTCTCGCGCCAGGGTTCGCATAAATTCAGGAGCATGTGTGCAAAGGATCAAGGGTTATCACGCCCATATCTATTACGACGCCAGCACAATGGAGCAGGCTCGGCAGCTATGTGAAGAAGCGTCCCGGCTGTTCGGCGTGAGTATGGGGCGCATGCATCAGAAGCCCGTAGGACCGCATCCGGACTGGAGTTGCCAACTGGCGTTCGGACCGGAAGTGGTGGGGGTGGTGTTGCCTTGGCTGGCGCTGTATCGGAAGGGGCTGGTGGTGTTTCTGCACCCGTTGACGGGGGATGACTTGGCGGATCACCGTGATCATGCGATCTGGATGGGGGCGGTGCGGCCCTTGGATCTGTCTATTTTTGCGTAGAGACTGCGGTAGCTTCGCGGGGCCAGCCCGCACCCATAGGCAGCAACCTGTGGGTGCGGGCTGGCCCCGCGTTTAGATCGCTACGCAATCACGCCTTGCGCGCACCCCGCACACCCTGGGCCAGCGCTGAGCACAGCTCAAGCACATCACCCACGGCCTGCTCGGCATTCGCTGCCTTGGCAATTTTGTCGACCAGCGCCGACCCCACCACCACGCCATCTGAAAGCTTGGCAATGGCCGCCGCCTGCTCGGGGGTACGGATACCAAAGCCGACGCTGATGGGCAGATCGGTATGCCGGCGAAGTCGCGCGATCGCATCGCTGACCTGTTCGCTGGTGGCCGAGCCGGCACCCGTAACACCTGCCACTGAGACGTAGTAGACGAAGCCGGAACTGCGCTCCAGTACGCGTGGTAGGCGCGCGTCATCGGTAGTTGGGGTGGTCAGGCGGATAAAGTCGATGCCGGCAGCCTGCGCCGGGGTTGCCAGTTCGGCGTCATGCTCAGGCGGCAGGTCGACAATGATCAGGCCGTCGACACCTGCGTCCTTGGCCTGGGCCACGAACGCTTCTACGCCGAAGCGGTGAATCGGGTTGTAGTAGCCCATCAGCACAATCGGCGTGGTCTGATTATCGACCCGGAACTCGCGAACCATCTGCAAGGTTTTCGCCAGGGTCTGGCCAGCATCCAGGGCACGCAGGGTTGCCAGTTGGATGGAGACGCCGTCGGCCATTGGATCGGTGAATGGCATGCCCAGTTCGATCACATCGGCGCCGGCAGCTGGCAGGCCTTTGAGAATTGCCAGGGAGGCGTCGTAGCCAGGGTCGCCCGCAGTGATGAAGGTGACCAGTGCAGCACGGCCCTCGTTTTTCAGTTCGGCGAAGCGTTGTTCTATACGGCTCATGCCTGTTTCTCCTGGGCAGCCATATGGCTCATCACGGTTTGCATATCTTTGTCACCACGCCCGGACAGGCAAACTACCATCAGGTGATCCTTGGGCAGGGTCGGGGCGCGTTTGATTGCTTCGGCCAGGGCGTGGGAGGTTTCCAGCGCTGGAATAATGCCTTCCAGGCGGCAGGTGGTATGGAACGCGGCCAAGGCTTCTTCGTCGTTGATGCTGACGTACTCGACTCGTTTCACTTCGTGCAGATAAGCGTGCTCCGGGCCGATCCCCGGGTAGTCCAGGCCTGCGGAAATCGAGTGGGCATCGGTGATCTGTCCGTCGGCGTCCTGCAGCAGGTAAGTACGGTTACCGTGCAGTACGCCTGGAATGCCACCGGTGAGGCTGGCCGCATGCTTGTCGGTGTCTACGCCATGACCGCCGGCTTCAACACCGATGATTTGTACGCTGGCGTCGTCGAGAAAATCATGGAACAGGCCCATGGCGTTTGAGCCGCCGCCAACACAGGCGATCAAGCTATCGGGCAGGCGTCCTTCTTTGGCCTGCAACTGTTCACGGGTCTCCTTGCCAATGATCGACTGGAAGTCGCGGACCATTGCCGGATAAGGGTGTGGGCCGGCAACGGTACCGATCAGGTAGAAGGTGTCATCAACGTTGGTGACCCAGTCGCGCAGTGCCTCGTTCATGGCATCCTTGAGGGTGCCGGTACCGGAGGTCACAGGAACGATTTCCGCGCCCAGCAGCTTCATGCGAAAAACGTTGGCCTGTTGGCGCTCGATGTCGGTGGCGCCCATGTAGATCACGCAAGGCAAGCCAAATCGTGCGGCCACGGTCGCTGTAGCGACACCATGCATGCCAGCACCGGTTTCGGCGATCAGGCGCTTTTTGCCCATGCGCTTGGCCAGCAGAACTTGGCCGATGCAGTTGTTTACCTTGTGCGCGCCGGTATGGTTGAGTTCTTCGCGTTTGAAGAAGATCTTCGCGCCACCGCAGTGTTCGGTCAGGCGTTCGGCGAAGTACAGCGGGTTGGGACGACCGATGTAATCGCGCTGAAAGTACGCCAGCTGTTCCAGAAACTCGGGGTCGGCCTTGGCCGCTTCGTATTCGCGGGCAAGGTCGAGCACCAGCGGCATCAGCGTTTCAGCCACGTAGCGGCCACCGAAAGCGCCAAACAGGCCATTTGCATCGGGGCCGGCGCGGAAGTTGGTCTGGGTCATGTGTCGCTCCAGGGCGTAGTGGAAACTGGGAATGGCTTTACTGTACCCACGACATGCGCTGCTGAAAACCGATAAGATTGCTTCAACATGTCAGGAAAACTCACACGTTATGCGCCAGGATCTGCCTCCTCTCAATGCCCTCAGGGCATTTGAAGCCACTGCCCGGCTCAATAGCGTTAGTCTGGCGGCCGAACAACTGCACGTAACTCATGGCGCCGTAAGCCGGCAGATCAAAGTGCTGGAGGAGCACCTGGGCGTCAGTCTGTTCGTTAAAGATGGACGTGGCATTAAACTCACAGATGCGGGGCTGCGCTTACGGGACGCAAGTTTTGATGCTTTTGATCGCTTGCGCAGCGTCTGTGGCGAGCTGAGCCAACGTGGTACGGACGCTCCTTTTGTCCTCGGGTGCTCAGGGAGTTTGCTGGCTCGCTGGTTCATTCCGCGCCTGGGCCGACTCAAGGCTGATTTGCCGGAGTTGCGACTGCATTTGTCTGCCGGTGAAGGCGATCTTGATCCGCGTCGCCCGGGCCTGGATGCCTTGCTGGTTTTTGCAGAACCACCATGGCCTGCGGACATGCAGGTGCATGTGCTGGCGCAGGAGCGCATCGGCCCTGTGCTGAGTCCGCATTACGCAGGGTTTGCCCGCCTGCAGCAGGCGTCTGTCCAGGCGTTGCTCGATGAGCGATTGTTACAGACCACCTCAAGACCCCAGGCCTGGCCCAGTTGGGCGGAGCAACAGGGTATCAACCGCGACGCGTTGCAGTACGGGCAGGATTTCGAGCATTTGTATTATTTACTGGAGGCAGCGGTCGCCGGCCTGGGCGTTGCTATTGCGCCGCAACCGCTGGTAGCCGATGACTTGCGCGCCGGTCGTCTGGCGGCGCCCTGGGGCTTTTGCCAGACCCAGGCAGTCTTGGCATTGTGGATACCTCGACGCGCCGCGGACGGGCGCGCCGAGCAATTAGCCGGTTGGCTTCGAGCGGAGCTGGAACGCCAGGCTGATTAGTTGGAGCGTTTGCACATCAGGTAGGCCGCGAGCAGACCTAGAGCACCTAATGCCACGCCTGCTGTGGTCCACGGGTGCTCCTGGGCGTAATCGCGGGTGGCCAGTCCAGTTTCGCGGGTCTTGGTTTTCACTTCTTCGTAGGTATCGCTGAGCAGGCTGCGCGAATGGCGGAGGGCACTCTCGGCATTGCCTTTGAGCGTCTTGAGGGTTTTGCGGGACTCATCCGAGGCGTCGTCCTTGAGACTTTCCAGTGCCTTGAGCAGGCTTTCTATCTCCGCTTCCATGCTTTGCAGCGACGCTTTACGCAGCGAGTGGTTGGCCATGGTGACTCTCCTTTCAGGTGTGAGTGAGCTGTTTGCTTCCGACTTCGTCAGCTCAAGAAAGTGCAGTCCGACTTTCCTCCGTTTCTGTGCCTTTCGGGTAAAACAGCCGGTCGCTGCTAGGCTCAAAGCTCACATTCGAAAAGGAGACTGATTATGTCGGATCATCACACTTACAAGAAAATTGAACTTGTCGGCTCATCGCCCACCAGCATAGAAGACGCGATCAATAATGCCTTGGCTGAAGCGGGCAAAAGCATCAAGCATCTTGAGTGGTTCGAAGTGGTCGACACCCGCGGTCATATCAAGGACAACAAGGCAGCGCACTTTCAGGTCACGCTGAAAGTCGGATTCCGTATCGTCAATAGCTGAAATCGTGGCACTGGCTTGTACGGGTCAATTGAGTTACACAGTCTAGAGGCGCCTGGACGGGTTCCGGCGCCATCCTCCACTTTGATCTGAACAAGGAAAGCGATCGATGAAGAAGTTGGTAGTGGCCGCAGGTTTGATGATGCTGGCAGGCACCGCCCTTGCAGCGGGCAAGCCGTGCGAAGAACTGAAGAGCGAAATAGCCGCCAAAATTGACGCAAAAGGTGTCAGCGGCTATTCGCTTGAGATAGTCGACAAGGGTGCAGCGTCTGACGGCAAGGTCGTAGGGACCTGCGAAGGTGGCACCAAGGAAATCGTTTACAAGCGTGGTTGATAGGCAGCCATTGAGCCTGCCAAGACTTCATCGCTGGCAACGCCAGCTCCCGCAGATTCGCTGTTACCGCAATCTGTGCAGGAGCCAGCCTTGCTGGCGATGAGGCAATCAGCTACCGCTCATGACCTGTGCCAATAGCTCATAGGACCGAATACGGTCGGTATGTTCATACAGGTCACAGGTGAAAATCAGTTCGTCTGCCTGAGTCTGTTCCAGCAGAACATCGAGCTTGGCCCGAATCTTCTCCGGCCCGCCCACCATCGCCAATCCCAGGAAATCCCCCACCGCCTCTCGTTCGTGGGGCAACCACAGGCCATCCATGCTTTCTACAGGTGGTCGCTGGACCAGGCTTTGGCCCCGCATCAGGGCAAGAATTCGCTGATATACCGAGGTTGCCAGGTAGTTGGCGTGCTCATCGGTGTCGGCGGCTACCAGCGGCACACCGAGCATCACGTAGGGCTTGTCGAGTACTGCTGATGGCGTGAAGTGGTTTCGATAGATGCGGATGGCTTCGTGCATGTAGCGCGGCGCGAAGTGTGAGGCAAAGGCATATGGCAGGCCGCGCATACCGGCCAGTTGCGCGCTGAACAGGCTGGACCCCAATAGCCAGATCGGCACTTCGGTGCCGTAACCAGGCACCGCGATGACCTTTTGCTCCGGTGTGCGCGGGCCTAGGTAACGCACCAATTCTTCGACGTCATCGGGAAAGTCGTCGGGGCTGCCGGAGCGTTCGCGACGCAGGGCTCGGGCGGTCATCTGGTCGGAACCCGGTGCACGTCCCAGTCCCAGATCTATTCGACCCGGATAGAGGCTTTCCAGGGTGCCGAATTGTTCGGCAATTACCAGCGGCGCATGGTTGGGCAGCATCACCCCGCCGGCACCGACGCGGATGGTCGAAGTGCCGCCGGCAAGGTAGCCAAGCAGTACCGAAGTCGCCGAGCTGGCAATGCCATCCATGTTGTGGTGCTCAGCGACCCAGAAGCGGTTGTAGCCGAATTTTTCCACATGTTGTGCCAGGTCCAGCGAGTTGCGCAGCGATTGCGCCGGGCTGCCGTCGGCACGAACTGGTACCAGGTCGAGGGTGGAGAATTTGATATCCGCAAGTCGCTTCATGGGCTGGTCAGCCTCCTGGGCAGTCATTTGTCCGGCATAAAACCGGAGCCTTCTCAACTCTGTATGGGCACATCCTGAGGATTCAAGGCTTGGGTGCAATCAAGCTGAACTTGCCCGGGCACCCACGCTCTGAATCTTAGGCTGCGCAAACTTGCGCCCTGCAGACACTCAGGAGGCAGTATGAAAAAAACAGCATCGGCCGTTTGGGAAGGTGGTCTGAAGGAAGGAAAAGGTCAGATTTCTACTGAAAGTGGTGCGCTTAAAGCGAACCCTTATGGGTTCAACACAAGGTTCGAAGGACAGCCAGGGACCAATCCGGAAGAGCTGATCGGTGCAGCCCATGCCGGTTGCTTTTCCATGGCCCTGTCAATGCTGTTGGGTGAGGCGGGATTCACCGCCGAACGTATCGACACCACAGCTGAAGTGACCCTTGAGAAACAATCGGACGGTTTTGCCATCACTGCGGTGCACTTGATTCTCAAGGCCAAGGTTCCTGGTGCCAGTGAGGAGCAATTCAAGGAGGTGGCGAAAAAGGCGAAATCCGGTTGCCCAGTGTCGAAAGTGCTCAATGCAACCATCAGTCTGGACGCGACCCTGGTGGGATAAGGTCGAACCGGGACGGGCTTCTTGTGGTCAAATGGGAGTCGGCAGGACCTCTGCCGCCACAAGGAGCTGTCCCATGATTCGTGTTGCAATAGCTGTGATGGCATCGCTGCTGACTACTTCTGTGCTTGCCGCCCCGAAAAACTGCGAGGAGCTCAAGGCTGAGATCGAAGCGAAGATTCAGGCAAACAACGTCAGCTCCTACACCCTTGAAATCGTCAAGAACGAAGAGGTTCACGACCAGAATATGGTGGTCGGCAGTTGCGAGGGCGGAACCAAAAAGATCATCTACCAGAAGAATGATCGTTAAGCGTCAGGGAATGCAAAAGATGTCGTTGGCTTCTTCTGCGACGATTTTGCGCTGTGCGTCGTAAAGATAGGCGCTGGGTCGCATTGCGGGAGCCCGGGCTTCCAGACGATAGCGCTGGCCGGCTTCGAAGTTGTCGTAACGCACTTTCAGATAACAGGTCCGGTCCACGGGATCGACCGAGAAACCTCCGGAATACACTTCAAAATCGAAGCGGACGGTCAGCTCGTGCTTGCCTGGCGTGACTTGGAAGAAGCGTCCGTCGTTAAGCCGCTCACCATCCAGACGGTCGGCCATCAGTATCTTGCCGGGTGTCATGGTGTACAGATCGACCCACGCCTGCTTGCTATCAACTGGAGGCAGGGGGCTGGCGCAGGCCCCCAGGGTACTGAGGGCAATCAGCATCATTGGCTGGCGCATGGCAAACTCCCGCTTGTAACCTACAAAGCATAAGCATAGCGCCGTTCACACTGTCAGGTGCGCTGGCAGCCCGCCGGAGCTCCTTTGCTGAGCAGATTACGCTGGTCGTCGTAGAGCTTTGCCCACGGGCGAAAGCCTATGCTGCCCGCTTCAAGCTGGTAGCGTTGCCCGGCATTGAAATCCTTGAACTTGAGATTCAGTTGGCAATCGCGCCACAGCGGCTCGCTGACCGGGCCAATATTGCTGGGGGTCACCGGGAACAGGTAGCGCACCGTCAGTTCGTGGCTGCCGGGCGAGACTTCGAAATAACGGTTATCACTCCAAGTACGCTCGTCTACCTCTACGGCATGCAAGGTATCGTCCGAACTGGGCGCAAGGTCGATCCAGGCCTGGTTGGGATCGGGGGCAGGCAAGCCGGCACAGCCGGATAAAAGCAGAAGACCACTGAAGACAAGCAGTGTACGCATGGCAAAACTCCAGCCGGGCAGGATAGTCTTGAAGCTGATGAGCTCTTGAGCGGATAACGGGACACCAATGCTTCGACTATTTCTTTTATTGCGCTCAAGTCTTGGGGCACTCGACCATTTTTTTCGCTACTTGGTTCCCGTGCTGGCGCTCGGGCTGCTCAACGGTTGTTCCAGCATTGGCTATTACGGGCAGTTGGCCAGCGGGCAGTGGCAGCTGTTGCAGGCGCGCAAACCGGTCTCCGAGGTGCTCGCGCAGCCCGCCACCCCCCCGAAATTGCGTCAGCACCTGCTGCACGCCGAACAGGCCAGGACGTTCGCCAGCGCGCAGTTGAAACTGCCGGATAACCGCAGCTACCGGGTTTATGCGGACATTGGCCGCCCGTTTGTGGTGTGGAATGTGTTTGCTACGCCGGAGTTTTCCCTCGAACCCCAGACCCATTGCTTTCCCATTGCCGGGTGCGTCGCCTATCGCGGTTATTACACTCAAGGTGCTGCCCGCGGCGCAGCTGCGCTGCAAAAGCAGCAGGGGCTGGATGTGTATGTGGGGGGTGTGGAGGCCTACTCGACCCTGGGTTGGTTTGATGACCCGATCCTGAGCTCGATGCTGGGCTGGGGTGACGAGCGACTGGCCACGGTCATTTTCCATGAACTGGCACACCAGCGCGTGTATGTGCAGGACGACACGGCATTCAACGAATCATTTGCCACCTTTGTCGAACAGGAAGGTTCTCGCCAGTGGCGTGCTGCTCGCGGCCTGCCAGCGCAAACACTGGATGATGGTCCACAACGCGATCAGTTCGTGGCGTTGGTTCTGGCCAGCCGTGAACGGTTGAAGACGTTGTACGCAGCACCACTGACCGAATCAGCCAAGCGTGCCGGAAAACAAGCCGAATTCGAGCGCTTGCGCCGAGATTATCGCACTTTGCGCGACAGCCAATGGGGTGGTAAGGGCCGTTTTGACGCCTGGATCAATGCGCCGATGAACAACGCCAAGTTGTTGCCCTTTGGTTTGTACGACCAATGGGTGCCGGCCTTCGCGGCGCTGTTTGCCCAGGTAGATAGCGATTGGGATGCTTTTTACCAGCGGGTCGAAACCCTCGGGCGACTGTCGCTCGAGCAGCGCCAGCAAGCCCTGAACAGAATCGCGGAGCAGGCGCGCTCCCACCCCGCGATCGTGGTCAGCCCTGATTAGGGATGAACGCGCTGTGCAGCTCGGCCAAGGTCGCAAAGTGATAGGCCGGTTGTTCCGCTGTCAGCTCCTCATGACTGCCAAAGCCGTAACCGACCGCTACAGCTTCGAGTCCATTGCAGCGAGCGCCAATCAGGTCGTGCTTGCGGTCGCCGATCATCAAGGTTTGCGCCGGATCCAGCGATTCCTCGGCAAGCAGGTGAGCAATCAACTCGACCTTGTTGGTACGGGTGCCGTCCAGCTCACTGCCGTAGATCACTTTGAAGTGATGATCGAACTGGAAATGCCGGGCAATCTCACGGGCAAACTGCCAAGGCTTGGACGTGGCGATGTACAGCGTTCTGCCCTGCCCGTTCAAGGCTTCGAGGAGCGGCTGGACACCCTCGAACACCAGGTTTTCATACAATCCGGTCACCTTGAAGCGCTCGCGGTAGAAATTCACCGCTTGCCAGGCTTTGGCTTCGTCGAAGCCATAAAATTGCATGAATGCCTGTAGCAACGGAGGGCCGATGAAGTGCTCAAGACGCGCCAGGTCTGGTTCATCGATATCCAGCTTGGCCAGGGCGAACTGGATCGAACGCGTGATGCCCAGGCGCGGATCGGTCAGGGTGCCGTCGAGGTCGAAAAGAATATTCTGCTGATGCATAACTGTCTCGATAAGGGGCGTGGACGGACTCACTCAGGCAAGTGATAGCCTTCGGCCAAGTGCTGGTCTTTGAGTTTTACGTAGTTGCTGGCGCTGTAGGGGAAGAACGCGCGTTCCTTTTCAGTCAAGGCCCGGGCCTGTTTGACCGGGCTGCCGACATACAGGTAGCCGCTTTCCAGGCGTTTTCCCGGCGGGACCAGACTGCCGGCACCAATGATCACTTCGTCTTCGACGATTGCCCCGTCCATGATCGTACTGCCCATGCCGACCAGAATCCTGTTGCCGAGGGTGCAGCCATGCAGCATCACTTTATGACCGATGGTCACTTCGTCACCGATCAGCAATGGAAAGCCGTCGGGATTGAACGGGCCGGCATGGGTAATGTGCAACACGCTGCCGTCTTGCACGCTGGTGCGAGCGCCAATGCGGATTCGGTGCATATCGCCGCGGATCACTGTCAGTGGCCAGACGGAGCTGTCTGCACCGATCTCGACATCACCCAGCACCACGGCGCTGCGGTCCACGAAGGCACGCTCGGCCAAGCGCGGCGAATGGTTCTGGAAGGTGCGAATGGCCATGATAGGGGTTCTCTTTGGTGTTGATAGGGCTGCGGTCTGCGTCGATTGTAATTAAGATGGTCCGGTGTTTCTTCTGCCAAGGTGTTTAACCGTGAGTGCGAACAACCCGCTACTGCAGTCTTATGACTTGCCGCCCTTCTCGGCGATCCGTGCCGAGCATGTGCAGCCGGCGATTGAACAGATCCTGGCCGACAACCGTACAGCTATTGCCCAAATCCTCAAGACTCAAGGCCAGCAACCAAGCTGGGCCGGTCTGGTGCTGGCCATGGACGAACTCAATGATCGCCTGGGCGCCGCCTGGAGCCCGGTCAGTCACCTCAATGCCGTGTGCAACAGCGCCGAGCTGCGTGAAGCCTACGAGGCCTGCCTGCCAGCGCTCAGTGCGTATGCCACTGAACTTGGCCAGAACCGCGAGCTGTTCCAGGCCTACGAGGCGTTGATCGCCAGCCCGGAAGCGGCAAGCTTCGACGTTGCGCAAAAGACTATTCTTGAACATGCCCTGCGTGACTTCCGCCTGTCGGGTATCGACCTGCCAGCTGATCAGCAGCAACGGTATGCCCAGGTGCAAAGCAAACTCAGCGAGCTGGGCAGCCGGTTCTCCAACCAGTTGCTCGATGCCACCCAGGCCTGGACCAAGCATGTCAGCGATGAGGCTGCGCTGGCCGGACTGACTGATTCGGCCAAGGCGCAGATGGCCGCTGCAGCCCAGGCCAAAGGGCTTGATGGCTGGCTGATCAGCCTGGAGTTCCCCAGCTACTACGCCGTGATGACTTACGGCGAAGATCGCGCGTTGCGCGAAGAAATTTACGCCGCCTACTGCACCCGCGCTTCTGATCAGGGTCCTAATGCCGGTCAGTTCGACAACGGTCCGGTGATGGGCGAAATTCTTGACCTGCGCCAGGAGTTAGCCGAACTGCTGGGCTATGCGAACTACGCTGAGCTGAGCCTGGCAACAAAAATGGCCGAGTCCAGCGACCAGGTGCTGACCTTCCTGCGTGACCTGGCCAAGCGCAGCAAGCCGTTTGCCATCCAGGATCTGGCTCAGCTCAAGGCTTACGCGGCCGAGCAAGGTTGTCCGGACCTGCAAAGCTGGGACAGCGGCTTTTACGGCGAAAAACTCCGTGAGCAGCGCTACAGCGTGTCTCAGGAAACCCTGCGTGCCTACTTCCCGATTGATAAGGTGTTGTCTGGTCTGTTCGCTATTGTCCAGCGTCTGTACGGTATCGAAATTGCCGAGCTCAAGGGCTTCGACACCTGGCATCCGGATGTGCGCCTGTTCGAAATTAAGGAGCATGGTCAGCACGTAGGCCGCTTCTTCTTCGACCTTTATGCCCGCGCCAACAAGCGTGGCGGCGCTTGGATGGACGGTGCCCGCGACCGTCGACGGAACGCGGAGGGCCAATTGCAGAGCCCGGTGGCAAACCTGGTATGTAACTTCACGCCTGCAGTACCTGGTAAACCTGCGCTGCTGACGCACGATGAAGTCACCACCTTGTTCCACGAGTTTGGGCATGGCTTGCACCACTTGCTGACTCGCATCGAGCATGCCGGTGTGTCGGGAATCAATGGTGTGGCCTGGGATGCCGTGGAACTGCCTAGCCAGTTCATGGAAAACTGGTGCTGGGAGCCTGAAGGTCTGGCGCTGATCTCCGCTCATTACGAAACCGGTGCAGCCCTTCCACAAGACCTGCTTGAGAAAATGCTGGCGGCGAAAAACTTCCAGTCCGGGCTGATGATGGTCCGTCAATTGGAGTTCTCGCTGTTCGACTTCGAACTGCACGCCAGCCACGGCGACGGCCGTAGTGTGCTGGAAGTGCTCGAGGGCATTCGCGACGAAGTCTCGGTCATGCGGCCACCTGCGTACAACCGCTTCCCCAACAGCTTTGCGCACATCTTTGCCGGGGGTTATGCCGCGGGCTACTACAGTTACAAGTGGGCTGAAGTGCTCTCGGCCGATGCGTTCTCGCGGTTTGAGGAAGAAGGCGTGCTAAACGCGCAAACGGGTCGTGCTTTTCGCGAGGCGATTCTGGCGCGTGGCGGCTCGCAGGAGCCGATGCTGCTGTTCGTCGACTTCCGTGGTCGTGAGCCATCAATCGATGCACTCTTGCGCCATTGTGGTTTGAGTGAGGATGTGGCGGCATGAGCGATGGGCCTGTGATAACGAAAAAACGCTTCATCGCCGGGGCAGTCTGCCCGGCATGCAGCGAGCCGGACAAACTGATGATGTGGAGCGAAGACAGCGTCCCGCATCGAGAGTGTGTGGCGTGTGGGTTCTGCGACACGCTCAACGAACAGGGGCTGTCGGTGCCCAAGGAGCTGGGCACTCGAGTCAACAAGATCGAGGTCAAACCAGCCGAGGCGAAGGTGCAGACTGTTCAGTTCTTCCCCAATCCCAAGCTGAAAAAGCCTGCGGAGTAAGGCTGTCACCCTACCCAGGGCGTCCTGCCCTGGGTGTCTAGTATTTTCCCGTGCAGTAGATAGTTACCGCTTGTCAGGCTGATGTGTCTTGCAAGCTCGGGTCACTGATAACCCGAGCAAGGAAGCACTATGAGTACTGAAAATCCACTGTTGGGCGCCCAAGGTCTGATCGCCTACGACCAGATCACCTTGGAACATTTACGCCCGGCTGTCGATCAGGTGATCGAGGAGCACGAAAACGGCATTGATCAAATCATCGGCCATCAGCAAGCATTGCCCACCTGGGATGATCTGGCGCTTGCTGTGGATGGGCTGGATGCCAGGTTGCAGGGGGTGTTCTACTCCATGGTTCCTTTGATGGCTCGAGGCGATGCCTGGGCATCTGAAGTGTTCGAGTGCTATGGACTCATCGACGCGCGCTTCAAGCAGAAGCTTAAAAATGCGCCGCTGCATGTTTTGTATGAGCGTCTCGCCGCCAGCGACGTGGGGGCCAATCTTGATGCCCATCAGCGTGGCACCTTGCAACAAGTGCTCAAGGAGTTTCGTCTGGCAGGTGTTGGCCTGGACGATGCCAGACAGCTTGAACTGGAACAGCTGGAGTCGCGGATCCGCGAGTTGGAGGGGAAATTCCAGGAAACGCTGCAGAAGTCGGTTGAGCAATCCAGCATCCACATTACCGATGAAACGCAGCTTGAGGGGGTTCCTGAACCGCTGCGCGCCGACCTGGCTCAAAAGGCCAGGGATGCCTCATTGCCCGGCTGGCTGATTGTTTGTGTGCAGGAACCGTGCAACGCGATTCTTAAACATGCCACGGACCGCGCCCTGCGCGAGCAGGTTTACCGCGCATACACCACCCGCGGCTGGGACAGTGAACTGGCACATGACAACGGCCCGGTGCTGGAGCAGTTGGCGCAACTCAGGCTCGAAAAAGCCCGCCTGCTAGGGTTTGACAGTTACATGGCGTTGAGCCTTGAATCGAAAAGTGCCGGCTCCGTCGAGCAAGTTGCAGGCTTTCTCGACGATCTGGTTCGCAGGGTTGGCCCAGGGATGCAGCGAAGGCAAACACGACTGCAGGCGGTGGGGCAGTCCCATGGCCTGGAGACTGTCCAACCTTGGGACGTGACTTATCTGCAGGCTGCCGATGCGCGGGCAACGTTGGGTCTTCCGGCTAAAGGGCTGCGCGGCTTCTTCCCGCTGGACAAGGTGGTGCAAGCTTTGCGTGAGCTGACCTGGCAGTTGTTTGGCGTCACCTTGAACACTGATGAGTCCGTCGCGGCCTGGGATCCAAGCGTACTCACCTTTGAGGTGCTCCAGGACCATGCGACGATTGGTTATATTCATCTCGACCTGATCGACCGACCTGGCAAACAAGTGTTGGGCGTTTCTACCTCATACATCTGGCACCGACGGGTCGATGCCGAGGGTATCTACCATGGCGCCGTGGCGGTAGTGTTCAGCGACATCGCACCAGGCATTGGTGGTGAGCAACCACAACTCAGTCACCTCTCTCTGCGCAAGTTGTTTCACGAGTACGGGCATGCCATGCACCACCTGCTGGTGCGCACCAACAACCATCTACTGTCCGATCTACGACGCTTGGGGGCGGACGGCGTAGAGGTATCGAGTAAATTGCTTGAACGTTGGACGTGGGATGCCGACTACATGGCCGACATTTCTTCGCACCATGAGGATGGCCGCAAGCTGACAACGGAGCAGGTACAACTGGCGCTGACGGCTTTGCAGGGCGAGGGCATTCAGGAGTGCGCACTCCTGCTGTCTCAAGCCTTGTTCGATTTCGATCTGCACCTGTCAGCTGATGACGGCAGGACAATCGACCAGCGAGCCGAGACCAGTCATGCGCAGGTTTGTGGTTGGCCATTGGTAGGTTTTGAACGTCCCATGCATGCCTTGGATCACTTGGTCAGTGGATATGACGCGAGTTTCTACGCTTACCTGTGGTCCGATGCTCAGGCTTTTGATTTGTTTACACGTTTCCAGAGCGAAGGCTTGCGCAGTGCTTCGACGGGGCGAGCGTTGCAGGATGTGGTTCTGTCACAAGGTGCGGCGCGCCCAATTTCGCAAAGCCTGGAAGCTTTCCTGGGCCGTCCAGTGAGCTATGTGCCCTTCCTGCGCTGGTATGGTGTGGCTGAAGATGATTGACCAAAGGCGCTGGCAGAAATAGCCATACCTCTATACTGTATGTAAATACAGTATAGAGGTTGGCGCGATGTTCTCTCCAGCACCGCAAAGGGGCCGTGGTACGACCCTCAATCCCCACAATCGCTTCGCCCCCAGGCAATCGCTTGCAGAAGACGATGGCTGGTACCAAGAGGTACCCATGACCCAAGGGACCGAGGTGCGCAGCGAGACGGCCAAGTCCATCATTACTCGCAACACCTCACCCGATCTGCCTTTCGACCGCTCGATCAATCCCTATCGTGGCTGCGAGCATGGTTGTATCTACTGCTATGCGCGGCCAAGCCATGCCTACTGGGATTTGTCTCCTGGACTGGATTTCGAGACCAAGCTGATCGCCAAGACCAATGCTGCGCAAGTGCTTGAGCAGCAGTTGAGCAAGCCGGGTTATGTCTGTGCTCCGATCAATCTTGGCTCCAACACAGATCCCTACCAACCCATCGAACGCGAGCAGAAACTGACCCGGCGCTTGCTGGAGGTGCTGCTGCGCTATCGTCATCCGGTCACGATTGTCACCAAAGGCTCGTTGATCCTTCGTGACCTGGATGTGCTCGCCGAGCTGGCCCGGCAACGCTTGGTGACGGTAATGATCAGCCTGACGACCCTCGATGATGAGCTAAAACGCACGCTGGAGCCTCGGGCCGCAGCGCCCAAGGCGCGATTGCGAGCGATCCGGGTGCTGAGTGAGGCAGGTGTACCGGTAGGCGTGCTGTGTTCACCGATGATCCCGATGATCAATGACAGCGAGCTGGAGCAGTTGCTTGAGGCGGCCAAGAACGTCGGAGCGCTGAGCGCGGCGTACATGCTGTTGCGTTTGCCGCTGGAGGTTGCACCGTTGTTCGAGCAATGGTTGCAGGATCACTATCCACAACGCGCCAACCATGTATTGAGTCTTATCCGCCAGAGCCGCGGTGGAGAGTTGTATGACAGCCGCTTTGGTGCGCGCATGCGCGGTGAAGGTGTATTTGCCGACTTGTTGGCGCAGCGGTTCGCCAAGGCGATCCGTCGCCTGGAGCTGAATCAGCGCAAAGGCTATGCGCTTGATTGCAGTGCCTTTTGTCCGCCAGGAGGGCAGATGTCGTTGCTCTGACTTAAGTAATGGGTATTGGCCATTGATGGTTTTTTGATATTATTCTGGCCTCTCCTTGAATCTCTGGAACGCCCGTTCTAGAGCCTCTTAATTCAGTTTGAGTTAAGTTTTTCCGCGTAGCGTAGGAATTCAGCCAACAACTGATGTGATTGTTGGTGCGCGCTGGTCATCCAAACGACATGCGCTATTTGAATCATCAACCCGGTAAAATGGACTTAACCAAAAACCGTCAAAGAGGATGAATCATGCCCGTCAAGGACCCATCCAAGGTCGTTCCGGAAGCACCTGCCGAGAGCGCTGATGCCGCCCTGAAGCATATCGTCGACGGCTTTCTGCGGTTTCATCACGACGTTTTTCCTGAGCAGCAGGAGTTGTTCAAGAAGCTCGCCACCTCGCAAAAGCCTCGCGCCATGTTCATCACCTGCGCTGACTCGCGCATCGTGCCCGAGTTGATCACCCAAAGCTCGCCCGGCGATCTGTTCGTTACTCGTAACGTGGGTAACGTAGTACCGCCGTATGGGCAGATGAATGGTGGTGTATCCACCGCCATCGAATACGCAGTACTGGCCTTGGGCGTACATCACATCATTGTTTGCGGTCACTCCGATTGCGGCGCGATGCGCGCAGTACTGAACCCTCAAAGTCTCGAGAAGATGCCGACGGTAAAGGCCTGGTTACGCCATGCCGAGGTGGCCCGCACGGTGGTCGAGGACAATTGTTCCTGCGGCAGCGAGCATGAAAGCATGCAGGTACTGACCAAGGAAAACGTCATTGCCCAGTTGCACCACTTGCGTACCCACCCTTCGGTGGCTTCGCGTCTGGCAGCCGGCCAGTTGTTTATCCATGGCTGGATCTATGACATCGAAACCAGCCAGATCGAAGCATACGATGCTGCCAGCGACAGCTTCCAACCGCTGTCCGCCGGTCAACCGATTCCCTGCGCAACACCCAAAGGCCGCTACTAAGCGTCCTTGAAACCTCCATAACTGCCTGATTGACCGCTGCACCCACGGGTGCGGTCTGGTCATCGGCTGCCTTGAATTCTCCTGACTGCCTTGCCGGCCTGCTGGCGGCTAGCGGCTGCGTGTTTGTCAGGGGTTGTGCCTGCGGCCATCGGAATGGCTGTGAATCTTGAGAGAAGGAGTGACACGGTGAACAAGACACAAGCGAAAGCGTTAATCCCGCGGGAGCTACTGGCCTCTGTAGTGGTTTTTCTGGTCGCCCTGCCCTTGTGCATGGGTATCGCCATAGCCTCGGGCATGCCGCCAGCCAAGGGTCTGATTACTGGAATCATCGGCGGGATCGTGGTCGGTTGGCTCGCCGGCTCGCCCCTGCAGGTAAGCGGTCCTGCCGCTGGCCTGGCTGTTTTGGTGTTTGAGCTGGTACGTCAGCACGGCGTGGCAATGCTGGGTCCGATTCTGTTGCTGGCAGGCCTGCTGCAACTGCTGGCCGGGCGCTTGCGCCTGGGGTGCTGGTTTCGGGTTACGGCTCCTGCGGTGGTCTACGGCATGCTCGCCGGTATCGGTGTGTTAATTGTTTTGTCCCAGGTACATGTGATGTTCGACAGCGCGCCGCAGCCTTCAGGCCTTGCCAATCTGGCTGGTTTCCCTGACACCGTCAGGCAAGCGTTCATGCAAGGTGGGCGGGACCAGGGTTTGCAGGCTGCTGCATTGGGGCTGGGCACTATCGCGGTTATGTGGGGCTGGGAGCGATTTCGGCCGCAAACGCTGAGGTTTGTGCCTGGTGCGCTGCTCGGGGTCGCCTTGATGACCGCAATCAGTATCTGGCTCACGCTGCCGGTCAATCGCGTTCAAGTACCGGCGGATCTGAGTGAGGCTATCGACTGGTTGCGTCCGGCTGATCTCCTGAGTCTGGCTGATCCGAATCTGCTGGTGGCAGCTTTTGCCCTGGCGTTTATCGCCAGTGCTGAAACGTTGCTTTCCGCTGCTGCTGTAGACCGCATGCACAATGGTCAGCGTTCGGATTTTGATCGTGAATTATCGGCGCAAGGATTGGGCAACATGCTCTGCGGTGTGCTGGGGGCGTTGCCCATGACTGGGGTAATTGTGCGCAGCTCCGCCAATGTTCAGGCCGGTGCCCAAACGCGTTTATCGGCAATTCTGCACGGGGTGTGGTTGCTGGCGTTTGTCGTGGTGCTTGGCAGTTTGTTGCAGCAGATACCCGTGGCGAGTCTTGCGGGGGTGCTGGTGTACACCGGTATCAAACTGGTGGACTTCAAGGCTTTCAAGGGTTTGAGCCGGTACGGCCGTATGCCGATGTTTACCTACGCGGTCACGGCGCTAGCGATCATCTTTACTGATCTGTTGACCGGAGTGCTGCTGGGTTTTGCGCTGACCTTGTTCAAGCTGGCGCTGAAGGCGGCACGCCTGAAAATCAGCGTGGCCAGCCTTGATGTTCCCGGTCATCTGGAGCTGCGCTTGAGCGGCGCGGCAACCTTTCTCAAGGTACCGGCGTTGGCCCAGGTGCTTGAAGGTCTTCCAGCAGGAACCACATTGCATGTACCGCTGGCCAACCTCAGCTATATCGATCACTCATGCCTTGAACTGCTTGAGGATTGGGGGCGGGCCAACGCAGGCAAGGGTTCGCGGCTAGTGATTGAGCAGCGCAGATTGAAACGCCGGACCGAAGGGCGGGTGCGCACAACGGCGGGCTTGGGCGCCTGACTCATCGCGGCTAAAGCCCGCTCCTACCGGCAATCATTGCCGGTGGGGGCGCAATAAGTGCTTAAGCCGGCTGATCCAGATCCAGGCCGACACCCAGCTGACGTGACAGACAAGGCCAGCGTTTCCAGGCAGCGCCTGTTTCGGGGCTGCTGAGCTTGTGGCGATACTGCTCGACCGATTCCAGAGCGAAGCTTTCTTCATCAAGCATTTCGTCCACCGAGTGGTGAACCACTTCGTCCAACTGGTTGGCGAATTCTTCGCCGATCAGTTGGTGGGCAATCAGGTTGGCCACAGTGGTATCCAGCGGTATCAACGGCTGGTTGAAGTGCTTGATATACAAGTCGTTCACTTCTTCTACCAAGCGATGCGCCAGGTAGGCTTCATCCAGCAGGCAACCCAGGCCGAGGTGGCCATTGGTGATGGCGGGTGGCTGCAGGAAATACTGTTCAGCAATTTTCAGTACAGGTTTTATTTGCGATTCGATACCGGCTTCGCGGGCCACTTCATTGGCGGCCTCAAGCAGCTCTGGAACCTGTTCGATGTAGGCGCTGACGAAGCGGGTCAACGCGCCTTGGGCGTCAATCTCCGGCAGTTGAATCGAAGGATGTAAGTGCGGCAGTTGCTTGATAAGTTGCTCTTTCAGTTGGCCGGTTTCGGTCTCATGTTGATGGGCACGGGAAATCTGCTCGCGCAAAGCGGCGATGTTCATGACAACTCCAGGGTAAAGGCGTGACAAACGGAAGACATAAAATAGCTCGGTTCTGCAAACGGCTAAGACGCATTTGGCATAACCGATTGCGTCTTATATTCAGAAATTATATCGAAATGCCATCATTGTGCTCTCACCCCGGCTAGCTCGCGGCTTTGCACGCAAACGTTCAACTTGGCGGCGATGAATTTTCCTATCGCGTTGCGTCGTCGAGGTCGCTGTCTATACTCCGGTTGGAAAGTGATTCGCTGATGAGGCCCGACTGCAGTTCGCAGGGGCTCGGTCGTCGAAGTTCGCAGTCTTGGCCGCCGTACCCTTAGCCGTAGGTCCACGCCTCCGGGATAACAAGAACGATAAGGGGAACCCGCAATGATGCGACATCCACATGTCTGGATGGGCCTCCTGTTGTGGTCGGTATTCGGTCAGGCCAACGCCGCCTGGACCGTGAACATGGCGCCAGGGGCGACAGAAGTCAGCAACGCAGTGTTCGACCTGCACATGACCATCTTCTGGATCTGCGTGATCATTGGCCTGGTGGTCTTTGGTGCGATGTTCTGGTCGATGATCGTCCACCGCCGTTCGACCGGCCAGCAGCCTGCTCATTTTCACGAGCACACCTGGGTCGAGATCATGTGGACGGTGGTGCCGTTCCTGATTCTGGTGGCAATGGCTATCCCCGCGACCAAAACTTTGATCGATATCTACGATGCCAGTGAATCGGATGTCGATATCCAAGTCACCGGTTATCAGTGGAAATGGCATTACAAGTACTTGGGCCAGGACGTTGAGTTCTTCAGTAATCTGGCCACGCCCGCCGACCAGATCCACAACAAAGCCCCCAAAGACGAGCATTACCTGCTTGAAGTCGACCAGCCATTGGTGCTGCCGGTCGGCGCCAAGGTACGCTTTCTGGTGACGGCTGCCGACGTGATTCACTCCTGGTGGGTGCCGGCATTTGCAGTCAAGCGCGACGCCATTCCCGGCTTCGTCAACGAAGCCTGGACCCGGGTCGAGAAACCCGGCATTTACCGCGGCCAATGTACTGAACTGTGCGGTAAGGACCATGGCTTCATGCCTGTGGTGGTGGAGGTCAAATCCAAAGCCGATTACGACACCTGGCTCGCCGAGCGCAAGGCAGATGCGGCCAAGCTCAAGGAACTGACCAGCAAGGAATGGACGCTTGAAGAGTTGGTCGAGCGTGGTGACAAGGTTTACCACACCACCTGTGTCGCCTGTCACCAGGCTGAAGGCCAGGGCCTTCCGCCGATGTTCCCGGCCCTCAAGGGTTCGAAGATCGCTACCGGACCGAAGGAAGATCACTTGAGCATTGTCTTCCATGGCAAGCCGGGCACGGCCATGGCTGCTTTCGGCAAACAGCTTTCGGAAGTCGACATTGCTGCCGTGGTGACCTACGAGCGAAACGCCTGGGGCAATAACAAAGGCGACATGGTCACGCCTAAAGATGTGCTGGCGATCAAACAGGCAGAAAGCAAATGAGCCGACCTGACAGGAATTCCCGCACCAGCCACCGGATTGCAGGAGACAGGACATGAGCGCAGTGATCGACGACCACAGCCAGGGTCATGAACACGCCCACGGACCGGCCAAAGGCTTGATGCGCTGGGTACTGACCACCAACCATAAAGATATTGGCACGATGTACTTGTGGTTCAGTTTTATCGCGTTTCTGCTGGGCGGCTCTTTCGCCATGGTGATTCGCGCCGAATTGTTCCAGCCAGGCCTGCAGATCGTTCAGCCGGAGTTTTTCAACCAGATGACCACCATGCACGGGCTGGTGATGGTCTTTGGGGCCGTGATGCCGGCGTTTGTCGGCCTGGCCAACTGGATGATTCCATTGATGATCGGCGCGCCGGACATGGCCTTGCCGCGCATGAACAACTTCAGCTTCTGGCTGCTACCAGCGGCCTTCCTGCTGCTGGTTTCGACGCTGTTCATGCCGGGTGGCGGGCCCAACTTCGGTTGGACGTTTTATGCCCCACTATCGACTACCTATGCTCCGGAAAGCGTGACCTTCTTCATTTTCGCCATTCACCTGATGGGCATCAGCTCGATCATGGGGGCGATCAACGTGATTGCCACCATTCTCAACCTGCGTGCTCCAGGCATGACGCTGATGAAAATGCCGCTGTTCGTCTGGACCTGGTTGATCACCGCGTTTCTGTTGATTGCGGTCATGCCGGTTCTGGCCGGTGTGGTAACCATGATGCTCATGGATATTCACTTCGGCACCAGCTTCTTCAGCGCTGCGGGCGGCGGTGATCCAGTGTTGTTCCAGCATGTGTTCTGGTTCTTCGGCCACCCCGAGGTCTACATCATGATCCTGCCGGCATTCGGCGCGGTCAGCTCGATCATCCCGGCGTTTTCGCGCAAGCCACTGTTTGGCTATACCTCGATGGTTTATGCCACCGGTGCGATCGCCTTCCTGTCCTTTATCGTGTGGGCTCACCATATGTTCGTGGTGGGCATTCCGGTGGTTGGCGAGCTGTTTTTCATGTACGCCACCATGCTGATCGCAGTGCCGACCGGAGTGAAGGTGTTCAACTGGGTCAGCACCATGTGGGAAGGCTCGCTGACCTTCGAGACACCGATGCTGTTCGCCATTGCCTTCGTCATCCTGTTCACCATTGGCGGCTTTTCAGGGTTGATGCTGGCTATTGCCCCGGCGGATTTCCAATACCACGATACCTATTTCGTGGTCGCCCATTTCCATTACGTGCTGGTGCCGGGTGCAATCTTCGGGATTTTTGCTTCGGCCTATTACTGGCTGCCGAAGTGGACCGGGCACATGTACGACGAAACCTTGGGCAAGCTGCATTTCTGGCTGTCCTTCGTTGGCATGAACATGGCGTTCTTCCCGATGCACTTTGTCGGTTTGGCCGGGATGCCCCGACGGATCCCGGACTACAACCTGCAGTTCGCCGACTTCAACATGATTTCATCGATCGGTGCCTTCATGTTCGGCGCCACACAGATCTTCTTCCTGTTCATTGTCATCAAATGCATTCGCGGTGGTGCGCCTGCCCCAGCCAAGCCTTGGGATGGTGCTGAAGGCCTGGAGTGGTCAGTGCCATCCCCTGCGCCTTACCACACCTTCCAGACACCACCGGAAGTGAAATGAACGGCCTGGGCCGGAGGATGAAACATGAGTGAAAGGACCTCGCTCAAACGCCTGGTAGTGCGACTGTTGCTGCTGACTGTGGTGATGTTCGCCTTCGGCTTTGCCTTGGTGCCGATCTACGACGTGATGTGCAAGGCATTCGGTATCAACGGCAAGACCGGAGGGCAATACGAAGGCAGTCAGGTCAGTGACCCGAGTCGCATGGTGAAGGTGCAGTTTATGTCGACCAATGCCAGTGACATGGTCTGGGAGTTCTACTCCACGGCCGACCAGATCGACGTTAACCCCGGTGCGGTGAACCAGATGGTTTTCATCGCGCGCAATCCAACCGACAAGCCGATGAGCGCTCAAGCGGTTCCAAGCATCACCCCGGCAGAGGCAGCGGCCTACTTTCACAAGACCGAGTGCTTCTGTTTTACCCAGCAAGTACTACAGCCAGGAGAGCGTATCGAGATGCCGGTGCGTTTTATCGTCGACCGCGATCTGCCCAAGGATGTGAAACACCTGACGCTGGCTTACACGTTGTTCGATATCACCGCTCGCCACCCGCCGGTTGCACACCTGGCGAGCCAGGACACACAGGGTGCCCGATAAGGAGAACACTCAATGGCTTCGCATGAGCACTACTACGTTCCGGCGCAGAGCAAGTGGCCGATCATTGCCACCATCGGCATGTTCATTACGGTGTTTGGCCTGGGTACCTGGTTCAACGATCTCAAGGCCGGGCGACCGGATTCCCATGGTCCGTGGATCTTCTTCTTCGGCGCGCTGTGCCTGGCTTACATGCTGTTCGGCTGGTTTGGCGCGGTAGTCAAGGAAAGTCGCGCCGGGCTCTATAGCCCGCAGCTGGACAGGTCGTTCCGCTGGGGGATGTCGTGGTTCATTTTTTCCGAGGTAATGTTTTTCATCGCCTTCTTCGGGGCATTGTTCTACGTCCGCAATCTGGCCGGGCCCTGGTTGGGGGGAGAAGGTGCCAAGGGCGTAGCGCACATGCTCTGGCCAAACTTCGAGTTTTCCTGGCCATTGCTGAACACGCCGGATCCGAAGCTATTTCCACCGGCAAAAGACATCATCGATCCTTGGCATCTGCCGTTGATCAATACCATTTTGCTGGTCAGCTCCAGTGTCACGGTGACTATCGCGCACCACGCCCTGCGCAAGGATCACCGGGGTGCGCTGAAATTCTGGCTCGGCTTGACCATCGTGCTCGGAGTCGCCTTCCTCATTCTGCAGGCGTACGAGTATCACGAAGCCTACAACGAGCTTGGTTTGACCCTGGGTTCGGGAATCTATGGCGCAACATTCTTCATGCTCACCGGATTCCATGGTGCCCACGTAACCATGGGTACGCTGATTCTGTTTGTTATGTTGGTGCGCATCATGCGTGGACACTTCAGTCCCGATAAGCATTTCGGCTTCGAAGCGGCTAGCTGGTATTGGCACTTCGTCGACGTGGTCTGGGTCGGGTTGTTTATCTTTGTGTATGTGCTGTAGCGGGTTTTAGAACGGCGCGTGGGAGACTAGTTGGCCGCTGTAAAAGCCCCAGGTCACCAGCGCCAGGGTCAGCGCGGCGAGGGTAACCCGCACGGTCAGGGCTTTGAGCAGACGTGTGGAGTCGCCATCGTCCTTGACCAGAAAGAACAGGCCACTGAACAGACTGGCGATGGTCGCCAGCAGCATCAGGACAATCGCAGCTTTAAGCATGGCGAAACTCCGGGGGGATGCATCGATGACCTTAAGTATAGCGATTGACCATGGGGTGACCGGGTGAAGCCATTTCGCCCTGGTTGGCTGCCGACGCTGGTAGTGCTGTTGCTGCTACCGGGCTTGATCGGCCTCGGTTTCTGGCAACTCGGGCGTGCGGAACAAAAGCGCCACCTGCTTGGCAGCTACGCCGAGCGCCAGGCTGGCGAACCCATTGGTGTGACGCAACTGACCCAGGTGCAAGACCCGGCTTACCGCCGTGTTCGCCTATTCGGCCATTTTGATACCCAGCACAGTTTGCTGCTGGATAACCGCATGCGGGATGGCCACGTCGGCGTCGAGCTTTTACAACCCTTTTTCGATCAGTCCAGCGGGCTTTGGCTACTGCTCAATCGCGGCTGGCTACCGTGGCCGGACCGACGCAATCCGGTGCAGTTCGCTACGCCGGAGCAAACCTTGAGCCTGGATGCCTGGGTATATATCGCCCCAGGCGCGACCTTCCAGCTGCATGCCGATCCTGAGGGTGGCAGTTGGCCGCGGCTGCTGACATCCATCGATGCCGGTCATCTCTGGACGCAGTTGGCGCGCCAGGGCTTTGCTCATGAACTGCGTCTGGAGGCCAGCCCGGTCAGCTACCGTCTGGACTGGCCTGTGGTTGCCATGGGGCCGGAAAAACATGTGGGCTACGCCGTGCAGTGGTTTGCCCTGGCGTTGGCGTTGGTCCTGCTCTACCTCTACTTCGGCTGGCATAACAACAAAAAGGAGAAACAGCATGGGAGCCGTCACGAGTCCACTCAACATGTCTGAAGGCAAGTCGCCGCGCGGGCGAACTCGCGGACGCCTGCAACTGATCCTGATCCTGCTGGTGGTCGTTGGCCCAATGTTACTGGCCACTGCCATGTATAAGTTGCAGTTCTGGGTGCCCGATAGCCGCAGCTATCACGGCGAGATGATTGGTGATGGTAAAAGCCGCGCCGATCTTGGCGTCGACGCCGATGAACAGCGCTGGCAGCTGTTGGTCAGCGCGCCTAAGGAATGTGGCCTGGATTGTCAGCAACTGGTGTACCTGGCCCGGCAGATTCAAGTCGGCCTCGGTCGCGATGCCAGCCGCGCCAGTCATGCCCTGGCCACTACCCAGCCGTTGACGGGTGATTATCAGGCCCGGCTCGATCGTGAATATCCACAATTGCAACGCTACCCGCTGAACCTGGACAAGTACGGTGCCGTGAGTCAGGGCAAGCAAGATGCTCAGCTTTGGGTCATCGATCCACACGGCAATCTGGTGCTGCGTTATGACGCCAGGGTCAAGGGCAAGGATCTGCTCAACGACCTGCGCCATCTGCTGAAACTGTCCAATATCGGGTAGGACTAGATCATGGCCAGACCTGGATACCGTCTAGCTGTATTTGCCACCTTGCTGGCGCTGGTAGTTGTGCTGCTCGGGGCCTATACCCGTCTCACCCATGCCGGCCTGGGGTGCCCGGACTGGCCGGGCTGCTACGGCTTCATCAGCGTGCCCAAGAGCGAGGCGCAGCTGGCTCATGCCGAACTGCATTATCCGGACTCGCCGGTGGAGGAGCACAAGGGCCGCAACGAAATGGTCCATCGTTACTTTGCAGGCACCTTGGCGTTGGTGATCACCCTCCTGGCCTGGCAGGCTTGGCGTCGCCATGGCCGGGATGGCCAGCCTTATCGCTTGCCTTTACTGTTGCTCGTGGTGGTGTTCGCGCAGGCGGCATTCGGCATGTGGACGGTGACCCTCAAGCTTTGGCCGCAGGTCGTTACGGCACATCTATTAGGTGGGTTTGCCACCTTGAGTCTGTTGTTCTTGCTGAGCCTGCGATTGTCGCGGGCATTTGCTCCCCTGCCCAAGCTGCCCCTGAGCGTCAGGCGGGTGGCCGCGTTGGGGTTCCTTGTCGTTGTCGGTCAGATCGCCTTGGGTGGTTGGGTGAGTGCCAACTACGCCGCGGTGGCGTGTGTGGACCTGCCCACCTGCCATGGCCAATGGTGGCCACAGGCCGACTTCGCCAACGGCTTTCACCTCACTCAACACATCGGCCCCAATTACCTCGGCGGGCAGTTGGACAGTGATGCACGCACAGCTATTCACATGAGCCATCGCATGGGGGCTTTGTTGGTCACATGTGTGCTGCTGATGCTCAGCTGGAAGCTACACCGCCATGGCCTGAGCAAGTTGGCAGGCGTGGTGTTGCTGGCACTGGGCGCACAGGTTGGATTGGGGATAAGTAATGTGCTGTTCCACCTGCCACTGCCGGTGGCCGTGGCGCATAACGCCGGTGGCGCCATGCTGCTGCTGAGCATGGTGCTGGTCAATTACCGTATACGGCTGGTGGCCAAGGCCAAGGCACGTCGAGTCAGCCAAGGTTGGCGCCTGACACCGCTTACTAACGGCGGCGTGGTTCACTATCTGGGAGATAACTCATGGCGTCGCTTCTGAGTGAACGCAGTCAGCAGGCTGGCTGGCGCGACTATCTGGAACTGACCAAGCCCAAGGTGGTGGTGCTGATGCTGATCACCTCGCTGGTGGGCATGTTCCTCGCCACACGTGCGGGCGTGCCCTGGACGGTGCTGTTGTTCGGCAATCTGGGCATCGCCTGCTGCGCCGGCGGTGCTGCTGCGGTGAATCATGTGGTGGATCGGCGCATCGATGCGCTAATGGCACGTACACACAAGCGGCCGTTGGCCGAAGGCCGGGTAACGCCAGGCGCCGCGCTGATTTTCGCCCTGCTGCTTTCGCTGTCAGGCATGGGCCTGCTGCTGGTGTTTACCAATGCCCTCACCGCCTGGCTAACCCTCGCTTCACTGCTGGGCTACGCAGTGATCTACACCGGCTTTCTCAAACGGGCCACACCGCAGAACATCGTGATTGGCGGGTTAGCCGGTGCGGCGCCGCCGTTGCTGGGCTGGGTGGCGGTCAGCGGCCATATCAGCGCTGAACCACTGCTGCTGGTACTGATGATTTTTGCCTGGACCCCTCCGCATTTCTGGGCCCTGGCCATTCACCGCAAGGAAGAGTACGCCAAGGCAGATATTCCGATGTTGCCGGTGACCCATGGCGAGCATTACACCAAGGTGCACATTTTGCTCTATACCCTGGTGTTGCTGGCGGTCAGCCTGCTGCCCTATGCCATTCATATGAGTGGGCCGCTGTACCTGGCCTGCGCCGCGGTACTGGGCTTGCGCTTCCTGCAATGGGCCTGGGTGTTGTACCGTGGCAGTCGGCCGCATGCCGCGATCAAGACCTTCAAGTACTCTATCTGGTACCTGTTTTTGCTGTTCATCGCGCTGCTTGTTGATCACTACTTACTGTTGAACCTATGACTCGAACCCAGAAAACCGTTTTCATCCTCGTTGCCCTGGTCGCCGTGATCCTTGGGCTTACCGTCAACAAAGTGCTCAATGGCCGCAGTGAGGGCAACCCTGCTGAACTGATCGATGCGGGCATTATTCTGCTGCCGCAGAGCCGCACGGTGCCAAGCCTGGAAATGACTGACGAAAAGGGTCAGACCGTGGCGGTGGATGAACTTACAGGTAAATGGTCGCTACTGTTCTTCGGCTACACCTTCTGCCCGGACATCTGCCCGACCACCCTTGCGCAGTTGCGTCAGGTTAAGAGCGAATTGCCCAAGGAAGCGGTAGACCGCTTGCAGGTCATTCTGGTTAGTGTTGACCCGAACCGTGATACCCCGACTCAGCTGCAGCAGTATCTGGGATATTTCGACAAGGATTTCCGTGGCCTGACCGGCTCACTGGATAACTTGCAGAAGCTGGCCAATGCGGTAAGCATCCCGTTCATTCCGGCCGATACCAGCAAGCCGAACTACACGGTTGATCACAGTGGCAACCTGGCGGTGATTGGGCCAGACGGCAAGCAGCGGGGGTTTATTCGCGCACCGTTCAACAATCAGAAGTTGGTAGCGCAGTTGCCGGGCTTGCTCAAGCGCGACTAAAAGCATCGCCGGGCAGGTCCGCTCCCACCGACGCTGTGGGAGAGAGCTTGCCCGACGATAGTCTTCTGGATCAGAACGCAGGCTTGACCGCGCCCTTGTACTTGTCTTCGATGAACTTCTTCACTTCCGGGGTGTGCAGGGCTGCAACCAGCTTCTTCACTGCCTCGGCATCTTTGTTGTCTTCACGGGTAACCAGGATGTTCACGTAAGGCGAATCGGCACCTTCAATGACCAGGGCGTCTTTCTCTGGGTTGAGCTTTGCTTCCAGCGCATAGTTAGTGTTGATCAGCGCCAGGTCGACCTGAGTCAGTACGCGTGGAATGGTCGCCGCTTCCAGTTCACGGAATTTCAGGTTCTTGCTGTTCTCGGTAATGTCTTTGACGGTCGAGAGGATATTGGTGTTGTCTTTGAGTTTGATGACGCCAGCCTTGTCCAGCAGCAGCAAGGCACGACCACCGTTGGTAGCGTCGTTGGGGATCACGACGGTGGCGGTCGATGGCAGTTCATCGAGCTTTTTGTATTTGCTCGAGTAAGCACCCAGCGGCTCCAGGTGAACACCGGCAACACTGACCAGCTTGGTGCCTTTGGCTTTGTTGAACTCATCCAGGTATGGCTGGTGCTGGAAGAAGTTGGCGTCCAGACGCTTTTCGGCAACCTGCACGTTCGGCTGGATGTAGTCGGTGAAGACTTTGACTTTCAAGTCCACGCCTTCTTTGACCAAAGCTGGTTTGACGAACTCCAGGATCTCGGCGTGCGGCACCGGAGTGGCAGCGACGGTCAGGGTTTCAGCCTGAGCGGAGAAGGCCGCGACGGCGGCGACAACAGCAAGCAGCTTTTTCATCAAATCACTCCTTGTGAGGGCCGATCCGGCCCCCGGTGCGTCGGCCTTGCCGACCCATGGGGTTACTTACGGGAAAAATGCACAACCAGTTTGTCGCCCACGCTCTGCAGTACTTGAACCAGTATCAGCAGCAGGACCACGGTTACGACCATGACGTCAGTCTGGAAGCGTTGATAGCCAAAGCGGATCGCCAAGTCGCCGAGGCCGCCTGCGCCCACCACACCCGCCATTGCGGTGTAGGAGACCAAGGTGATGGCAGTGACCGTGATTGCCGCGAAAATGCCCGGACGGGCCTCTGGCAGCAACGCATTGGTGATGATCTGGCGAGTGGTTGCACCCATTGATTGGGTTGCTTCGATAATGCCACGGTCGACTTCACGCAGGGCTGTTTCAACCAGGCGGGCGAAGAACGGTGTAGCGCCCACAACCAGCGGCGGGATCGCCCCGGCGACGCCCAGCGAAGTGCCGGTGATCAACACCGTGAACGGGATCATCACAATCAACAGGATGATGAACGGCAGCGAACGCAGCACGTTGACCACCAGCGACAGCAGCGCATAGACGCCCTTCTGCTCGAACAACTGGCGCGGCCCGCAGAGGAACAGCAGTACGCCCAGCGGCAGACCGAGCAATACGGTGAAGAACAGCGAGCCGAACAACATGATCATGGTATCGATCGTGGCCAGCCAGATTTCGGCCCAGTCGACGTTGGCAAAGAAACTCAAAGCGTCCATTAACGCAATACCTCCATATGAACATCAGCCGCTGTGAAGCGGGCGAAAGCCGCTTCCATGTCGCCGCCAGTCACGGCCAGGGTCAGCTGCCCATACGGGGTGTCTTTGATACGGTCGATACGACCCGCGAGGATGCTGTAGTCGACGCCGGTTTCGCGGGCTACGGTGCCCAGCAGTGGCGCGTAGGTCGAGTCACCCTGGAAGGTCAGGCGCACGATGCGACCTGGAACGTGGGCAAAGTCATCGCGCTGCTCATTCTCGTCGACTTGTTCATCTTCCTGAACAAAACGTTTGGTGGTCGGGTGCTGTGGATGCAGGAATACATCCGCCACCGGTCCATGCTCGACAATCTTCCCGTCGTCCATCACGGCAACGCGGTCACACACGCGGCGGATCACGTCCATTTCATGGGTGATCAACACAATGGTCAGCTTAAGTTCGCGGTTGATCTCTGCCAGCAATTGCAGGACTGAAGCGGTGGTCTGCGGGTCGAGGGCGCTGGTGGCTTCGTCGCAAAGCAGGATTTTGGGCTTGGTGGCCAAGGCGCGAGCGATGCCTACACGTTGCTTCTGACCGCCCGACAATTGCGCGGGATACTTCCTGGCGTGTTCGGACAAGCCGACGCGCGTCAGCAGCTCACTGACCCGAGCATCGATTTCCTTGCGCGACAGCTGGCCCGCCAGGGTCAGCGGTAGGGCAACGTTGTCGGCCACGGTCTTGGAAGCCAGCAAGTTGAAGTGCTGGAAAATCATCCCGACCTGTTGGCGGAACTGGCGCAGTTCATCAGCGTTGAACGCGGTGACATCTTCACCGTCAACAATGATCTTGCCGCCGCTTGGGGCTTCCAGACGGTTGATAAGGCGCAGCAGGGTACTTTTACCGGCACCGGAATGGCCGATCAGTCCGAACACCTGGCCGTTCTCGACGCTCAGGTTGGTCGGGTGCAGCGCGGGAATGTCCCTACCGGCGACGCGGTAGGTTTTATGCACATTTTGAAACTCGATCACGTAGCGAACCTTGTGGGGCGCATGAAATTTGGGTCAGCGGTTAGCCGGGGGGCGCATTTTAGCCTGTTCATATAGAGGTTCTTAGCATTTATTTTGCATTTGACCAATGCTGTTGGAATAACGCGATCAGTGGTCAATCCGAATGAACGCTCGCAGGCCTTGACCAGTCACTACTAAATGGACCCGCCGTGGGGTCGATCCGAGACTGATTGAGGAGAGCGTTCCAATGCCCAGCAAGAAGAATCCGCCCAAGGAAAGTCAACTGGCCGGTACCCAGACCCCGGACCGGGCCAATACCAATGCCAAGCTTCAGAGCCTTGAGGCCGTTCGCAGCGATGCTACCGGCCAGGCCTTACGTACCAATCAGGGCGTGAAAATTGCCGATAATCAAAACACGCTCAAAGCCGGAGAGCGGGGCCCGTCGTTACTCGAAGACTTCATCATGCGTGAGAAAATCACGCACTTTGACCATGAGCGTATTCCAGAGCGGATCGTTCACGCACGCGGTACCGGTGCCCATGGCTACTTCCAGAGTTATCAATCGCACGCTGCGCTGACCAAGGCTGGATTTCTTCAGGACCCGGAGAAAATCACGCCCGTGTTTGTGCGTTTTTCGACGGTTCAGGGGCCAAGGGGGTCTGGTGACACCGTGCGAGATGTGCGAGGTTTTGCCGTCAAGTTCTTTACCGATGAGGGTAATTTCGATCTCGTTGGCAACAACATGCCGGTTTTTTTCATTCAAGATGCGGTCAAGTTCCCGGATTTCGTCCATGCAGTGAAACCTGAGCCGCACAACGAGATGCCAACGGGTGGCTCGGCCCATGACACCTTCTGGGACTTTGTCTCGCTGGTTCCCGAGTCGGCTCACATGGTTATCTGGGCTATGTCCGACAGAGCCATTCCGAAAAGCCTGCGCACCATGCAAGGCTTCGGTGTGCATACCTTCCGATTGATAAACGCTGAAGGTAAGTCGAGCTTCGTCAAGTTCCACTGGAAGCCCAAAGCTGGCGTGTGCTCGCTGCTCTGGGATGAGGCGCAGAAGTTGGCCGGCAAGGACACCGACTACCACCGGCGAGACCTCTGGGAGGCCATCGAGACGGGTAATTACCCGGAATGGGAATTCGGTGTGCAGATCGTTGCTGAAGAGGATGAGCACAAGTTCGATTTCGACTTGCTTGATCCCACCAAGATCATTCCTGAAGAGCTGGTGCCGGTAACACCGCTGGGCAAAATGGTGCTCAACCGCAACCCCGACAACTTCTTTGCCGAAACCGAGCAGGTAGCGTTCTGCCCTGGGCACATTGTCCCCGGCATTGATTTCTCCAACGACCCGCTGCTGCAGGGCCGGTTGTTCTCATACACCGATACCCAGATCAGTAGACTCGGTGGTCCGAATTTTCATGAAATTCCAATCAACCGACCGCTCGCGCCCAACCATAACGGTCAACGCGATGCACAGCACCGGGTCACGCTCGACAAAGGACGGGCCTCTTATGAACCCAACTCAATCGACGGCGGCTGGCCGAAGGAGACGCCACCTGCTGCCAGTGACGGTGGTTTCGAGTCCTATCCTGAACGAATCGAGGCGCACAAGGTGCGCCAGCGCAGCCCGTCGTTCGCCGATCACTTTTCCCAAGCACGGCTGTTTTTCCAGAGCATGAGCCCAACCGAACAAGAGCACATCATCAGTGCTTACAGTTTCGAGCTGGGGAAGGTTGAGCGAGAGTTCATTCGCGCACGTGAAGTGAACGAGATTCTGGCCAACATCGACCTGAAGCTGGCGGCTCGTGTGGCGGCGAACCTCGGGCTGCCTGCACCGAAAAAAGGCACCGTTGATGTTCGCGAGCCGAGCCTCAAGCAATCACCTGCCTTGAGCCAGATGAACCTTCTTGGGGAAGGTATCAAGGGGCGCAAGGTGGCGGTGCTGGTAGCCGATGGCGTCGATGCCGAGAGTGTCGACACACTGGTGAAAACGCTGGAAGCGCAGAGTGCGCAGATCAAGCTGCTGGGGCCAACCTCTGCGCCGGTGAAAACCGCTCAAGGCAGGGCTTTAGCAGTGGATGCCTCGATGGAAGGCATGCCCTCGGTGGTCTTCGATGCGGTTTGGGTGCCGGCCGGCAAAGCGTCGCTTCAAGCCTTGATGAACAGCGGCCTGGCCCTGCATTTTCTGCTCGAAGCTTATAAGCACTTGAAGCCGATGGGGCTTGCCAGTGAAGCACAGCCATTGCTCGACAAGCTTGGTTTGAAGGCAGATAGCGGATTGCTGTTGGGTAATGACGCGCAAACCCACAAGGCTTTCATCACCGCCATCAGCAAGCATCGGGTGTGGGAGCGCGAGGCTGCCGCTCAGGGGGTTCCGGCGTAGCTATAGGCTACGGGTGCCTGGGCAGGCACCCGTTCCTTCAGGAGCGCCGAGGCACCAGCACAGCTTGTGCTGGCTGGTTGCGATGAATTTCATGCGATTGCTGAAGGTCGAACTCGCTGTCGAGCTTGTGCACTCGCTTGCCCAGCAGGGTCTTGAGCCATGGTGCGTCGTCTTTGCGCGGGACCTGGAACACAACATCGCACTTGTAATTCACAACATCGGCGGCGATATCATCCAATTGGCGGCGCATTTCACGAATATTCGTGGTTTTGAGTGCAACCACCGTGCTCTGGGCCGTGGGGTCGACAAGCCTTGCCGCCGGGCGTGCTTCGGCTGCCTTGAGGGCGGCTTCGGCTTTTTCCAGCTCAGCCTTGCGGGCCTGGGCAATGGCGCCATTGACGCCACCGGTCAACGCCGGGGCCTTGGGCATTAACGCCCGGGCGCGGCTCAAGGCAGTGGCGGCGGCATTGACGTCACCCTTTTGCAGAACGATCTGGCTGCGTTGCAGATAGGCCTCGGCCAACTGCCGCTGATACTGCTCTACCCGGCTGTCATCAGGTGCCTGGGCCTGCAGTGCGGCCAGTTGATCTTCGGCGGTAGCCAGCTCACTGCTGGCGATGCTTTGCTCCAACTGCTGCCAGGCATCGGCCTGGGCTGGCGTGGCAGCGTTCTCGGCTGGGGTGCTGGAGCACGCGGCCAGGATTACCGAAAACGCGGCAAGGAGCAGATAACGGAAGGCGAACGGCTTCATTCCTGCGACTCTCTATTTGCGCAAAAAGCGAGCAAGTCTACACCCAGTCCGCAGACTCGAAAATAAATCTTCAGGGCCCTGCGCGATTTAACTGTCGCAGGGTGCAACCGCCAAGGCTGCCCCCTGCATCATCAACGTCGGGGTATGGCCAGGCTCAGCAAGAATAGCACTGCCGCGCAGACCACGATCGAAGGGCCGGCCGGCGTGTCTTTGAACCATGACAAGGCTAAACCGCCACAGACCGCTGTTACCCCGAGCAGGCTGGCGCCCAGGGCCATCTGTTCCGGCGAGCGGGCGTGGCGTTGTGCCGCAGCGGCCGGAATGATCAACAGCGAGGTGATCAAGAGAACACCGACGATTTTCATCGCCACGGCGATTACCACCGCAATCAGCAGCATGAGTGCCAAGCGCAGAGCCGCCACTGGTAGGCCTTCGACCATCGCCAGCTCTTCATGCACGGTCACCGCCAGCAGAGGTCGCCAGAGTACGACCAGCAAGAGTAGTACCGCAGCGCTGCCGCCGAGTATCCAGGCCAAATCGCCCGGGCTGATCGCCAGCAGGTCGCCAAACAGATAAGCCATCAGGTCAATGCGCACGTCATGCATGAAGCTCAGTACTACAAGCCCCAGGGACAGGGTGCTTGGGGCCAGAATCCCCAGCAAGGTGTCGGACGCCAGCGGCTGGCGCTGTTGCAGCGTCACCAGGAGCAGCGCCAGCAACAGGCAGCCAATTGTCACTGCCAACGCGGGACTGACATCTAATGCAAAGCCCAGGGCTACGCCAAGCAATGCCGCATGAGAGAGCGTATCGCCGAAATAGGCCATGCGCCGCCAGACTACGAATGATCCCAAAGGGCCGGCTACGACCGCCAGGGCCAAGCCTGCGAGCAGGGCGTAAAGCAGAAAATCAGCCATGCTTGCAGTTTTCTCCGTGTACATGCCCGCCTTGGGCCGGGGCGACCACCGACCCATGCAGGTCGTGGGAATGGTCGTGATGGTGGTGGTAGATCGCCAGGCTTGGCGCGTTGTTGCCGAACAGTTCGACGAACGCCGGATCGCCACTGACTTGTTCTGGATGGCCGGAACAGCAGACGTGACGATTAAGGCACACCACCTGGTCAGTGGTGCTCATTACCAGGTGCAGGTCGTGAGAAACCATCAACACGCCGCAACCATGGCGATCGCGCAAACGTGTGATCAAGCTATAAAGCTCTGCCTGGCCGGCGACATCGACGCCTTGCACCGGCTCATCGAGCACCAGCAGTTCAGGCTCGCGTAGCAGCGCCCGGGCCAGCAACACCCGTTGCATTTCACCACCGGAGATACCTTGTATCGGGTTGTCGATAACTTGCTCGGCACCGACTTCTTTCAGTGCACTCAGCGCGGCGTTGCGATCCACACCTGGTACCAGGCGTAGAAAGCGCAGGACCGACAGCGGCAACGTGGCATCCACCTGCAGCTTTTGCGGCATATAGCCAACGCGCAGGCGCGGCTTGCGCCAGACTTTGCCGGTGTGGGGTTTGAGCAGACCCAGCACGGCGCGCACCAAGGTGGTTTTGCCCGCCCCGTTGGGGCCGATCAAGGTGACGATTTGTCCGGGTTCCACGGCCAGGTCGATACTGTCGAGCACCGCTTGCCCGGAGAAAGCCACGCCGACCTGTTCGAGTCGAATCAGCGCATTGCTCATCAGGCGCTCCGGCAGTTGCCGCACAAACCGACGACTTCGACGGTTTGCGCTTCGACGCTGAAGCCGACGTCGTTGGCACTGGCCACAATTGCGTCGCTGATGCTGGTCTGTTCCAGCTCGATGGCTACATGACACTCGCGGCAAATCAGGAACTGGCCTTGGTGCGCATGCTCGGGGTGACTGCAGCCCATGAATGCGTTGAGCGAGGCGATACGGTGAACCAGGCCGTTTTCCAGAAGGAAATCCAGGGCACGGTACACCGTTGGTGGCGCCGCTCGGCGTCCATCCTGCTCGCTCAATACGGCGAGAATGTCGTAGGCACCCAGCGGTTTATGGCTTTGCCATACCAATTCCAGCACACGTCGGCGCAGGGCGGTAAGTCGCAGCCCTTTACGCGCGCACAGTGCATCGGCCTCGGCCAAGGCGCTGTGGACGCAGTGGGAGTGGTCGTGGGGACGAGTGGCCAGCGGGGTTTTAGGCATGGGCGGCGACGGTTCTGATTGGAGACGTTATTATGTTACCTGTTCCTGCCCCTGTGAGTGGTCATCGTGTCTCGATTTTTTGCCCTTTTTGTCGCTTTTATCACCTCGATGGTGATGGTTCAGGCACAGGCTGAGGTCCGTGTCCTGACCAGCATCAAGCCTCTGCAGCAGATTGCCGCTGCAGTCCAGGATGGTGTTGGCAGCCCGGAAGTATTGCTGCCGCCTGGCGCCTCGCCACATCACTACGCACTGCGCCCTTCCGATGTACGCCGGGTGGGCGATGTGGAGTTGTTGTACTGGATCGGTCCGGATATGGAAGGCTTCCTGCCTCGGGTGCTGAAAACCCGCAGTAAGCCGAGCGTAGCTGTACAGGACCTGCCGGGGCTGCATCTGCGTCATTTTGGCGAAGACAGCCATTCACATGACGAAGACGGCGATGATCATGACCACGACCATCGCCCAGGCAGCCTTGATGCGCACCTGTGGCTGTCGTCGGTCAACGCTCGGGTAATTGCGGCGAAGATGGCTGCTGACCTCAGCGGCGTCGACCCAGCCAATGCGGCGCGCTACCAGAGCAATCTGAAAGTCTTCAATGAGCGCCTGGACGCCCTGGATGCGCGCCTGAAGACGCGTTTGGCCGGTGTCAGCGCCAAGCCGTTCTTTGTGTTTCACGAGGCATTCGACTATTTCGAGTCGGCGTATGGCCTCAAGCATGCGGGCGTTTTCAGTGTGGCTGCCGAAGTACAGCCAGGTGCACAGCACGTGGCGGCAATGCGTAAGCGCCTGCAGGAAACAGGCAAGACTTGTGTGTTCAGTGAACCGCCGCTGCGTCCGCGTCTGGCCGAGACATTGACGGCAGGTTTGCCGGTAACCCTGGCTGAGCTGGATGCATTGGGCGGCACGGCGCCGGCGAGCGCTCAGGGTTACGAGCAATTGCTCGAGAAGCTGGGCAATGATTTGGCTGGCTGCCTGGAAAAGCTCTAGGACGACCGCGGTAACTCGGCAGGAGCGGGCTTGCCCCGCGATCCTGCCGCAATGTGGCGGGCATGCTCCGGGCCCGGCCCGGAGTAAACCCATCCCGACCGGGATCGCAGGTTACCTTACAAGGCAAACGGCAAGGCAATTTCCACGTGTTGGCGCGCCGCCAGCCGAACTTCAAAATCTGCAGGGTCGTGGATCAGCACATCCATGCCCGCGAAAGATTCGGCAGCGATCAAGCGCGACAGCCAGAAGCGTACGCAGGCGATGCGCAACATGATCGGCCACAGCTGGGCTTCGGCAGCAGTGAATGGACGCAGTGCCGCGTAGGCACCGAGCAGTGCTCGCGCCCGCGGGCTGTCGATGTTGCCGTGATCATCGCAGCACCAATCGTTGAGGGTAATGGCCAGGTCATAGAGCATTGGCCCGGAGCAGGCATTGTAGAAATCGATCACACCGGTAAGGTGAGTGCCTTCGAACAAGACATTGTCGCGAAACAGGTCGGCATGCAGGTTGGCCCGTGGCAGTGCCATGATCTGCGCCTGATGCGCGCTGATCTCGTCGAGGCAGCCTTGCAACAACTGGCGCTGTTGTTCACTCAAGCGTGGCATCAGCTCGACACCGGTCTCCAGCATCCAGTCCAGGCCGCGATCAGTCTTGCGCTCCAGCACTTTGTTGCGAGTTGCCAGGTGCAGGTGGCCTAGCCATTCGCCGATCTGCACACAATGCTGATTATTGACGGCCTTGATGTGCTTGCCAGCCAGGCGCGGCTGCAACAGCGCCGGCTTGCCAGCCAGCTCGCGCAAGGCCACGCCGTCGGTGTCGCGCAGGGCGTAAGGCACCGGCAGGTCGGCCTCATGCAGCACGTCGAGCAGTTCGATGAAGAACGGCAGATCCTGGATCGGACCGCGCTCGACCAACGTCAGCACGTACTCTCCCTGTTCCAGACTGACAAAGAAATTGCTGTTCTCGGTGCCGGCGGCAATGCCCTGGAAGTCTCGCAGGCGGCCAAGGCCGTACGGCGCCAGAAAGGTTTCCAGCTCAGGCCGGGTCAGGGGGGTGAAGACTGACATGATCAAAAATTGCCCATACGGGCACCTCTACAGCGAAGTGCCAGGTTGATGTGAAGGGTACGGCTTACTTCCACTCGAAGATTTTCCACGAAGGGATCAGCATGTCTGGTTGGTCGGAGCGAACAAAGTTGGCGTCCGTACCGTCGGCGCGTACCAGGAAATAAGGCTTGCCACCTTTTGGGGTGACCTTGATTGCATACAGGAAGCCATTTTGACGGTATTCCTGAATAGTCTTGTCGCCTTCCGTGCGAATAGTTACTTCCGGATCAGCCGATGGCGCATCTTCTGCGGCCAAGGTGACGACCGGAGTGGCTGCCAACAGGCTGAGCAGCAACAGGCGATTTAGTGTACGCATGATAACCTTGTCCCTTTGTCGTCAATGTTCCGGACATTCTAGCGCCGGGCCCGCCGAAAAGGTTGATTCTGCTCATGAGCCAAGCTCCCCTCGTCCTGGTGGACGGTTCCTCATACCTCTACCGCGCCTTCCATGCGCTGCCGCCGCTGACCACCTCCAAGGGCATGCCGACCGGTGCGGTCAAGGGCGTGCTGAACATGCTCAAGAGCCTGCGCAAGCAGTATCCGGACAGCTTGTTTGCGGTGGTGTTCGACGCCAAGGGCGGCACCTTCCGTGATGAAATGTTCGCCGAGTACAAGGCCAACCGGCCCAGCATGCCGGACGATCTGCGTGTGCAGGTCGAACCGTTGCATGCCAGCGTTCGTGCCTTGGGCTATCCATTGTTGTGCGTAGAAGGGGTAGAGGCCGACGATGTTATCGGCACTTTGGCCCGCAGCAGCGCCGCTCTGGACCGCCCGGTGATCATCTCTACCGGTGACAAGGACATGGCGCAATTGGTTGATGGCCACATTACGCTGGTCAATACCATGACCGGTACTGTCCTCGACGTACCTGGCGTACACGAGAAATTCGGCGTCGGTCCTGAGCACATCATCGACTTTCTTGCCCTGATGGGCGACAAAGTCGACAACATTCCGGGTGTTCCAGGCGTCGGCGAAAAGACCGCCGTTGGCCTGTTGACCGGTATTGGCGGTGGTTTGCGCGAGCTTTACGAGAATCTGGACAAGGTCCCAGGCCTGGCCATTCGTGGCGCCAAGACCTTGCCAGCAAAGCTTGAAGAGCACCGCGATGCGGCCTTCCTTTCCTATGAATTGGCAACGATCAAGGTCGATGTACCGCTGGATGTTGAAGTCGACGACCTGGTGTGTGGCGAGCCGGATCGCGAAGCGCTGCTTGAGCTATACACCGAAATGGAGTTCAAGAGCTGGATCGACGAGGTACAACGTGACGCCAAGCGAGCCGGCCAGGAGATCGTCGCCGAGGTCGTCGAGGAAGTGGTCGAGGCGAAGTATGAAACTATCCTCGATCAGGCCCGCTTCGACGCTTGGCTGGAAAAGCTGCGTGCCGCCCCATTGTTTGCCTTTGACACCGAAACTACCGGCCTGGACGCGCAACAGGCGCAGCTGGTGGGTTTGTCCTTCGCCGTGCAGGCCCACGAAGCCGCTTATGTGCCCTTGACCCATAGTTATATGGGCGCGCCTGAGCAACTGGATCGTGACAGCGTGCTGCTGGCGCTCAAACCGTTGCTGGAAGACCCGAGCAAACTCAAAGTCGGGCAGAACGCCAAGTACGACATGAACATCCTCGCCAACTGCGCCATTGGTGGTGATAGTGCCAATGGCATTCTGATGCAGGGCGTGTCTTTCGACACCATGCTTGAATCCTATGTGCTGGACTCCACGGCTACCCGCCACGACATGGACAGCCTGGCGCTCAAGTACCTGAACCACACCACCATCGGTTTTACCGACATTGCCGGGAAAGGCGCCAAACAGCTGACGTTCGACCAGATCAGTCTGGAACAGGCCGGCCCCTACGCGGCCGAAGATGCGGACGTTACCCTGCGCCTGCACCAGGCGCTGCAACAGAAGCTGGCTAAAACCCCTAGCGTATTGCCGGTGCTGACCGATATCGAAATGCCGCTGGTGCCAGTGTTGGCGAAAATCGAACGCCAAGGTGCGCTGGTCGATGCGAACTTGCTGGGTATCCAGAGCGTCGAGTTGGGCGATAAGCTGGTCGAGTTGGAGCGCGAGGCTTTTGCCATTGCAGGTGAGGAGTTCAACCTCGGCTCCCCTAAGCAACTGGGCGTGATCCTTTACGAAAAGCTCGGCATGCCGGTGCTGAGCAAGACCGCCAAGGGCCAGGCCTCTACCGCTGAAGCGGTATTGGCTGAACTGGCCGACATGGAGTTCCCACTGCCGAAGGTGCTGATGCAGTACCGCTCCTTGAGCAAGCTCAAAAGCACCTACACCGACCGCCTGCCGGAACAGATCAATCCGCGCACCGGGCGTATCCATACCTCGTACCAGCAGGCAGTCGCAGCCACCGGTCGTTTGTCCTCCAGTGATCCGAACCTGCAGAACATTCCAATCCGCACCGCGGAAGGTCGGCGGATTCGCCAAGCCTTCATCGCAGCGCCTGGCTATCAGCTTCTGGCGGCGGACTATTCGCAGATTGAACTGCGAATCATGGCGCACCTGGCCAAGGACGAGGGGCTGCTGCACGCGTTTCGCAACGACCTGGACGTACACCGGGCCACTGCGGCGGAGGTTTTCGGTGTTGACCTGGCAGATGTCACCATCGATCAGCGACGCAGCGCCAAGGCGATCAACTTCGGTTTGATCTATGGCATGAGCGCTTTTGGCCTGGCCAAGCAGATCGGCGTGGACCGCAAACAGTCCCAGGCTTATATCGACCGCTATTTTGCGCGTTATCCCGGTGTGCTGGCCTACATGGAGCGCACTCGCGCGCAGGCGGCGGAACAAGGCTTTGTCGAAACACTGTTTGGTCGCCGTTTGTACTTGCCTGAAATCAATGCCAAGAACCCAGCCTTGCGCAAGGGGGCAGAACGCACGGCGATCAACGCGCCGATGCAGGGCACGGCGGCAGACATTATAAAGCGCGCCATGGTGGCTGTGGATAACTGGCTTACCGAGTCTGGCCTGGACGCTCGAGTCATTCTGCAGGTCCACGATGAACTGGTTCTGGAGGTGCGCGAAGACCTGATCGAGCAGGTCCGTGAACAAATTCGCCCGCACATGAGCAATGCCGCATCACTCGATGTTCCACTGCTGGTTGAGGTGGGAGTAGGGTCAAATTGGGACGAAGCGCATTAAAAATGCGCCTAATTGCCGAAAAAATCTGCGACATATCGTCGCGGCTTTTTTTCGGTTCCAGGGACGTTATCTCGAAAGGAATTTGGCCCTATCGCAAATAGTTTCTAAAGCTTCGGAACTAAACCAGTGAACTGCGACTCAGAGTACCTGAATGGCTGGTGAAGCCCTTCGATGCTCCTATGTTGTGTTAAGTGTTGGCAGATATCTGGACCCCGCCCTAGCGGTCCGGAAACTTGGACCCCGAACTTCCCCCTCCCCATACGAAGTCCGGGGTTTTTTTTGCCCGGCGTTTGCCGGGCAGCCCTTATTCTGCGGGCTTGTCGGCCAATTCCATCCACTTGGCCAATACGCCATAGGCTTCTTCCAAGCCCTGGCGCTTGGGGGCCGAGAACAACTGGATAGTCACGGCATCACCCCAACCCTTGCGGATTTCGGACTGCACTTTGAGCAGGGTGTTCTTGGCTGCGCCGAAGGTCAGCTTGTCGGCCTTGGTCAACAGGATATGCATAGGCATGCCAGCGGCCTGGGACCAGTCGAGCATCATCTTGTCGAAATCGGTCATTGGATGGCGCACGTCCATCATCAGGATCAGGCCCTTCAGGCATTCGCGGCTGCCCAGGTAGGCTTCCAGGTGCTTCTGCCAGTGCTGCTTGAGCGGAATCGGAACCTTGGCATAACCGTAACCCGGCAAGTCGACCAAACGCCGTTCATCGTCCAGACTGAAGAAATTCAAAAGCTGGGTGCGCCCCGGTGTTTTCGAGGTGCGCGCCAGGCTGGCGTGGGTCAGGGTATTCAGGGCGCTGGATTTGCCGGCGTTGGAGCGGCCGGCAAAAGCCACTTCGTAGCCTTGGTCGGCTGGGCACTGGTCGACCTTGGCGGCGCTGAGCGCGAATTTGGCTTGTTGGCAGAGACCGAGAATGGGGTTTTTGACTTGCATGGTTTTTCCGATTGGGCGTTGCGCGAGGAGGTCTCGGCAAGCAGTGTCGTTTCCGTTTCAGTAACGGGAGTATATAATGCCCCAGTTTTTGTGTGCGCATTATCCCGGCGTAGGAGGATGTGCACGGGGGCGGTTGATTCAAGCTCGCGCAGTAGAACGCAGTGCAACCCCCAACCCTGAAAGGTCGTTCGTATGACGAAATGGCTGCTTGCTGCAGGTGTCTTGATACCGTTTTTCAGCGCTCAGGCTACACAGGATCCCCAGGCAGTGTACAAGCGAGCATGTGCCGCTTGCCATGCCGGACAGCTACCGCAGGCACCGCAGGTTGGTGACAAGGCAGCATGGGAGCCTCGGCTGGCGCAAGGAATGGAGACGCTGGTGAAGCATGTCACACAGGGTTTCAAGGCTATGCCGCCGCGTGGATTGTGCATGGACTGCAGTGCCGAGGACTACCAGGTGATCATCCAGTGGATGAGCCAAAGTCCCGATACATAACTCTTTCACCCTTAGCCGTAGTTGGATTAGCTGATGAACAAACTACTCGTGAGTCTGCTGTTGACCTTAGGCGTCACTGGTGCAGCCAATGCCGCAGAGCCTATCAAAGGGGATGCCGCTGCTGGTCAGGCCAAAACTGCTGTATGTGGCGCTTGTCACAATCCTGACGGCAACAGCATGGCGCCGAATTTCCCGAAACTTGCAGGCCAGGGTGAAAAGTACCTGGAGAAACAACTGCACGACATCAAGTCGGGCAAGCGCACCGTGCTGGAAATGACCGGCATGCTCGCGGCTTTCAACGACCAGGACATGGCCGACATCGCTGCCTACTTCTCCAGCCAGAAAGGTAGCGTAGGTGCTGCCGATCCCAAGCTGGTCGAGCATGGCCGCGCCCTGTTCAATGGCGGTGACATCGAGAAGGGCCTGCCAGCCTGCAGCGGCTGCCACTCGCCTAACGGCGCGGGCATTGCCCTGGCCGGCTTCCCACACCTGGGTGGCCAGCACGCTACCTATGTTGCCAAACAGCTGACCGACTTCCGCGAAGGCAATCGCACCAACGACGGCGATGCCACCACGATGCGCACCATCGCTGCCAAGCTGAGCAACAAGGACATCGAAGCGCTGTCCAGCTACATTCAGGGTCTGCACTGATCCACGCTTTAACGCTGGGTTAATACTGCAGCGTAAAGATGAAAAGGGTGGCTTGGGCCACCCTTTTTTGTGCCCGCTGCCGTTACACTAACGAACTCGGGCCCGCTTCGACCTGTCTTACCGCAGGTCGTATCGAGGCGACCAATAGATTGCTCAGGAGTGAAGCATGCGTAATTTGATTCTCAGCGCCACGCTGGTCGCCGCCAGCGTATTCGGAATGACTGCCCAGGCTGCCGAGCCCATCGAAGCCGGTCGGGAGTATGTCGAGCTGAGCAACGCCGTACCGGTGTCGGTGCCAGGTAAGATCGAAGTCGTCGAGTTGTTCTGGTACGGCTGCCCGCATTGCTACAGCTTCGAACCAGTGGTTAATCCATGGGCGGAAAAACTGCCCGCCGATGTCAATTTCAAGCGTATCCCCGCCATGTTCGGTGGCCCGTGGGATGCACATGGTCAAATGTTCCTGACCCTCGAAGCCATGGGTGTCGAGCACCAGGTTCATGCTGCAGTGTTTGAAGCGATTCAGGTGCAGCGCAAGAAACTGACCGACCCTGAAGAAATGGCCGAGTTCCTGGCTACCCAAGGTGTCGATAAAGACAAATTCCTCGCCACTTTCAACTCCTTTGCAATCAAAGGCCAGGTACAGAAGGCTAAAGAGCTGGCCAAGAAGTATGAAATCACCGGCGTTCCAAGCATGGTCGTCAACGGCAAGTATCGTTTCGACCTGGGCACTGCCCAAGGTCCACAAGGTGTGCTGAACGTTGCTGACCAACTGATCGCCAAGGAGCGCGCCGCCAAGTAAGCGGCGCCCATCATGCGACGTTGGAAAGCTGAGCGAGGCGTAGGCCTGCATGACCCGCGGGTCAACGAACATCACTTGCAGGCAAATGGCCTGCCAGAGGATGGCAGGCTGCGTCTGCTCAGTTTCAATATCCAGGTGGGTATCAGCACCGAACGTTACCGCCACTACCTGACCAAGAGCTGGCAGCACTTGCTGCCGCATAACGGTCGTGCCGGCAATCTGCAGAAAATCGGTGAATTGCTCGGTGACTTCGACCTGGTCGCCCTTCAGGAAGCCGACGGCGGAAGCCTGCGTTCCGGGTACGTCAATCAGGTCGAGCATCTGGCTCAACTGGGTGCCTTCCCGTACTGGTACCAGCAGCTCAACCGCAACCTTGGGCGCTTTGCTCAGCACAGCAATGGCGTGCTCAGCCGCCTCAAGCCGCAATTGCTCGAAGACCATCCCCTGCCTGGTCCAGCTGGGCGCGGGGCGATTCTGGTGCGTTTTGGTGAAGGCGAAGACGCACTGGTCGTGGTCATGATGCACCTGGCACTGGGTTCGAAGACCCGGGCCCTGCAGCTCGCTTATATCCGTGAATTGATTGGCGGATATCGTCATCAGGTGCTGATGGGCGACATGAATACTCACGCCAATGATCTGCTCGAACACTCTCCCCTACGCGATTTGGGCCTTGTCGCCCCGCAAGTGCAAGCCACCTTCCCCAGTTGGCGGCCGCAGCGCTGCCTTGATCATATTTTGCTCAGCCCGAGCCTGACACTGGAGCGGGTCGAGGTGCTGGCCCAGCCAATTTCCGACCATCTTCCGGTTGCTGTTGAGATTCGTTTGCCTGATGCCCTTGCTATGGATACGCTGCCCGCTTTGAGCTAATTGCCACTACCCTCTGCGGACCCAGGCATGACCGACGAAGCGCAACGCTGGAAAGAAAAGTACCTCAAGAGTATCGAACAGCAAGAGAAGCTCGAGCGCCGTTGGGAAGCCCGCCTCGACTTGTTGCGCCGTGGTCTGGTGCGTAGCACCTTGGCCGCTGAAGGTAGCGATCGGGCGGTGGATCAGTGCATGAAGGAAATGCGCGAAGTTATCCGCACCGACAACATGGATGCCGCCCTGGCTGGGCTCATTCCGCGCCTGGAAAAGGCGGTGCTCGATTCCGAACAGCGTCGAGAAACACGGATCGGCCAGGTAGGTACCGCGTTGAATGCGTTGGTGAGTCAGTTGCAGAGCTTGCCCTTGCCAAGTGATGTCAGTCGTCCGCTGAAAAAATTCGCCAAGCAACTCGACGCCCGGGCCGGCCAGTCACGCGAAATGCCGCTGTTGCTGGGTGAGCTCAGCAGCCTGCAAGGTCAGGCGCTGTCGGCACTGGAGCGGCCGGAGGAGATCGCGCGTCCCGGCTTGCTACAGCGATTGTTTGGCGGTCGTGAGGCAGAAATCGAAGAGTTGCAGCCGGCTTTTGCAGGTGAAGGACACGCTGTGGCGGGCAGTGTCCCTGCGCTGCAGGCGGCAGTTGGTGCCGAACCACTGCTTGCTCCCGACGAGTCTGCAGACATCGATGAATTGCAGCCCCCCGCCGAAGCTCAAACCACCAGCATCGCTCCTGAAGCCGAAGCCGTGTCGGTAGTCTCGGCGCCAGAAATAGAACTAGAGCGAGAGCGAGAGCCAGAGCCAGAGCCAGAGCTACAGGCACAAGAACCCGAAGCTCTGGAAACCGTCGAGAAATCTGTGGATGCTGAGGCCTCCCTCGCTGCGCATCAGGGTGAAAGCGCCGAAGCGCTACCCGAGGCTATCCAATACGCTCTGCCCGATGGCACCGAACCAAGCTATAGCTCGGTTGCCGCGCACATTGAAGAAACCTTGCTGGGCCTGCTCAACGACCTGGACTTTCCCGAACGCCACAAGGAGCAGGCGCAACATGTGCGCGACCGTTTGGAACATGGCCTGAACTGGTATGAGTTGCTACCGGTACTGGACGACCTGGCCGTGCTCATGCTGGCCATCAACGACAGCGGTCAGCATGAGTTCGAAGCGTACTTGCAACAACTCAACGAAAGACTTGAGTCGTTTCAGAGCCACTTGCAGGAAGCCAGCGAAGGCCATGCCGACAACAGCACCGCTGCCCGTGACCTGGACAGCCAGTTGCGCGAACAGGTCGACGGTTTGCAAAACAGTGTGCAAGGTGCAGCCGATCTGGACAGCCTCAAGTCGGTCCTGGAAAACCGCTTGGAAGGGTTGCTCGGCACAATGGATGAGCATCAGCATCAACGTGATCAGCGCGAGCAGGAAATGGCGGGTCGCTTGCAGGGCTTGGCCGAGCGTGTGGCCAACATGGAACAAGAAGCCATGGGCTATCGCGAGCATCTCGAGGAGCAGCGACAGAAAGCCTTGATCGATCCCTTGACCGGGTTACCCAATCGGGCTGCCTGGTCGGAACGCGTCGACCAGGAGTTGCTGCACTGGCAAGAGAGCGGTGGCCATTTGTTGATGGCTATTCTTGACTTGGACCACTTCAAACGGATCAACGACAGCTACGGCCATTTGGCCGGCGACAAGGTGCTCAAGATAGTCGCCAATGAGTTGCGTAAACGCTTACGCCCCCAGGACTTCATTGCTCGCTTTGGTGGTGAGGAGTTTGTCCTGTTGATTCCACAGACTGCTTTGGCTGCAGGCTGCCAATTGGTCGAAACCTTGCGTGCCGCCGTAGAAGCTTGTCCTTTCCACTTCAAGGGCGAGCGCGTGACCATTACCCTGTCGATCGGAATCAGCGCGTTTCGCTCAGGGGAGCGCAGTGAAGTAGTGCTCAAGCGTGCTGATGAAGCGCTTTATCGCGCGAAACATCTCGGTAGAAATCGAGTCGAACAAGGATAAGTGACGGTAGCGTACATACGTTATGCTATTGCATTGCAGATCATCACATGTGCCCTTCACCATGAAAGCCATTTTTACCGCGCTCTTGCTGCTTGCGCTTGCAGGCTGCAGCAGTGGTTTGCGGATCGACCGCAGCCACACTTCGGTCAACCAGGACGGACGCATCCAGTTCGTCGTCCTGCATTACACCAACGCGAACCTCGAGCGCTCCCTGGCGCTGCTGACTCATGGTGAGGTCAGCAGTCACTACCTGATTGGCGACTCGCCGGCGACGGTCTACCAGTTGGTCGATGAAAGTCGCCGCGCCTGGCATGCCGGCGATAGTCGGTGGGATGGGCGTACCTGGCTCAACTCCAGCTCCATCGGTATCGAGATAGTCAACCCGGGTTTCACCGATACACCGGCAGGACGTGTCTGGCAGCCTTATACCGAAGCGCAGATCGAAGCCTTGATCGTGCTGCTCAAGGACATCGTCAAACGCAACAACATTCAGCCGCGCTACATTGTTGGTCACAGCGACATCGCACCGTCGCGCAAGCTCGACCCTGGTCCGATGTTCCCCTGGAAGCGTCTGGCCGATGCAGGCTTGGGTGTCTGGCCCAACGCGCAAGCAGTGGCTCAGCAGCAGGCGCGCTTCAGCGTCAATCCACCGAGTATCACTTGGTATCAGCAGCAATTGGCACGCTTCGGCTACGCAATCGAGCAGACCGGTGTCTACGATGTCAGTACCAAACATGTTCTGGCAGCCTTCCAGATGCGCTTTCGCCCCCAGCGTTTCGACGGCGTAGCAGATGCACAAACGGCTGCGATGTTGCAGGTACTCAATGGCCGCTGAGTAACGACGCCGCCAAACGGCCAGGCTGACTTGACCGGCAGTTGCTATACCTCTTGGTATTCAACTGGGTGTTTCTTGATGTCAGCTGCTATTTCTGTGCTGCGCCACTTGCTCTACCGTCCCTGGTTACTGGCCACACTTGCGGCTTCGGCCAGCGCAATCTTGTTGCTGCTCGCCAGCATCGGCGTGGCCATGCATCAGATGCAATTGAGTGAAAGCGACCAGATGAACGCCAAGGGCGAGCGCTTTCTCGAGCGTTTAGAGCAGATTTTCGGGCAACTGCGCGAAGGTGTTGATCAGTTGGAAGCGCAACCGCTTCGCGGTTGTGACGCAGCGATGCTCAATGTCTTGCAGATGGTTGGCTTCAATTATCGCTTCGTCTATGAAGCAGCCTACGTTGATGGCACGGTGGCCTGCTCCAATCGAATTGGGCAGCGTACCATCAGCCCTTTGCGACCTCCGGATATTCATGGACCGACCTATAGCTATTGGTTGAACACCACCACCGAGCCAGATGACAACATTGCCGCGCTGATGCTGGGACGTGGCAAATTCCTGGTAGCTACCTCGCGCGGGCATTTGACGGATGTAGTCGATCTACCTCCCGATGGTAGCTTGCTGGTGGTGCTGGATAACGGTACGCGGGCTGTGCCGGTGCTGGGTCCTCCTCAGGTTTGGCCGCCCTCCTCTGACTGGCCGCCGAAATCCAAGGACTCGCTGCTGGAATTGCCCGACCGACTGGTTTACCTGATGCCCACCAAGTCGCCCGACTATGAGTTGGCGTTGATCGTGCCGCGTGCAAGTTTGCCGCTGAAGATGAACGGGGTGTTGTGGCTGCTTTTTCCCGGCAGCCTGGTGTTGGCGTGGTGCCTGGGTTGGTTGGTGCTGCAGTTGGTACGTCAGCGGCGTTCGATGAGTTCCGAACTGCAGGGCGCGCTGCGTCGGGGCGAATTGCAGGTGCTGTACCAGCCGATCTTCGAGCTCAATAGCCGTCGCTGTGTCGGGGCTGAGGCGTTGGTGCGCTGGCGTCGACCGGACGGCACTTTGACCAGCCCAGACCTATTTATCCCGCTGGCGGAAAACACCGGGCAGATTCGACCGATCACTGACTTCGTGTTGCAGCGGGTACTTGAACAGTTAGGGCAGCTTCTGCGCTCCAATCGGCAGTTGTACGTATCGGTCAATCTGGCCGCCTGTGACGTGATGGTGCCGAGGATTGGCAGAGTGGCTGCACGTCTACTGGCAATGCACCATGTCTCTGCCAGTCAGATTGCGTTCGAAGTTACCGAGCGCGGCCTGATCGACGTCGTGGTTGCTCGTGACAACTTACAGTCCTTGCGGGCGTGCGGCCACCAGGTATTGATCGATGACTTCGGTACAGGTTATTGCAGCCTGGCTTACTTGCAGACACTTCCGGTGGACTGCCTGAAAATCGACAAGGCTTTTATCGACGCTCTTGGACATGATGCGGCCAGCAGCGGTGTGGCACCCCACATCATTCGTATGGCGCATGCCTTGCAGTTGCGGGTCATAGCGGAAGGCATTGAATACGAAGACCAGGCCTTGCTGCTCAACAGCGAAGGTGTCGATTATGGCCAGGGCTGGCTATTTGCACATCCGCTCAGTGCCCGTCAGTTCGTCGAGTTGATCACCCGGGGGCGGCGCATGGCGCCGCGGCGGATCGACGATGAAGCCTGAGGGTGCTGTGCGGTTTCAAACTGGCAAGGCCATATAGAACTGAGTGCCTTGCCCGGGGCGGGAATAAACACCCATGCGCCCGCCATGCAATTGAACAATCTCCTTGCACAGTGCCAGTCCCAGACCCGCTCCCCCTTTTTTACGACCTACCTGCACGAACGGCTCAAATATCCGCCCCTGCTGGCTATAGGCGATACCTTCACCGTTGTCTTCAATGCTAATGATGACCCGTTCCGCTTGCCGCCTGGCATGCAGGCGAATACTGCCGGCCACTGGGGTATGGCGAACGGCGTTGTCGAGCAGGTTGTCAATGACCCGATCCAGTTGCGCAGGATCGGCTTGGATATGTGGCAGCGGCGTCGCCAGTTCTACCTGAAGTTCGATTTGCTTGTCACTGGCGGGGCCGGCAAATCGCGTGCAGGCACGGGCCAGTAACTCGTCGACAGCGCAGGGCATCAATTCCAGCTTTTGCTGCCCGCTTTGGTAGCGGGAGAAGTTCAGCAGGTCATTTATCAGTTGCGTCAGGCGCTGCATTTCCTCGCCGATGGTATCGAGCAAATCGGTCTCTCGCGCTTGCGCAGGGAAGGTCAGCCGCTCTCGCAGCAGTCCGAAGGCCATGTGCATTCCGGTGACCGGAGTGCGCAGTTCGTGCGAAGCACGTAGGACGAACTCGCTGCGTACTCGCTCGAAGATGCGCTGCTCAGTCACGTCATTAAGTACCATGACCGCACCGAGGATCTGCCCGTCAGGATGGCAAACAGGGGTCATGCGATAAGCCAGCAGCCGCGGTTCGTCATCTATCTCCAGACTCAGGTCCTCAGGTACCCGGTCAAGGCTCGCGCCGCGAAGCACCCGTTGCAGCTGTTCCTCCAGACCCGGTCGCTGCAAGGCGTCGCTCAGGCCGACACCCAGGCGGCTGTCATCCCAGCTCAGCTGACGGCGGGCCACTGGGTTGATGTGCTCAAGGTGGCCTTGGCGATCAATGATCAATAGACCGTCGTCGATGCTGTCGAGCACCGCTTGCAGGCGCTGCTGGCCTGTGAGCATTTCGTCGATGTTGGTTGCCTGATGCTTGTTCAAGGCCTCAGCCATCAAGCCGAAGCGCCGAGTCAGTTGGTTGATCTCAAGCGCATGGGCCGTCGGCAAGGTGATTTTGAAGTCGCCCTGGCCTATCTGGTCAGCCGCTTTGGCCAGGGCCTCGATAGGTTGCCCGAAGCGTCGAGCCAGACTATGGGCGGTGACAAAGCCCAGGATAAGTACGCTTAAACCCACCAGGCCGAGCAGCGCTGAAATCATCAAGGCGCGTTCATAGCTGCGCTGTTCATTATCATTGATATGCTCGAGCGCTCGCTTGTGGGCATCGACCAGACTGCTGCGCAGCGCCCCGAATGCTTTGCCCAGCGGTTGTTCGGGCCCCAAGCCATGGGCGGGAACCGGGGTGCCGTTAAAGGTCTCGAGGTACTGCTGATAAAGGGCATTGGTACTGACGAAACCGGCGTCGGCATCATGGCTTTTACCCCGTTTGACCCCTTCGTCCAACAGCTTTTGAAACTGCGCCTGCAGATTGCCAAGTGCGTTCATATCGGCTGATTCGTTCAGCATCAATGTCAGCTGTTCGCCAAGGTTTTGCCGTAGCTTCAGGCCCAGATCCAGGGTGGCAGCGTTTTCGCGGATCAGCGCTTGCTGGGTGTTAGCCATTTGCAAAACACTGACCAGGCCAAGTAGCAAGCCAAACAGCGCTACTGTAATCAGCGCCGAAATGCTGAGAAAAAGCTGCGTACGCAGCTTCATCGACCATTTCATAAGTTGTACTGCTTACGTTTGCGATACAGCGTCGAGGCGTCGATACCCAGGGTTTTTGCGGCTTGGTCCAGGGTTTCACTGGTAGCAAGCACCGCTCCGATATGGGCACGTTCCAACTCGTCGAGACTCAGCGAGGCACCGACACGTGGCGCGTTGGTGGCCGGTTGTTCCGCCATGCCCAAGTGGCTGATTTCAACCCGCTCCTGAGAGCAGATGATACTGGCCCGCTCGACTACGTTGCGCAATTCGCGGATGTTCCCCGGCCAGCGGTAATTGAGGAGGGCTGCCCGCGCTTCTTCGCTGAAGATGCGTGCTGGCCTCGAGTACTCTTTCACAAAGCGCGCAAGGAAGCGGTCGGCGAGGGTCAGGATGTCTTCGCTGCGTTCGCGCAACGGAGGTAGATGCAACGTGATCACGTTCAGGCGATAAAGCAGGTCTTCGCGAAAGCGACCCTCGCGGACCATGTCCTCAAGGTTGAGGTTGGTGGCGGCCAGAATGCGTACATCGGCGCGGCGGGTAACCGGGTCGCCGACACGTTCGTACTCTTTGTCTTGAATAAAGCGCAGCAGTTTGGGTTGCAACGTCAGCGGGAAGTCTCCGATCTCGTCGAGGAACAGGGTGCCGCCGTCGGCTTGATTGACTCGGCCCAGGGTGCTTTCACTGGCCCCGGTGAACGCGCCGCGGCTATGACCGAACAACTCGCTTTCCATCAACTCGGCAGTGAGCGAAGGACAGTTAATGGTTGTGCAGGCCTTGCGCGCGCGTTTGCTCCAGCCGTGAACCGCTCTGGCCAATTCGCCCTTACCCGTGCCGGATTCTCCGAGAATCAGGATGTTGGCATCGGTGCTGGCCACCTGGCGGGCGGTTTCCAGCACAGCCATCATGGCCGGGCTGTGCGAATCCAGGCCGTCCTTGGGTTTGAGTATTTCTCCTTCCAACGCTTCAAGCCGCGCCGACAGCTGGCGTACCTCCAATTGCTTGGCTGCTGCCAGACGCAACTGATCAGGGCTGCAAGGCTTGATCAGATAGTCCGCTGCTCCGGCCTGGATCGCGTCGACGGCGGTATCGACCGCAGAGTGGGCCGTTACGATGACGATGCGCATCCAGGGAGCCTGGATACGCATTTGTGCCAGTACATCCAGGCCGTTGTCTTCGCCCAGGCGCAAATCAAGGAAACACAGGTCGAAGACCTGGCGTTGAAGCAACGTCTCGGCTTGCGTCGCGCTGGTGGCGGTGGCCACGCTGTAGCCTTCATCTTCAAGGCAATATCGGAAGGTACGCAGAATGGCAGATTCGTCGTCCACCAACAGGATACGGCCTTGATGTTCCTGGGCTGACTCCATTTCCTACGCTCCTTTTAGATTGATCTTTACTTAGTGCCGGAGAAATCGGGCAAGTTGCATGCCTTTCTCTGATTTATTCCGATCACTGCATGGTAGCTCCTGTCTATCCACATATCTAACTCATTGAAAACTTTAGAGTGATCTCCTTTGTAGGACCTTGCGGCGCACACAGCTGTCCAACTGGTTTGTGCTCTGTAGGAGGTTTTCCCATGGCTGCTCCATACCGACTGGCAGTTGCTGCTGCCATGTTGCTTTCGCTACCGCTGGCTGCTTCTGCCGCCGAATCCCTCCCTACGCCCGCTCACCAAGCGCGGTTGGAGGGCGGGCTGCAAACTGCGCTGGCACTGAATCGGCTGCTCAATCCCTACAAGATAGAAGTGCGGGTTGAAGGAAAAACCGCGTATTTACAGGGCGAAGTCGAAAACCAAGTCGAGCGGCATCTGGCCGAGCAAGTTGCCCTGGCGACCCGCGGTATCGACAGCGTTGAGAACCAACTGCGGGTGAATGCCGAGCTGGTCGAGCAGCCTCTGGAGCGACGTGCTTACGCCCAGCGCTTGGAAGACGCGACGCTGGCTTCAGTCATTCAGGCACGCTTGCTGTGGAGTACCCATACCCAGGCGGTACCTATAGAAGTAGAAAGCCGCGACGGCGTGGTGACCTTGCGAGGCCAGGTGAACAGCGCTGAGGCCAAGGAACTGGCGGGCGTTCTGGCGGGGTCCACAGAGGGGGTGTTTCTGGTCAATAACCTGATCAGCCTGAGCGCCGCTGATATGGCCAAGCTGCGAGAAGAACAGCAACAGGTACGGATCGACCCACAGCTTAGTGATGCCTGGATCAATGACAAGATCCAGACCAGCTTCATGTACAGCCGAAACCTCGACGGCCCGAATATTAAGGTTGCCACCCAAGATGGCGTCGTGCGCCTGTCTGGCGAGGTAGTCAGCAGTGAACAGAAAACCATTGCGGTGGAAGTGGCACGGCAAATTCGCGGCGTACGAGGTGTTGACGCAGACATGCTCAAGATCGCCAGCAAAGTCTCAGGTTAATCATGCAAATCGCACGGTCGCCCAACGGGCATCGTGCAGGATACGCACCAAATAATTCGTCTTTATTTTTTAACTTATTGATTTATATAGAAAATATTTTAAAGCGGTGACTGGCATGCACTCTGCAATAACTACTGCAAGACAACAATGAATGCAGCAGGAGGAGCACGGCATGAACCGCCACACCGCCACCTTAGTGCAACTATCGCCACATCAATTGCGCCAGGGACTGCTCCTCAGTTTGACGCTGCTGCTAACCCTCATTGCTGGCCAGCTCTATCACAACTGGCAAGTCGTACAGAGTGCTCACGAGATAGCAGTTCGAGCCGCCTTGGTAATCAAGGCGCCGGTGGCTAACCCTCCGATGCTTATGCAATCTCGGCCGCAGGCCGCGAGTGCCGCCTCGGTGGATACCACTACACCGCGTGATCGTTGGGTGTTCTAAGCATTGTCCGAGGATTTATTTCAAGAACGGTAAGGAGAATCACCATGTTGAGTTGGGCTATCACCTTTCTGATTATCGCCATTGTCGCTGCAGTGTTGGGCTTCGGTGGTATCGCGGGCGCCGCTACCGGTATTGCGAAGATTCTGTTCATCGTATTCCTGGTGCTGTTCATAGCCTCCTTCTTCTTTGGTCGTCGTGGTAGAGGTTGAATAAACGCAGGTACTGAGTGGCGTCGCCATTTACGTACATATATAGAAGCTGAACCTTTTTCTGTTTCACGCTTCTATGTTGCGTCCGCCCGAGGACGGCAGGCGCATGACCAAGGGGCCGGGCAGCTTTGATTGTTTCAGGATCGGAGAGGCCTAGGGGTACAGGGAGTGCCTCCGACGAGGGCCGGGTCAGGTGAAGCGATAGCGGAAGTCTCAGGTCGAACAACTGCTTTTCAGGCAAGGTGTTTGATCGAGCTTCCGTATCGCTGTGAGCATTGATCGTTAGCTATCTATTTTCCCAAGCTTTCCCGCCAGACGTGCGTAGGCACATTTTCATGCGACCGTACATCGATATTTTTTCACCCCGCCAGGGGTGCTTGATCGAGGTGCTTTCACGCATTCGGATTGTCGAACAACCGTGTTTTCCACTCAGGAGGATACGTCTAAATCTGCCGAAATGTGGCGCTTTGGCCATCGTCGGATTTCCGAACGCTCGCTAAAAAGCCCTCTGGGACGCTCGTTTTGGCGTAAAAGGATCATGCCGATTCGGCATAGGGTAGTCGTTTACGGCATTAGACGCCCCCCCCTCACGTGGGAATAGTTGCGCCTTTTTTCGCTGGGCCGAACGTTCCTACGCTCGCCTGCGGTGACCTTCTACGGAGTCATCTGCCAATAACCATTCACGATCAAAATGACGCTTGAGCAGGTCTAGGTCGCGGTTGTTTGTCAGACGCCCGTGTCCACTTGAAGAAAAGGTAACGACATGAAGAAGGCAAAGCTAAGCCTCGCCTGGCAGATCCTCATCGGTCTGGTACTGGGGATTGCGATCGGCGCTTTACTGAATCATTTCAGTGCAGAAAAGGCATGGTGGATCAGTAACGTCCTGCAACCTGCTGGGGACATCTTCATTCGCCTGATCAAGATGATCGTCATCCCAATCGTGATCTCGTCACTGATTGTGGGTATCGCCGGGGTAGGCGACGCGAAAAAGTTGGGCAGTATCGGTCTGAAGACCATTATTTACTTCGAGGTGGTCACGACCATCGCGATCGTGGTGGGTCTGGTTCTGGCTAACCTGTTCCACCCGGGTGCAGGTATCGACATGAGTACCCTCGGTACCGTCGATATCTCCAAATATCAGGCGACCGCGGCCGAGGTTCAGCATGAGCACGCGTTCATCGAGACGATCCTCAACCTGATTCCGTCGAACATCTTCGCAGCGTTGATGCGTGGCGAAATGCTGCCGATCATCTTCTTCTCGGTATTGTTTGGCCTTGGTTTGTCGAGCCTGCAGGCAGACATCCGCGACCCGTTGGTGAAAACCTTCCAGGGCGTCTCCGAAGCCATGTTCAAGGTCACTCACATGATCATGAACTACGCGCCAATCGGTGTGTTCGCGTTGATCGCCGTGACCGTCGCCAACTTCGGCTTTGCCTCGCTGTTGCCGTTGGCCAAGCTGGTGTTGCTGGTGTACTTCGCCATCGCCTTCTTCGCCTTCATGGTCCTTGGCCTGATCGCCCGCCTGTTTGGCTTCTCGGTGATCAAGCTGATGCGTATCTTCAAGGATGAGTTGGTCCTGGCCTACTCCACCGCCAGCTCCGAAACCGTGCTGCCGCGAGTGATCGAGAAGATGGAAGCCTACGGTGCGCCGAAAGCCATCTGCAGCTTCGTGGTTCCGACCGGTTATTCGTTCAACCTCGACGGCTCTACCTTGTACCAGAGCATCGCGGCCATCTTCATTGCCCAGCTGTATGGCATCGACCTGTCGATCAGCCAGCAGTTGCTGCTGGTTCTGACCCTGATGGTTACCTCCAAGGGCATCGCCGGTGTACCGGGTGTTTCCTTCGTGGTTCTGTTGGCCACCCTGGGCAGCGTTGGTATTCCGCTGGAAGGCCTGGCATTCATCGCCGGTGTCGACCGTGTCATGGACATGGCCCGTACCGCACTGAACGTGATCGGTAACGCCCTGGCTGTGCTGGTTATCGCACGCTGGGAAGGCATGTACGACGACGCCAAAGGTCAGCGCTACTGGAACTCGCTGCCGCACTGGCGCAGCAAAGAAGCGGTGCCTGCTGGTAAGACGGCCAACGATTGAGACATCGCCTGGCTGACTGAATGAGCCCCGACCTGGTCGGGGCTTTTTCTTTGTAGGCCTTGCCCAGATCCCTGATCGGCTTTCAACCATCTTGCAGCGGTGCATTGCTCGACCTCTGCCGTTATCATTCGTCGCAACTTTGTGGGGGAACAACGGATGCTCAACGGCCTTTGGCTTGGTTTTTTCTTGGTCGCAGCCGTCTCAGCGCTGGCGCAATGGCTGATAGGTGGCAATGCCGGGATCTTTGCCGCAATGGTTGAGAGCATTTTCGCCATGGCCAAACTGTCGGTTGAAGTCATGGTCTTGCTGTTCGGCACCTTGACCCTCTGGCTGGGCTTTCTGAAGATTGCCGAAAAGGCAGGCATTGTCGATTGGTTGGCCAAGGTTCTCGGCCCGCTCTTCGCCCGTCTGATGCCCGAAGTTCCACCCGGCCATCCAGCACTGGGCTTGATTACCTTGAACTTCGCCGCCAATGGCCTGGGCCTGGACAACGCCGCCACACCCATTGGCCTGAAAGCCATGCGCGCTCTGCAGGAGCTCAACCCCAGCTCGACTACGGCTAGCAACGCGCAAATTCTTTTCCTGGTGCTCAATGCGTCTTCCCTGACATTGCTGCCGGTGACTATCTTTATGTACCGCGCCCAGCAAGGCGCCACCGATCCAACCCTGGTATTTCTGCCAATCCTGCTGGCGACCAGTGCTTCGACCCTGGTGGGTCTGCTTTCGGTCGCGGTGATGCAACGCCTGCGTCTTTGGGACCCGGTAGTCCTGGCTTATCTGATTCCTGGCGCCCTGATACTGGGCGGCTTCATGGCTTTTCTCGGCACCCTTTCGGCCACCGCCTTGGCCGGGCTGTCGTCGATCCTGGGCAACCTGACCTTGTTCGGCTTGATCATCCTGTTTCTGGTGATTGGTGCGTTCAAGCGGGTGAAGGTGTATGAAACCTTTGTGGAAGGCGCCAAGGAGGGTTTTGACGTTGCCAAAAGCCTGCTGCCCTATCTGGTTGCCATGCTCTGCGCAGTCGGCGTGCTGCGCGCTTCAGGGGCCCTGGAGCTGAGTCTGGATGGCATTCGGCATGTGGTTGAGTGGCTGGGTATGGATACGCGCTTTGTCGAAGGCTTGCCGACTGCACTGGTCAAGCCCTTCTCTGGCAGTGCCGCTCGGGCGATGTTGATCGAAACCATGCAGACCCACGGCGTCGACAGCTTTCCGGCACTGGTGGCCGCAACTATCCAGGGCAGCACAGAGACCACCTTCTATGTACTGGCAGTCTACTTTGGCGCTGTCGGCATTCAGCGTGCCCGCCACGCGGTGGGCTGCGCCTTGCTTGCCGAGTTGTCCGGGGTCATCGCGGCTATCTGCGTCTGCTACTGGTTCTTCGCCTGAACCTGCGCTCGGTTGGCCTGGGCCAAGGTCCAGTCGACCAGTTGCGCCATTAACCTGTCACTGGCAGCGCCAAAGCCGCTGACCACTGCTGGTACATCCTTGTCGCTAAGCGGCTGGTGCACTTCAAAGCGTCGGCTGGCAAGGATGCGCTGGTCGCGCCCTTGCACCAGGCGTGCGTCGTAGCGGATCACCACCATCAGTCCCTCGGCACGGTATTCGCTCTGGAATGCCTGGAGCTCACCCGCCAACTCATAGTCAGCCTGCAGGTTGCTGTCGTCGGCACTGAGGCGCGGCACGCGACCATCACTTTGGAAGGCATCGAGCATGCGGTTGCGCAGCAGCAGGGGCGCCGGATCACTCCAGCGTGCCCCCTTATAGTGACTGATCAAATCACCCTGTGGCACCACGGCAATTTTCGGGTTGTTCAGGGCATCACTGGCCAAGGGCTTGTTCAGGCGCAGCGACCAGTTCGCTGCACTGCTCGCTGGCGCTGGCTGAGTGACTTGTAGCAACGGCAGGCGGTAGACATCGGCAGGCTCCGGTTTGGGCAGGATCGAGCAGGCACTGCCCAGGCTCAGCGCCACAGCCAGGGCCAGGTAGCGGCAGGTGCGACTCATGGGGTGAACTCCTTGTTGGTGTCACGGCCAAGCAGGTAACCGCTGGGGTTGGCTTCCAGGCGCTGGGAGATAGCTTTCAACGAATTGAGGGTCTCGCGCAGTTCGCGAATGGCAGGCGCCAGTTGGTTGAGCCCCTGTGCGCCGCCATCCAGCGCTTCACGGTTGTCGTTGATCAGGCTATTGATGGTCGCAGTGCTTTGCGCCAGCGACTGCATGGCCTGTTCCGCGCTGCCGAAGGCCTGCTTGCCCTGGTTGCTCAGCAGGCCATTGGCATTGCGCATCAGTTCGCTGGTCTGCTCAAGCATGGAGCTGGCTTGGCTGCCGATCTGGGCCAATTGCTGAATCGCGGTACGAATATCGCCACGCTGTTCGCTGAATGCAGCAGTGGTTTGCTCAAGATGATTCAAGGTGTTGGTCAGGCTGGCGGCGTTGTCTTCGGAAAACAGCTTGTTAGCGTTGTGCACCAGCATGTTGATGTTGGTCAGCAGATCACTGCCGTCATCCAGCAGGCGAGCAATAGGTGATGGCGACGCAACGATCACTGGCAGCTTGCCATCCTTGCCCTTGAGCTCGGGACTATGTGGTGTACCGCCGCTGAGCTGGATGAACGAGGTACCGGTAATGCCGGTCAAGGTCAGTTTCGCCTTGGTGTCTTCCTTTACCGGCGTATCGGCGCTCAAGCGCACCTGAGCCAACACTCGGCGAGGATCGTTGGGATCAAGACGCAAACTGGTGACATCCCCCACCTTGATACCGCTGTACTGTACCGAGCTGCCCCGGGACAAACCCGACACCGCTTCGTTGAAGACCACCTCGTAATCCTTGAAAGTGGCGTCGACGCTGGACTTTGTCAGCCATAGGCCAAACAGCATGGCGCCGGCGACCACAATGACCGTGACCAGGCCGATCAGCACGTGATGTGCACGGGTTTCCATTTCAGCGCTCCTTTGCTGCTGAGGCGGCCACATACGCCGCACGGCCGCGAGGGCCATGAAAATAGTCGTGAATCCAGGCGTCGTCGGTGTCTTCGACCTGGGCAATCGGACCTGCGACCAGTACTTTCTTCTGCGACAGCACCGCCACCCGGTCGGTGATTGTGTAGAGGGTATCCAGATCATGGGTGATCAGGAACACACTCAAACCCAAGGCGTCGCGCAGGGTAAGAATCAATTGATCGAACGCCGCTGCGCCGATTGGGTCCAGGCCCGCGGTGGGCTCATCGAGAAACAGGATATCCGGATCCAGGGCCAAGGCTCGGGCCAGCGCTGCGCGTTTGATCATGCCGCCGGACAAGGACGAGGGATATTTGTCGGCGGCGGATATCGGCAAACCGGCCAGGGCCAGCTTGACCCCAGCCAGGTGCTCGGCGTCGGCACGTGACAGGCCTGCATGCTCGATCAGTGGCAAGGCGACGTTTTCGGTGACGGTCAGGGAAGAGAACAAGGCACCCTTCTGAAACAACACCCCAAAGCGTCGTTCAACCTTTGAGCGCTGATCATCGTTCAGGCCGCTGAGTTCTTGGCCGAACACTTTTATCTTTCCCTCGTTGGGGCGGCGCAAGCCGATGATGCTCCGCAACAGCACTGATTTGCCACTGCCGGAACCACCCACCACAGCCAGTATCTCGCCGCGAAACAGGTCCAGGTCGAGTTGTTCGTGCACGCTCTGGGTGCCGAAGCGGTTACAAATCCCGCGCGCCTCGATCACCACCTCGCGATTATTGGGGGTTGTCTGACTCACCAGCCCATCTCCATGAAGAACAGCGCAGCCACTGCATCCAGAACGATCACCACGAAAATCGACTGCACCACACTGGAGGTGGTGTGAGCGCCTACCGACTCGGCGCTGCCGCTGACCTTGAAGCCTTCCAGGCAGCCAATGGACGCGATCAGGAAGGCAAAGAATGGCGCCTTGGCGAGGCCGACCAGGAAATGCTGGACACCAATGTCGCTTTGCAGCAATGACAGGAACATGGCCGGGGAAATGTCCAGCGACAGCGCACACACCACCGCGCCGCCAACCATGCCGCAGAGCATGGCGAGGAAGGTAAGCAGTGGTAAAGCAATCAGGAGTGCCAGCACTCGGGGCACGACGAGCAGTTCGACCGGATCCAGGCCCAGGGTGCGAATGGCATCAATTTCCTCATTGGCCTTCATTGAACCGATCTGCGCAGTAAACGCACTGGCGGTTCGGCCAGCCATAAGAATTGCTGTCAGTAGGACGCCGAATTCACGCAGGAAGGAGAATGCAACCAGGTCCACAGTGAAGATGCTGGCGCCAAATCCGGCCAATACTGTGGCACCGAGGAAGGCCACGACGGCGCCAACCAGAAAAGTCAGCAAGGCAACGATGGGTGCAGCGTCCAGACCGGTTTGCTCGATGTGCGCTACCACCGCGGTGACCCGCCAACGCCGAGGCTGAAACAGGCGCGATACCAGGGTCTGCAGAATCAAGCCGACAAAGCCCAGCACTTGCAGGGTGTCCTGCCAAAGGGTATCGATTGCGCAGCCGATGCGGCTGAGCAGCTGGATCAGTATCGACTGTTCCGGCTGTTTCTGCGGGATGCAAAAGTCTTGCACCGAGCAGTACACAGTCTGCAGCAGCGCGCGGCTGGCGTCGGGCAATTGTGCCGTTGCGGTCAGCCGCGACAGCCGGTCGGCCCCGAGCAGCTCTACCAACAGAGACGCGCCCGCGGTATCCAGGCGACCAAGCTGTTGGAGGTCGACCTCGGTGCTCTGGTCATAGTGGCCGATCAGATCATCGCTGGTGCGCTTGAGGCTGGCGTAATTGGCCAGTGTCCAGTCACCGGCAATCCTTAGGCACGGCGGACTGCTCGAGGTGTCCAGAGTTGCGCTGGCTTGTGTAGTCATAGGCTCCATGCATTCCGACTGACGTATCGCAACCTCAGAGCATAGCGTTACTCGCCTTTGGGTGCTTGACCATCGTCAACCACACTGAAGCGCAGAACACCGATGACCTGACCATCTTCGGTCAGTACCCTCACCTGCCATCGTCCCACTGGATTGGCGGGGAAGTTCTGCTTGTGCGTCCAGGCGCGGTAGCCTTCTTTACGACCGCCATGGATGTCCAGGGCAATACGGTCGACTTCTTTACCGTCGAATTGCCAGACGTGATAAATCCGCTCGTTCAGCCCGCGCGGAGCATTGATGGACGTGAATGCGTATAGCCCTGCGCGGATCTGGCTGGCTGTTACCTCACTCAAACTGTTCCCGGGCGTGCGGTTTTCCAGTTGGGTACTGACAGCTACTTCGGTCATCCATAAGGTTGCCGGCGGCACCCAGGAGCGCATCATCCAGCCGCTGGCGCCTACGGCAAGCGTTATGACCACCAGCATTACGCCGCGTCGCCAGTGGTTGATGGGGAAGCTGCTGGCCAGGCTTGGGAAGGAAAGCAGCATGGCAATCACCAGCGCCAGCTTGAAGCTTTGCGAGGTGGTCAGATGCAGAATGATCGGTAGCGCAGTGAGTAGCGCCGCGAACAAGGTCAGGGTGTGCAGTGCGAGGAACAGCCAGCGTCGTGGCGCCAGCCATTTGTAATAGAGAGGGTCGACGATCGATATCAGTCCTGCGGCGCCGAGCAACCCGGTAAACACGAGCTGACCACTGTTCCAGGTGGTGGTGACGAAAAAGAACGGCAAGACGAAGAACAGACTTTCCTGGTGGATCATCTGTGTGGCATAGCGCAGCAACGGCTGCGGTATCTCGCGCTTGAACACCTTGGCGAACACCTTGGTAAAGGTGTTTTCCATCATCAGCCATATCCAACTGATCAGCATCACGATGGCGATCCAGCTGGCCAGACTTTCCTGACGGTCGACCAGAATGAAACTGGCAATACCGGAGATAAAGCCGCCGAGAGCGATGACGCCGGGGTAGCGCTTGATCAATTCGATCAAGCGCTGAAGATAGAGAGGCATGAAGGTGTTCGCAGGGGTTGGGTTTAAACCTGCACAGGATACTCCTGTTTGTGTTTCAGGCGGGTCTCTATCGCCAGCCAAGGCCGGCATTTTCCGGCCACGGCGGCGATGAAGTCAGGGGAGCCGTCGCCGCCCCAGAATCAGGCCGCCAGCGAGTATTACACCCAGTCCAAGAGCAATCAGCCCGTACAACTCGTCATAACTGAACATGGGTTGCTCAACACGCACATAGCCAGGCTCGGCCAGTAGCTGGCGCAAGGCCTTGTTAGCGTCTTCCAGGCTGACCCGGCGCATTGAGCGCACAGGATCGGCAAAGCGTCCGTCAAGGTAATCGTTGAGCGCCCCCCAATAGTAATCGGCCAGCGCTGCGTTACCTTGTGTGGTCCAGGCCTCGCGGTCAATTGCGGCTTGCTTGACGCGTTCAAAGGTCGCCGGATCCAGGCCGTCCTTGCGCAAGCCCTCAAGCATGTCGCCCAACGCTTGCTCGGCCTCCTTGATGTCGGCTCGATCCAGGTCGGCATTGAGGCTCATTATTCCCGTGTCGCCAAAGCTTTCTCGTTGACTGAACGGCCCGTATGACAGCCCGTGCTTGAGGCGCAATTCTTCGTAGAGCGTCCAGTCCAGGTAGCGCTGCAACAAGTCGTAAGTCTGGCCGTGATCGTTGTCCAGCACCGGCTCCAGGAACATCCAGTGCAGGCGGGCGCTGTCGCCGAGCCAGCCACGGGTCAGCTCGCGGCGTGCTTCAGCTTTGTGAACAACTCCGTCAAGGGCTCGACGCTCGCCAGGCTCAGCCGGGTCGAGTTCGCCGTAGGTCCGTTCCAGATAGGCCGGCAGCAAGCGATCCAGGCCGCCGACTATGATCAGGCTCATATTGTTAGCGGCGTACCAGTGCTGGCGGACGTCATTGACTTGTTCCAGCGTCATGTCAGCAACGGCTGAGCGCTCTGCACATTTGAGCCCCAGCTCCACCGCGAGTTGATCGCTTGCGCGGTGGCCCAGATCCTGGCGATCCAGCCAGCGCTGCAGGTGAGAATAGTGTCCACCGTCTTCGCGCTCTACGATCTTTTTCGACAGCGCCAGGGATTTCTCATCGATCTCGGTGTCCTTGATCACTGCAAGTAGCAGGTCGAGCACTTTACGTTGGTTGCGCGCAGGTGCTTCGATAACGAAGGTGGTGTCAGCACTGCTGGTATAAGCGTTCCACTCACCGCCCAAAGCCTGCATGCGGGCTTCCAAGCCGCCTTCACCCGTGTTGTCCAGGCCACTGAACAGCAGGTGCTCGAGCAGATGCGGTAGTTCTTGCTGTTCGCAGGGAAAGTCGTCAAAGCCGACTCCCACAACCAGGCGGATCGACACATGGTTGCGTTCATATCCCGATTTAAGCAACACCTGCAGGCCATTGGGCAGCAAGTAGCCTTCGACCTGCGAGCGGTCGAGGGCAAAGCTGGGCAAGGCGCCTAATAGCAGGCACAGGAAAATCAGGCAACGCATGGTGAGCTTCCTTGCGGGCGTTCTAGGTGAGGGTCAAGGTGAGTGGGCATCATCAGGCACGCTGTCTAGCAGTAGACCGCCGGTATCGGATCCACCCAATACCACATAGGCACTGCTGCAGAACAAGGAGTTCAATCGTTTCATATCGGCAATCAGTTCCAGGTGCAAGGCGCTGGTTTCGATACTTTGCAGCACTTTACGTTGCAGTCGGCTTACATGGGCGTGGGCCAGGCGTCGCTCTTGTGCTCTGAAGCGGCGTTTCTCCCGCAACAGTTGCCGAGCACTCTCCGGGTCGGCGCTGAGAAATACCGACAGCCCCAAGCGCAGGTTGGCCAGTAATTGGCTATGCAGCCCGGTCAACTCTTCCAGGCCGACGTCGGAGAATTCCCGGCGCTGGGAAGTTTTCTGCTGCTGTACCTTGCGCAGCATTCGTTCGATCAGGTCGCTGGCCAGCTTGAGGTTGATTGCCAGTTCGATGATTTCTGCCCAGCGCTTGCTGTCCTGATCGCTGAGGTCCTCTCGGGGCATCTGCGCCAGGTACAGTTTGATCGCATTGTTGAGGGCTTCGACGTCTTCAGCCAAGCCGCGCACTTGTTGAGTCATTGCTGTGTGAGTACCCAGCAGTACGCCCTGCATGGCATCAAGCATGTTATCGATCAAATCACCCACGCGCAGGGTTTCACGCACAGCGTTGGCCAGGGCCAGGCTGGGGGTTCCCAGTGCAGCGGGATCGAGATGGCGCGGCTTGGCCCGACCATTGGTCTCTGCCCGCTCCGGCAATAACCAACTGCAGAGTCGTCCCATGGGGGTGACCGTTGGTAGCATGATCAGGCAACGCAGGCTGTTGTAGAGGAGGTGGAAGCCAATCACTAGCTCTTGGGCGCTGAAGTTCAGCGTATCCATCCAGTGCACCAGTGGATCAAGTACCGGGATGATCAGAATCAGGCCGATCAACTTGTACAACAAACTGCCCAAGGCCACTTGCCGTCCGGCTGCGTTCTGCATGCTGGTACTGAGGAATGCCAACAAACCACTGCCGATGTTGGCGCCAATCACCAGGCCGATGGCAACCGGAAGGCTGATCAGTTCAGCGCCAGCCAGGGTCGCGGTAAGGAGCACAGCGGCCAGACTTGAGTAGGAAACAAGTGCAAACAGGGCACCGACCAAAGCGTCGAGAAGAATGTCACCGGTCAGTGAAGCGAACAGTACCTTTACGCCCTGAGCCTGGGTAATGGGCGCGGCAGCCTCGACGATCAGTTGCAGGGCGAGGATGATCAGGCCCAGGCCAATACCGACGCGACCTAGTTGTCCGGCACGGGTTTGCTTGCGGGACAGAAAAAAGATCACCCCGAGGAAAATCAGTAGCGGTGACAGCCATGACAAGTCAAAGGTCAGCACCCGCGCCATCAGCGCTGTACCGACATCGGCGCCGAGCATGATCGCCAGCGCCGGGGTCAAGGTCATCAATCCTTGCCCCACAAAGGAGGTCACTAGCATCGCCGTGGCATTGCTGCTCTGGACCATGGCGGTAACCAGAATGCCGGCAACGAACGCCAGCGGCCGCTTGGACATGTTCTGGCTCAGAACGCGTCGCAGGTTGGAGCCGTACACCCGCAGGATTCCAGTCCGCACAATGTGCGTGCCCCAGATCAACAGCGCTACAGCGGAAAGCAGATTGAGCAGGGTCAGCATTTAACAGGCCCCCTGTTGAGCGTGCCCCAGTGGGGCAAAATGGATAGAGCCGTGAGCCCGGCCTGATCGCAGGCGGTTTTTACCAGTGCTCACTTAAGCTTTAGTCGGTCCGACGGTCTGACGCCAGCATCGCATAGCCTGCACAGGCTTTGAAACAAAAGCGTCATGAAAACAAATGAAAAAAGGGCCCGCAGGCCCTTTGATCAAAACACCCCAGGTTTACTGACCTGGAATATCCTTGCGAAGTTTCACCGGGTCGCCTTGCTCCTGGTTTTTCTTCCGAGCCATGGCCGAACGCATCTTGATGTTGACGGCTTCGACTGCCAGAGAGAAAGCCATGGCGAAGTATACGTAGCCTTTCGGTACATGCACTTCGAAGGCTTCGGCGATCAGCACCGTACCGACCACAATCAGGAACGACAGGGCGAGCATTTTCAAGGAAGGGTGCTTGTCGATGAAGTTACTGATAGCGCCGGCGCACAGCATCATTACCAACACCGCTACGACAATTGCGGCGATCATCACCGGAACGTGCGAGACCATGCCCACAGCAGTGATCACCGAGTCCAGGGAGAAGACGATGTCGATGATCGCGATCTGAATGATTGTATAGAGGAACTTGCCGCCTTTGCCGGAAGGTTCGTCGTGGGTCTCATCCTCGCCTTCCAGGCCGTGGTAGATCTCCTGGGAGCTTTTCCACAGCAGGAATAGGCCACCAAAGAACAGAATCAGGTCGCGACCGGAAATACCGTGGCCCATGACCACGAACAGGTCGGCGGTGAGGCGCATTACCCAGGTGATCGACAACAGCAGAAGGATGCGCGTGACCATTGCCAAGGCCAGGCCGAAAATCCGGGTGCGCTGCTGCATATGCTTGGGCATGCGGCTGACCAGGATCGAGATCATGATGATGTTGTCGATGCCGAGAACGATCTCAAGAGCCGTCAAGGTAAAAAAGGCAACCCAGATTTCTGGGCTGGTCAGCCATTCCATGTGTATTCCTTCGAGCGATTGATGCAGGGCGCCCGGGCAAAGGCGCCGCTACGGTTGGGTAAGTCTATGGTTTATAGGCTGCTGAACAGTGGGAATGTTCCCAGAAGCAGCGCGGCGAGCATTATGCACAGGCAGACCAGCACTGCCCACTTCAAGGTGAAGCGCTGATGATCGCCGAACTCGATTCCGGCCAGAGCCACCAACAGATAAGTAGAGGGTACCAGCGGACTGAGCAAGTGTACCGGTTGGCCGACGATCGACGCGCGAGCCATTTCCACAGGCGAGATGCCGTAGTGGCTGGCTGCTTCTGCCAGTACTGGCAGCACGCCGTAATAGAAGGCGTCGTTGGACATGAAGAACGTGAACGGCATACTGACAATTGCTGTAATCACCGCTAGGTAGGGGCCCAGCGCGTCTGGAATTACTGCCAGCAAGCTCTTGGACATGGCTTCGACCATGCCGGTACCGGAGAGAATGCCGGTGAAGATACCCGCGGCGAAGATCAACCCGACCACAGCCAGCACACTGCCGGAGTGTGCAGCGACCCGATCCTTCTGCATCTGCAGGCAAGGGTAGTTGGCGATCATGGCGATACTGAAGGCCACCATGAACAACACGGGAAGCGGCAACAGACCCGCTACCAGCGTCACCATCAATGCCGCGGTCAGTGCGCCATTGAACCAGATCATTTTGGGTCGACGGGCGTCCGGGAACTGCGAAACACTGATCTCACTGTGATCGATTTCATCGCCTGGAAGGTGCAGTTCACCGAGGCGTGCACGCTCACGTTTACCGTACATATAAGCAATCGCCAGGATGGCGACCACGCCGAAGAGCATGGCCGGAATCATCGGCACGAAAATATCCGACGGGTCGACATGCAGGGCGCTGGCGGCGCGGGCGGTCGGCCCCCCCCAGGGGGTCATGTTCATCACCCCTCCGGCGAGGATGATCAAACCAGCCATAATTCGAGGACTCATGCCCAGGCGGCTGTACAGCGGCAGCATGGCGGCCACGCAGATCATGTAGGTGGTGGCGCCATCGCCATCCAGCGACACAACCAGTGCCAGCACCGCGGTGCCTACCGAGACCTTCAGCGGGTCACCTTTGACCATTTTGAGGATCTTACGCACTGCCGGGTCAAACAACCCGGAGTCAATCATCAGTCCGAAATACAGAATGGCGAACATCAGCATCACCCCGGTAGGGGCAAGCTTGGTAATACCTTGCAGCATCATTGGGCCGATATCGCCCGAGAAACCGCCGAACAAGGCGAACAGGATCGGTACCAGAATGAGGGCAATCAAGGCCGACAGGCGCTTGGTCATGATCAGGTACATGAAGGTGATGACCATGGCAAAGCCGAGGAAGGTCAGCATGGGAGTACTCCAGGCGTATCGCGTCGAATAGGGAACGGGTCGGGCGGATCAGCGCGCGAGGCGCAGTGCGTGGAGTAGCGGGGGAAATACGGCGGGGTGGCGGTTGTAAGCAGACATCAGAATCACCATTGTTGTTGTTAATTGGGCCGGACGCTGTACTGGAAGTCAGGTGCCCTGGCTGGCCGGTCTGTGCCGGTGGTGGAGGCAATCCTAAGTCGGCAAGCTTTCAGCCAGCTTTCGCTGGCTCAAAGACGACGAGAGGTGCATTGTTGGCGATAGACGGACGGGAGAGAGAATTGCCATGCGCGATGTGCATGAAGGTGGCTGTCATTGCGGGGCCCTGCGCTACCAGGTTCGGGGTCCACTAACCGATGTTGCACACTGCCATTGCTCGGTGTGTCGACGGGTGAGCGGTGGGTTGCTGGTGACCTGGGCAACCCTGCCCTGCGCGGACTTCCAGTGGTTGAACGGCTCGCCGCAGTGCTATGACTCCTCACCTAGCTGCGTGCGGTATTTCTGCAGCCGGTGCGGTGCTCATGTGGCGCTGAGCACGGATCTGAGTCCGGAAACAATCGATATCACAATCGCTACCCTGGACCAGCCTGAACTAGCCCGGCCCAACCGGCATATCTGGACCAGCAGTCGCCTAGCCTGGCTGCGGTTGGATGAGCATTTACCAGGCGAGCCAGAGGAAACACTCTAGGCTGGAGCCCTCAGGGTAGCTGCAACCCTCCGGCGGCTTTGTGCAGAGCACGCAGGTGCTCTCCAACCTGCTTGATGTTCGCTTCGACTGCGGCAATTTCTGCGGCCCGGGCTGGGCCAAGAAGCGCACGTACTTCTTTGTCCAGTTCGGCACTGAGTGATTGCAACTGCTTTTGCCGTTGGCTGGACTCGCTGATCAGTTGCTTGCGTTCACTTGCTTGCGGTAATCCGTAGCCACTACTTCCCAAGAGCTCCGCGGGCCGGCTGAGAAATCCACTGTTGGCGAGAATCTGCTGCAGCGTGCCATTGGCCTTGCTGACGCTGGCATCGTTCTCGGCGCGCCCGGTCAGGTAACGTTGCTTGACTTCATCCTGAGCCAGCAGCAACTGCTTGCGCAGGCTTGCCTGTTCCAGCAGGAGCAGTGCTGCGCTGGTGCGCAGGTCAGCCTTGGCGAACCATTGCCTGCGTTGTTCGGCTGATTGTTCCAGCCAGCCTTCGACGCTGTCCTGGGGGATGGGCAAGTGCTGCTTCAGTACCAGGAACATGGCCTGATAACGGTCGCGGTAGGAGTCGAAGCGATATCCTAGGCGCAAAGCCTCGCGTGGATCATCGAGGACGCTGACATCGGCCAGCCCGCGTCCTTGCAAAACTTCCAGCAAACCATTGGGCACGATGCTGTCCAGGTCTGAAAGGCGCGGGTTGGCGGTGCCGCTACGCAGCAACTTCAGGGTTTCCACTGCGCAGTTGTTGGACAGGAAGTAGTAGTTGCCATCGTAGCTCCAGTGCATCTCCGCCGCTTGGCGAACCAGGCTTTCCAGCTCATTGCGGTCGAATTTCAGAGGAATTGAGGCCAGGCTGCGCAGCTCGGTTTTGGTGTATTCATCAATGACCTGAGCCAGGGGCAATACGAACAGGCGCGAAGGGTACGCACCTGTCAGGCCATCCCAGCTGGACAATTGCACATCATTGACGAAGGCGCGGTACGACAGCACCAAGTGCTGGTCAAGATCCAGCCGGCAATCAGGGCCACGCGGGCGTCCCGGAGCACAGATGACCAGGCGTAGCATGCTGTGCCCCCAGCGACTGACCCAGTTCTGGTTGGCTTCAGCCAGCAGGTAATCCACGGCGTACACGCGCTCTGGATCGATTTCGCCCAGAGGCGCTTTGGCAAAATCATTACCGGCATTGAGAAATGGCAGCGCCTGTGCGCACGCCGGATGCTCCGGCGCCCAGTCGAAATGTGTTTTGAGATAGGTGTGCAGCGCTGGGCGTCGACAGGCGAAACTCGGGTCAAGAAGGAAGTACTCCATGTTGACCGCGATGAACTCCTTCGGACTGCTCAGTTCGTAGTCGTCAGGGCTGCGTGCGACTTGGCGGTTGTGTTGCTCCCTCTCCCCTCGCCGGCCTACATATTGCGGCCAGCCGGCCAGGTCGAGTAGGCGTGGGTCGTCGCTGAGTGTGAAGCGACGCTCAGCCTGGCCGCGACATTCCTCGGGCAGGCCGACTTTGCCCTGGCTACTCACGTGCCGCGTGCATTGAATGATGAGATGCCGCTCACGGCCCTGCCACAGGCGCGCACGGTCATAAATGTGCGTCAGCTCGTGGAGCACTGTGGCGAGCAGCTCTTGGCGCACAGTGCCATGCGCGCGCCCGGTTTTGCTGGTAGCTGCGCTGCCGTCGGTGAGGCTCGGTAGAAGTCGGCTATTGAGCTCAAGCGTGGAAACCAGTGATGCCTGGCCATAGGCATCCTCAGGCATTTTCGCACTCCAACTGACCTGGATGCGACGATCCAGGCGTGCCTTGAAACTGGGCGGCAAGGCTTGTAACGCTTCATCCAGCAACGCCTGGCTTGCTCGCTGCTGCGCAGGCTCCAGGCCCTCAGGCTGCAGGTGCAGCTGTAGATCAGCCAGAACAGGGCTAGTGAGTAGCGTTAGCAGGCTACCGAGCAACCAGGCGCGCAGGGTTTTCACAGAGCGAGAATGGCTTCAGCCAGATCCTGGTCGCTCGCCTGGCGTGCATCAGGCACGCGTTGGCGCAGGGTGTCAAAGGCGGCTTCCAGTTGGGCGCCGCGGATCTCGCCGTTGCTGGCGACATAACTGGCGGCGTCATCTCGGGCTTCACGCACGACCTTGGAGTCACGGATCGAGGTGGTTGTATCAGAGGTGAAGTCGATCGAGCGGCCGAATGCACGAACGATGATATTGCTGGTGGCCACCAGGGTTTGTGCCTGGGCCACATCGGCCAGCAACATAAGGCCAAGGGTGGCGGCAATCAGCGGGTTACGCATGGAGCATCTCCGAAAAATAGGGTTACTTATTGGACGAGAATTGCCTGCGCCAGTTCAAGGTCGTCGGCAGGAAGTTCGAGGTCTGCAAGGCGTAGCCGCTCAAAAGCCGCCTGCAGTCGAGCGCCGTGTATCTGGCCTTCGCTGGCAACAAATGCGGCGGCATCATCTTGCGCGTCCACTAGCAATTTGCGATCGAAGGGCGCCGAGGTCACCTTGCTGGTGACATAACCGCTGACGACAAGATTGTTGGTAGTGAGGTCCAGCGCGTGGGCTGTACTCGTCCAGCAGAGCACAAACAACAGAAATGACAGATAACGCATGAGTCTCGTTGGGCTTGGTGGATCAAGCGGCAAAGGCTATCCCAATGCGCTGGTCAGGGCCAGCGCAGGGGCCCCGGCTTCGTTGCATGTTGTTACATGACTGAGCCGGGGGGCAGGCGATTTCACAGCGCCAGGATTGCCTGGGCCAATTGTGCATCGCTTGCTTGCAGGGTTGGGGCCTGCTGGCGAATGTGGGCAAATGCACTTTCCAGCTTAACGCCGCGGATTTCGCCATGGCTGGCTACGAAGCTGGCGGCATCGTCACGGGCAGCGCGAACGATTTTGTCGTCTCGGAACGAAGACGATACGTCCGAAGTGGCGTCAGTGGAGGCTGCAACAGCACCAACAACGGCATCGGTGGTGACAACGAAGCTGGTGGCGTTGGCTGTGGAAGCCAGAGCAAGTACCAGCGCGGCGCCAAACAAGCTTGTACGGAACATGGTCAATCTCCTGGTTTAAGACGGGTTCGTTGTGTCAGACGCACGCTCAGTCGGAAGGGCTACTTATTTCCCAGACTGGGTGCTGTAAGCGTATCACGCGATGAGCAACTGCGAGTTGGACAGGGTAAACAGGAAGTTTATCAACTGTACCTGTCGTTTACTAAAATAAGTAAACTGTACTTGTTCTGATGTAGAAGGCTCTATTCTGCGGCTTTAGAATGAAAAAACCCGTCGGCAGTAACCTGCGACGGGTTTTAGAATTCGAGGGCGCCGACTGTGGGCCGGCGAGCCCTGCATCAACGCCAGAACGGCTTGCTCAGCTCTTCGTAGCGTTGTGCTTCGCTGATACCAGCGTCGGCCAGCAGGCGCGAGTCCAGGCGAGCCAACTGGTGGCGGCTGGCGATGCGGCGTTGCCAAAGCATCAGGTTGGCCAACAGGCGCAGTGGCAGCGCAGCTTTGGATTGTTCGTTGTTACGTTCGAAAACCAGATCGGAACTGAGGGTACGTTCCATGATGTCATCCTTCCGCTTGTGGCGGCATTAGGTAGTGATTTAACTGGTGCCCATGATCCTCCTCTGTCGTCCATAACAGTAGATACAGTTCGATTGCATTGTGATGGTCCAGTTAACTGTTTTATAGCACTGTTGCACTCTAAACAGACGCAACTGTACTGGTCGGCACTAAAGTAGTGCGTTTTCCGCGCGATCAAGACGGTTGGGAGGGGTTTTCGGGGTGAAAGTACCGGTACAGTAGTACAGTTTTTGAATATTAATGGGTTGTAACTGTACAGCCGGTGAGCATTGCGCATCACCGGCCGTGACCAGTCAGCTTCAGCTGGCGAGCATACGCCCGGTTTCTTCCAGGTTTTCGTGCCAGGACAGGGCTTCGCGCAGGATGTGCGGCGTATGACCGCCGCGCTCGCAGGCCCGAGCGAAGTAGTCATTCAAGGCTTCGCGGTAGTCCGGGTGCACACAGTTGTCGATGATCACTCGCGCCCGCTCGCGGGGCGCCAAACCGCGCAAGTCGGCCAGACCTTGTTCAGTGACGAGGATGTCGACGTCATGCTCGGTGTGGTCCACGTGGCTGACCATGGGCACAACGCTGGAAATCGCACCACCTTTGGCAATGGACTTGGTAACGAAGATTGCCAAGTGTGCGTTTCGTGCGAAGTCGCCCGAGCCACCGATGCCGTTCATCATCCGCGTACCGCAGACGTGAGTGGAGTTGACGTTACCGTACAGGTCGAACTCAAGGGCAGTGTTGATGCCGATGATCCCGAGACGACGGACCACTTCCGGATGGTTGGAAATTTCCTGAGGACGCAGCACCAGCTTGTCCTTGTAGCGCTCCAGATTACCGAAAACGTCGGCATTGCGACGGCTCGACAGGGTAATGGAGCTACCCGAGGCAAAGCTGAGCTTGCCGGCATCGATCAGATCGAAAGTCGAATCCTGGAGTACTTCGGAGTACATGGTCAGGTCTTCGAAAGGCGAGTCGATCAAGCCGCACATTACCGCATTGGCAATGGTGCCGATGCCCGCTTGCAATGGACCCAGCTTGTTGGTCATGCGCCCTGCTTCAACTTCCTGCTTGAGGAAGGTGATCAGGTGGTCGGCGATGCCCTGGGTTTCTGCATCTGCCGGCAGTACAGTCGACGGCGAGTCTGGTTGCTCGGTGATGACGATACCGACGATCTTTGCAGGGTCGATCGGTATGGCGGTGCTACCAATCCGATCATCGACTTTGACCAGCGGAATCGGTGTGCGGGTCGGGCGGTAAGTCGGGATATAGATATCGTGCAGGCCTTCCAGGTTGGCGTTATGGGCCATGTTGATCTCGACGATCACCTGCTTGGCGAAAATGGCGAAGCTGGCGGAGTTGCCCACCGACGTGGTCGGAACAATGTGGCCTTGCTCCGTGATTGCAACGGCTTCGATGACCGCGATGTCTGGCAGCTTCAGCTGCTGGTTGCGCAGCTGTTCCACGGTCTCGGACAAGTGCTGGTCGATGAACATGACTTTGCCGTCGTTGATGGCCTTGCGCAGTGTGCTGTCGACCTGGAAAGGCATGCGACGGGCAAGAACGCCGGCTTCGGTCAGTTCTTTGTCCAGGTCGTTGCCCAGGCTGGCGCCTGTCATCAGGCTGATTTGCAGCGGAGATTGCTTGGCGCGCTCGGCCAGTGCATGCGGCACGGCCTTGGCTTCGCCGGCGCGGGTAAAACCGCTCATGCCGACGGTCATGCCGTCCTCGATCAGGCCAGCGGCATCAGCCGCACTCATAACCTTGCTGTGCAGGGAGGACAAGCGGATACGATCACGGTACATGGATTGTTATCTCAGGCTATTAAAGCTAGATGCGCAGTCTAGAGATTTAGTGTCCCGGCGTCCCGCGACCATGGTCGAATGCTGGGCTACCAATTGAAGCCTTCTGTCGGTGGGCCGGGCATTAGAAAGCCCCAGCCGATACCGCGCTGGGGCTAATTGTCACAGCCTGAAAAAAGCTTAATCGACAGCTTTGACCATGTCTTCGATGACCTTCTTCGCGTCACCGAAAACCATCATGGTTTTGTCCAGGTAGAACAGTTCGTTATCTAGGCCGGCATAGCCACTGGCCATGGAGCGCTTGTTGACGATGATGGTCTTGGCCTTGAAGGCTTCGAGGATCGGCATCCCGGCGATCGGCGACTTTGGATCGTTCTTGGCTGCCGGGTTGACCACGTCGTTGGCGCCCAGTACCAGTACCACGTCGGCCTGGCCGAACTCGGAGTTGATGTCCTCCATCTCGAACACCTGGTCGTAGGGCACTTCGGCTTCCGCCAGCAGTACGTTCATATGGCCAGGCATACGTCCAGCTACCGGGTGAATCGCATACTTAACGGTTACGCCGTTGTGGGTAAGTTTCTCGGTGAGCTCCTTGAGCGCGTGCTGGGCACGGGCTACTGCCAGGCCATAGCCCGGAACGATGATCACGGTGTCGGCGTTGCTCAGCAGGAAGGTCGCGTCATCGGCTGACCCGGATTTGACCGGACGAGCCTCTTGCGAGCCAGCCGGGCCGGCGCTGTCCGTGGCGCCGCCGAAACCACCGAGGATCACGTTGAAGAACGAACGGTTCATCGCCTTACACATGATGTACGAGAGAATGGCACCCGACGAGCCTACCAGCGAGCCTGCAATGATCAGCATCGAGTTGTTCAGCGAGAAACCGATACCAGCCGCCGCCCAGCCCGAGTAGCTGTTGAGCATCGATACCACTACTGGCATATCGGCGCCACCGATCGGGATGATGATCAGTACACCCATGATGAATGCCAGGATCAGCATCAGGGCAAAAGCGCTGTAGCTGCCGGTAAAGGTAAAGACCAGGCCCAGGCCGATAGTTGCCAAGCCCAGCACCAGGTTCAATTGGTGCTGGCCGCTGAACTGTACAGGCGCGCCTTGGAACAAGCGGAACTTGTACTTACCAGAGAGCTTGCCGAAGGCGATGACCGAACCGGAGAAGGTGATTGCACCGATCGCTGCACCAAGGAACAGCTCCAGGCGGTTACCGGTAGGAATCGGGTCGCTGATGCTGGAGACGATGCCCAGCGACTGTGGCTCGATCACTGCAGCGATGGCGATGAACACGGCAGCCAGACCAATCATGCTGTGCATGAAGGCGACCAGTTCAGGCATCTTGGTCATTTCAACGCGCTTGGCCATGATGGAGCCAGCAGTACCGCCAATCAGCAAGCCGACAATCACATAGCCAATACCGGCAGTGGCCAGTTCAGCGCCCAGTTTGTAGATCAGCCCAACAGTGGTGATGACTGCCAAGGCCATGCCAAGCATGCCGAAAAAGTTGCCGCGTCGCGATGTGGTCGGATGCGAAAGGCCCTTGAGCGCCTGGATGAAGCAGATCGAGGCGACAAGGTAGAGAAGTGTTACCAGGTTCATGCTCATGTTTACTGCTTCCCCTCAGCCTTTGCGGCTTTCTTCTTGAACATCTCCAGCATGCGCCGGGTGACCAGGAAACCACCGAATACGTTGACCGCTGCCAGGGCCACCGCCAGGGTGCCCATGATTTTGCCCAGCGGCGTAACGGTCAGGGCGGCGGCCAGCATGGCGCCGACAATGACGATGGCGGAGATGGCGTTGGTAACCGCCATCAAGGGGGTGTGCAGTGCAGGCGTAACGTTCCATACCACGTGATAACCGACATAGATCGCCAGAACGAAAATGATCAGGTTATAGACGCCGTGAGAGATCAGCATGTCTTCCATTGTCTGGCTCCTTATCCGTTCTTGCGGATGATCTGGCCGTCGCGGCACATCAGGCACGCGGCGACGATATCGTCTTCGAGGTTGATCACCAACTGACTGTCCTTGTCGAACAGCAGCTTCATGAAGTCCAGCAGGTTACGAGCATAGAGGGCCGAAGCATCGGCACCCACCTGCGCGGGCAGGTTGGTCGGGCCGACGATGGTTACGCCCTGCTCTACCACCACCTGGTCAGCGACAGTCAATGGGCAGTTGCCGCCTTGAGCCGCTGCCAGGTCGATGACCACCGAGCCTGGTTTCATCTGTGCAACCGTCTCGGCGCTGAGCAGCGTCGGCGCCTTGCGTCCTGGAATAAGGGCGGTGGTGATAACAATATCGGCCTGTTTGGCGCGCTCATGCACGGCCTGGGCCTGACGTTGCATCCAGCTTGCCGGCATTGGGCGGGCGTAGCCACCTACACCGACAGCACATTCACGTTCTTCGTCGGTCTCGTAAGGCACGTCGATGAACTTGGCACCCAGCGACTCGATCTGCTCTTTCACCGCAGGACGCACGTCCGAGGCTTCAATCACTGCACCCAGACGCTTGGCCGTGGCAATGGCCTGCAGCCCGGCAACACCTGCTCCGAGAATCAGCACGCGAGCGGCCTTAACGGTACCGGCAGCGGTCATCAGCATCGGCATGAAGCGTGGATAGTGATGGGCAGCCAGCAACACAGCCTTGTAACCGGCAATGTTGGCTTGCGAAGACAGCACGTCAAGGCTTTGTGCCCGCGATGTGCGAGGAGCCGCTTCCAGCGCGAATGCGGTAATACCGCGCTCGGCCATCTTGGCGATCATGTCGTTGTTGAACGGATTGAGCATGCCCACCAGGATGGTGCCGCTCTTGATTTGGGCCAGTTCGCTATCGTCGGGAGCCACAACTTTCAAAACAAGCTGTGCGCCAAACGCATCGGCTGCGCTGCCAATGGCAGCGCCTACTGCTTCATAGGCACTGTCCGGAACGCTGGCATTGATGCCGGCGCCACTCTGGACGGTAACCTGATGCCCCTGACCAATCAGTTTCTTGATGGTTTCCGGGGTTGCAGCAACCCGTGTTTCGCCCGTCTGCGTTTCGAGAGGAACACCAATGTGCACGTCAAATCTCCTGCGTGATCTTTTGTTGGTAAACCAGCGCACTGCGGATGGTGCGTCTGGGGCGGCCGATCAGCACGATCCCGCCGAATCCAGGCGGGGCGCGGCATTTTGCAGGTGATTCCTGAGTCGCTTCAACCAGTTTTGAAGGGTGACGGTATTCAAACTACAAGTCACCCTGTGACTGAATGTCGCAAGAACAGGCCTGGAGCCCGTCAAATACGGGCTTCAGGGAGATTACGGTAATTTTTAAAAAAATTCCGCCGAATTTGCCGATTGCTTCGGTCAAAACGCGATTTATGCTGCGAATGCCGCATAGATACTAGGGTTAAGGTCTATGTCGCGACGATTAGTACAGTTTTGATAATTGCGACATTTACGTACATCTGTAGGGTTGTGATTTTGCTGACTACGGGGTCAGGTTGTTGCTGCTAGCCTTATGCTCTGCGGCGTAGCGCTGAGATTCGGCTACCAGCCAATCGCGGAAAGCGCGCAACGAGGCGGATTCGACCTTCCGTTCGGGGATCATCAGGTAATACGCCTTGATGCTGGACAAGCCGTGTCGATTGGCTACCACCAGGCGCCCTTCTGCCAGTTCTCGCTGAATCAGAAAGGGCGGGATCAAGGCTATTCCCATCTCATGCATGGCCGCTTGAGCCAACATCGAGAATAGCTCATAGCGTGGCCCTGTCATGTCGCGGCTAACGTTCAGGTCCAGGCTGTTGAACCATTGGCGCCAGGCGTATGGGCGCGTGGTCTGCTGCAGTAGTGGTAATCGAGCAATTTGCTCGGCATCCAGTTGTGTGGCGCCAGCTAGCAAGCCCGGGCTGCAAACCGGTACCGGGCTTTCGCTCATCAGTCGATGAGAGTGAGTGCCCGACCAATCGGCATCACCGAAATAGATGGCTGCGTCAAAGGGGGTATCGGCGAACAGGAACGGCCGGGTGCGGTTTGTCAGATTGACGGTGACTTCTGGATGGTGCCGCTGGAAGTCCTTGAGCCTTGGCAGCAACCATTGGGTACCAAAGGTCGGAACCACGGCAAGCTCGATGACGTTCGCGCCCTGTTGGCCCATTACTGACAAGGTGTCGCGCTCCACGGCATCGAGTTGTGCGGCCACCCTGCGGCTATAAGAGAGGCCAGCTTCTGTGAGCTTCACCCCGCGCCGCGAACGACGGAACAGTTCAACGTTGAGAAATTCTTCGAGTCCGGCGATTTGCCGACAAACGGCGCCCTGGGTAAGAGATAACTCTTGGGAGGCCTTGGTAAAGCTCTCGTGGCGGGCGGCTGCCTCGAAGCAGACCAAGGCCGCTGTGCTGGGGATCTTTCGTCGCATGTACGTCAATCTCACTAATAAGTCGTAAGGGTGGGGTTTTCTACCTTTACGGAGTGAGAAATTATCACAAGACCATGCGTATTCCTCGTTTGTCTCATGCCCCGAACAGGCCTAGGATCAATCCACAACAACTCTGGTCCCCTATTTCGAGGATTCGCTCATGGCCGGTAAAGCAAGCTTCAACTGGATCGACCCGCTGTTGCTAGATCAACAGCTCACTGAAGAAGAGCGCATGGTGCGTGACAGCGCTTATCAGTTCGCCCAGGACAAGCTGGCCCCGCGCGTGCTGGAAGCTTTTCGGCATGAGCAGACTGATCCTGCGATTTTCCGTGAAATGGGTGAGGTCGGTCTGCTTGGCGCGACCATTCCTGAGCAGTACGGTGGAAGTGGCCTGAACTATGTCTGCTACGGTTTGATCGCCCGTGAGGTCGAGCGGATCGACTCCGGCTATCGTTCGATGATGAGTGTGCAGTCCTCTCTGGTGATGGTGCCTATTAATGAGTTCGGTACCGAAGCGACGAAGCAGAAGTACCTGCCGAAGCTGGCCAGTGGTGAGTGGATCGGCTGTTTCGGTCTGACCGAGCCTGATCATGGTTCCGATCCGGGTTCAATGATTACCCGGGCAAAAAAGGTCGACGGTGGCTATCGCCTGTCTGGCAGCAAAATGTGGATTACCAATAGCCCTATCGCTGATGTGTTCGTGGTGTGGGCCAAGGACGACGCCGGCGACATCCGTGGCTTTGTTCTGGAGAAAGGCTGGCAAGGCCTCAGCGCTCCAGCGATTCACGGCAAGGTGGGTCTGCGTGCGTCGATCACCGGCGAAATCGTCATGGACAATGTGTTCGTACCCGAAGAGAACATCTTCCCTGATGTGCGCGGCTTGAAAGGTCCTTTCACCTGCCTCAACTCTGCTCGCTATGGCATTTCCTGGGGGGCGTTGGGTGCGGCTGAAGCCTGCTGGCACACCGCTCGCCAATACACCCTGGATCGTAAGCAGTTCGGCCGCCCCCTGGCTGCCAACCAGTTGATCCAGAAGAAGCTGGCGGACATGCAGACAGAGATCACCTTGGCACTGCAAGGCTGCTTGCGCCTCGGGCGTATGAAAGATGAAGGTACTGCGGCAGTCGAAATCACTTCGATCATGAAGCGCAACTCCTGCGGCAAGTCCCTGGAAATTGCCCGCATGGCGCGTGACATGCTCGGTGGGAACGGCATCTCCGACGAGTTCGGTGTGGCCCGTCATCTGGTCAACCTCGAAGTGGTCAACACCTATGAGGGTACCCATGACGTTCACGCGTTGATCCTGGGTCGCGCCCAAACCGGCATTCAGTCCTTCTATTAATAAGGAGCCAGCCCATGGGCGCGCTATCTCATCTGCGGGTACTGGATTTGTCGCGAGTGCTGGCCGGGCCGTGGTCCGGGCAGATTCTCGCCGACCTTGGGGCCGAAGTTATCAAGGTCGAGCGCCCGGGAACCGGCGATGACACGCGTGCCTGGGGGCCACCCTTCCTTAAGGACGCCTACGGTGAGAACACTACCGAGGCGGCCTACTACTTGTCGGCCAACCGTAACAAGCGCTCGGTGACCATCGACTTCACCCAGCCGGAAGGTCAGCGCTTGGTGCGTGAGCTTGCGGCAAAATCGGATGTGGTCATCGAGAACTTCAAGGTAGGTGGTCTGGCCGCTTATGGGCTCGACTATGAAAGCCTGAGGGTAATCAACCCGCAGTTGATCTATTGCTCTATTACCGGTTTTGGCCAGACGGGTCCGTATGCCAAGCGTGCTGGGTACGACTTCATGATCCAGGGGCTTGGCGGATTGATGAGCCTCACCGGCCTTCCGGAAGGTGAAGAGGGTGCGGGGCCGGTAAAGGTAGGCGTTGCGCTGACCGACATCCTCACCGGGCTTTATTCTACTGTGGCAGTTCTGGCCGCCCTCGCCCATCGTGATCATGATGGTGGGGGCCAGCATATCGATATGGCATTGCTCGATGTCCAGGTGGCCTGCTTGGCCAACCAGGCCATGAATTATCTGACTACAGGCACACCGCCTAGTCGCCTTGGTAATGCGCACCCTAATATCGTCCCATACCAGGCGTTCCCCACGTCTGATGGCGACTTCATCCTTACCGTTGGCAATGACGGGCAATTTCGCAAGTTCGCTGAGGTGGCTGGTCAGCCGCAATGGGCGGATGACCCACGCTTCGCTACTAATAAGCAGCGAGTGGCGAATCGGGCAGTGTTGATCCCATTGATTCGCCAGGCAACAGTGTTCAAGACCACCGCCGAATGGGTGTCGCAGCTCGAGAAGGCCAGTGTGCCTTGTGGGCCGATTAATGATCTGGCGCAGATGTTTGCCGATCCGCAGGTCAAGGCGCGAGCGTTGGCAATTGAGATGCCTCACCCATTGGCTGGGCATGTGCCGCAGGTTGCGAGCCCTATTCGGCTTTCTGAGACGCCAGTGGAGTACCGCAATGCCCCGCCGCTACTAGGCGAGCATACAGAGCAGGTATTGGGTGATGTTCTGGGGATGACATCGTCGGATATAGAGCGCTTGCGTACTGCTGGGGTGGTCTGAAGCGGGCAAGCTGCAAGGGCGCGCGGTGTGTCCGCATTAGCTTGTAGCTTGCAGCTTATTACTTATAGCCAAAACGCCCCTCCTGAAACAAAGTTGTAATAAGTCCTTGACGCCCCTGCGGATCTCTCTATAATTCGCCCCACTTCTGGCGTAGTCGGAACTGAAAACTCCTTGATATTCAATGAGTTAGATGTTTCAGGTAGTGCTGGAAGGGCTTCGATCGAAAGATCGGCAGCGGTGAAAAAGGTGGTTGACAGCGAATTGAAACGCTGTAGAATTCGCCTCCCGCTGACGAGAGATCGCAGCGAGTTAAGCGGTTGAAGTTGAAAGAGAAATTCTGAAAAACTTCAAAATAAACGCTTGACACACTCTGAGGAAAGCGTAGAATGCGCGC